>DXFK01000114.1 GCA_019114495.1 Candidatus Blautia stercoravium
TATTGGTTCCGCAGAAAGAAATACTTCTTCCGGATTATATTGTGTTAAAAGAAGAAAATTTAGAAGAATTTTATCGAAATCCCGGACATTTTCTGAAAAAGACCCCTGGAAAAATGCAGTTTACTTTGAAAAATCAAGAGAAGACGCTGGTTTTTATTCCTCATTATCTGCGCTATCAGGAGCGTTACGGCATTTACTGGCTGGTTTATCCAGAAGGCTCTAAAGAACTGGAGGCCATTAAAGGGCAGGAAGAAAGAAGATACAGACTGAAAAGGGAGCAGTTGGATGTGCTCCCGGTGGGAAATGACCAATATGAACTTGCACATCACATTCAGGGAGAATTTACAGATTCGGATATCGTAGACGGACATTCAACCAGATATTGTAGGGAAAATGGCTGGTTTTCCTATGAAATGCAGGGTGAGAAAGATGGGGCTGTTTTATGCATGACTCTTTCCAGAAGAGACAGGGGAAGCGTCTTTACACTTTTGGCTTCCGGAGGTTTTCAGCAGGATATTGATGTGCCGGAGGGACAGGAAGAATTTGGTATTTTGGAGATTCCGTTGGAGAAAGGGTGTTTTTCAGAAGAGGGAAAAGTCCGGTTGAAGTTTCAGTGTAAAAAAGGGGTGTGCCGGATTTTTGATGAGTTGTATTTAAAGAAAAAAGATTAAAAATAAGGAAAGAGAGGAAGAGGTATGAAGAAAAGAGTAGTATCTATGTTGTTGGCGGGGGTTATGGTTATGAGTATGCTGGCAGGCTGTGGTAAAGGCGGCAGCAGTGAACCCGAAAAGACAGCGGATGGCAAAACAAAATTAAAAGCATTGTTTGTATCTCATTCGGCCACTCAGGATGTGGAAGACATGAAATGGGTGCAGGAATTGGAAGAAGAGTGCGGCGTGGAGATTGAGTGGGAACAGATTCGTCAGGATTGGGAAACTGTAAAATCCACCAGATTTGCTTCCGGAGATATTCCGGATTTGCTTTTTAATGCAACTAACGCAGCAGATTATACGAAATATACGGGACTGTTTGAAGATTTAACTCCTTTAATCGAGGAAAACGCACCCAATATCCAGGAAATGTTTACAGAAGTTCCGGATACAAAAGTTCTGGCAACAGCAGGAAACGGAAAAATCTATAGCATTCCCAAGATGCAGACCGTATGGCCAGAAACTAACACAGTATTGTTCCTAAACAAAACATGGCTGGATAATTTGGGGCTGGAAGTGCCTACCACGTTTTCAGAATTTGAAGAAGTTTTAAAAGCCTTTGAAAAAGAAGATGCCAATGGAAATGGAGACCCGAGTGATGAAATTCCATTAGATTACAATGCATATGGCGGAAATAATGCTTGGTTTAACTCTGCCTATTCTCTGTTAAAATTGCTTCCGTCTTTGGGCATCCAGCTTACAGATATCGCAACAGACGGATATTTTGTAGAAGATAAAACAGTAAAATGTTATGCTATTGATGAACGCTATAAATCTTTTATTAAGACCATGAATCGTTGGTACTCCGAAGGTCTGATTAACAAAAATGCTATTACCAATGACTATTCTGCTTATCAATCCTTATCCAGAGGAAATGAAAATGGAGATGCTCTGGTAGGTGCATGCTTTGGATGGGAGGAGACAGATAAATTTGGTGCTTTGTCAGACCAGTATATTGCAGTAGCTCCTTTGGTTTATGATGATGGAGTGAAGGCGGGCACTTATGAAACTTACTGGAATTATGATGTGGACCAGTTGAATATGCAGGCAGACCGTGTGGCTATGAGCGCAAAATGTGCAGATAAAGAAGCTGCTATGAAATTTATTGATGGTTTCTATGACAAAACAAAATCCGTAGAAGTTCTGTTTGGGGGTATTTCCGATGGATGTGTGGAAAAAGTAGATGATAATCATTATAAAGTGCTGCCTCCGCAGGATGAAGAGATGGACCCGGGAACCTGGAAATGGACCAGTACATTTGCTGATTTTGGACCTATGTATATCCGTAAAGATGTAGATATTGAAATGTCTCAAGATATGGAAAACGCCCTAAATGAGAGAACTGTTTATGAACAGGCCTTATCAAAAAATAACGAAAATATTTATTATCCGCAGCTCTTTATGAAATATACGGATGAAGAACAGAATACAATGGCCATGAACCAGGCGAATATCAATAATATTATTGATAACAAGTGGTCTTTATGGATTACAGGAGAAGCTGATATTGATGCGGAATGGGATTCTTATGTACAGAGTGTTAAAGATGCGGGACTTGAAGAAGTATTGAAGATTCGCCAAAATGCATTTGATAATTATTTAGGAGAATAAGAGTAAAAGGGCTGCTGCATAAACTGCATATCCATGCGTGCTGCAGCTCTTTTCGTATTTCTTATGGATTGAACAGAAAGGGAGAGGTAGGATGAAAGCAAAAAAATATTTTTATAAAAACTGGCAGTTGTGGGTGATGCTTTTTCCGGCTATGCTGTACATTTTTATTTTCTGTTATGTTCCTATGTATGGTATTCAATTAGCTTTTCGTGATTATGATTTTACGAAAGGAATTGCCGGAGGCGCGTGGGCCGGGATGAAATATTTCAAACAATATTTTGAAAGCCCTATGTTTTTTGTAACTTTAAAAAACACCTTTGTCATTGCTTTTGCCAGTATTGTAGTTGGATTTCCGGTTCCGATTATTCTTGCCATGGTAATTAATCAGCTTCGGAATAAAAAGTGGAAAAGGGTCGTGCAGACAACGGTTTACATTCCTTATTTTATTTCTGTGGTTGTTATGGTATCAATCCTGCGTATTATGCTGGCTGATGGAACAGGTGTTATTGATGGATTTTTAAAAGGGATTCATCTGGTAAACGAAAATATCAATTTAATGGGGTCAGAAAAAGCCTTTATGCCAGTATATGTACTGTCCGGTGTATGGCAGACCATGGGATGGAACAGTATTATTTTCATTGCGGCCTTGTCATCTGTGGATACGCAGTTGTATGATGCATGCAAAATTGACGGTGCGAACCGTTGGCAGACCATGCTTCATGTAGACCTTCCGGCAATCCTTCCTACGATTATGATTGTGTTGATTCTGAATATGGGAAATATTCTCAATGTAGGATTTGATAAAGTGTTCCTGATGCAGAACAGGCTGAATCTTGGTGCTTCCCAGGTTATCTCTACTTATGTATATACCGTGGGTATTAAATCCACCCAGTTTAGCTTTGGTGCGGCTGTAGGTCTGTTTAATACGGTGATTAACTTTGTGTTCTTGATGGTAACCAACCACCTGTCTAAAAAGGTGACAGGAACCGGATTGATGTAGGGAGGAATAGAAATGTCAGGAAAAAGAAATGTAATCAAAGAGAAATCAATGAGTGACCGGATTTTTAATGCAGCGGTACTGATTTTGAGTATTGTGGTTTTTATTATTATCGTATATCCTCTTTGGTTTGTCATCATTGCATCTGTCAGCAATTCAAATCTGGTAAATCAGGGTAAGGTAATCTTTTGGCCAAAGGATATTAATTTTTACGGATTTGAGCAGATTCTTCAAGATGCGCGTATTTGGAAGGGTTATTTAAACACTATCTTTTATGTAGTGGTTGGAACTACTTTGAATATGGCGGTTACCATGCCTGCAGCCTATGCTTTATCCAGGCCGGATTTTAAAGGCAGGGGAAAGATTATGTTTTACTTTGTATTTACCATGTTTTTCAGCGGAGGCCTGGTACCTCTTTATATGACAATCAGTTCTTTAGGATTAATCAGCACAAAGACTATTCTGGTTGTCATGGTGTTGGTCAATACTTATAATCTGATTATTGCAAGAACATTTATTGAAAGCTCGATACCAAATGATTTATATGAAGCGGCAGTTATTGATGGGTGTTCTCACTTTAAATATTTCTTTTCTGTGATAATTCCGCTTTCCAAGGCAGTGATTGCAGTCCTTATTTTGTACTATGCGGTATATCACTGGAATGATTTTTTTAATGCTTTGATGTTTAACAGTAATAATGACAATGACCCTTTACAGATTGTTTTAAGAAGTATCCTTCTTTTGAATGAGGCCTTTGCAAACGGAACCGGAGCCGGGGCCGGAGGTTATGGACAAATGTTTGCAGAACAGGTAAAATATGCGGCAATTATTGTATCTACTTTGCCGATTTTATGTGTTTATCCATTTATCCAGAAATACTTTGAAAAGGGAGTTATGATTGGTGCTGTAAAAGGATAATAAGAAAATCAGTTTAGTGAGAAGAGAGAATTGTCGGAGAAAAACTGTAAGGAGAAGGTTATGGGACGAATCAGCAGAGCAAAAAACAAGTTAATATGGACCTTTAATGGAGAAAAAATGGTAATAGAACCCTGGGGCAGGAACAGCTTAAGGGTACGCAGTACTATGATGGGCGAGATACAGGAAACAGATTATGCCCTGCTTCCTGTATCAAAAGAAGACGAAGCCGTTGTAGAAATCAGCCAGCACCAGGGAGTGATTATCAATGGAAAAATCAAGGCGGTTTTGACGGAAGACCCTTGGTCAAAAACTGGTACGATTGCTTATTATAACCAGGAGAATCGTCTGCTTTTGGAAGAGCAGGGCTGGCATGGGGCTTTGAACCTCCATGCCAGAAAATTCAAACCGATTCTGGGCGGTGATTACAGACTGACGGTTAGTTTTGAAAGTCAGGAAGAAGAAAAGCTGTTTGGAATGGGGCAGTACCAACAGGAAATCATGGATTTGAAATATTGTTCTCTGGAACTGGCGCATAGAAATTCTCAGGCCAGTGTGCCTTTTCTGTTGTCCAGCAGGGGGTATGGCTTTTTGTGGCATAATCCGGCGGTGGGAAAGGTGACGTTTGGGAAAAACGTAACGCAGTGGGAAGCCTACAGTACGAAACAACTGGATTATTGGATTACAGCTGGAGATACACCGGCCGAGATTGAAGAGGCCTATGCGGAAGCTACGGGAAAGGTGCCTATGATGCCGGAATATGGTCTGGGATTCTGGCAGTGCAAACTACGGTACTGGAATCAGGAACAGGTTTTAAATGTGGCTCGGGAATATAAAAAAAGAAATATTCCTTTAGATGTCATAGTAATTGATTTTTTTCACTGGCCAAGAATGGGTGATTTCCGGTTTGATGAGAAGTTTTTCCCGGACCCGGGAGCTATGAATAAAGAGTTAGAGGCTATGGGTGTGAAATTGATGGTATCTGTATGGCCGCAGATTGACTTAAGAAGCGAAAACTTTGAAGAAATGAAGGAAAAAAATCTATTGGTAAAGCCGGAGATGGGTGTAAACATATCCATGACCTTTGGGGGCGATAGCCTTTTCTTTGATGCGACAAATCCGGAAGCCAGAAAATTTGTGTGGGAAAAATGTAAGAAAAATTATTATGACCACGGTATTCAGATTTTCTGGCTGGATGAAGCGGAACCGGAATTTGGAGTTTATGATTTTGAGAATTATCGCTACCATATGGGACCCAATGTGCAGGTGGGGAATATTTATCCTCAAATGTATTCCAGAACTTTTTATGAAGGTATGGAGGAACAAGGGCAGAAGAATATTGTCAATTTAGTTCGCTGTGCATGGGCGGGAAGCCAGAGATATGGTGCTTTAGTATGGTCCGGAGATGTGCATTCTACTTATGAAGATTTGCGGAAACAGATTTGTGCAGGACTTCATATGGGATTAGCAGGAATTCCATGGTGGACTACAGATATTGGCGGATTTGCAGGAGGAGATCCTAAAGATGAGAGATTTCGGAAACTGTTGGTTCGCTGGTTTGAATATGGGACTTTTTGCCCGGTTATGCGGCTTCACGGAGACCGTATGCCTGCATCTATGCTGCCGGGGAGTGATGGACAGCCTAACTGTCATACCGGAGTGGAGAATGAGGTATGGAGTTTCGGAGAAACGGTTTATGAAATTCTAAAAAAATATATTTCGTTCAGAGAATGTATGAGAGATTACACAAGAGACTCTATGAAAGAGGCTCATATAAAAGGAAGCCCTGTAATGAGAACTATGTTTTATGAATTTCCGGATGATGAGAAGGCCTGGGATGTGAAAGAACAGTATATGTATGGCAGTGATTTATTAATTGCGCCCATGGTCTACGAAGACGCGGAGCAGAGAAAAGTGTATCTTCCGAAAGGGGCAAGATGGACGGATCTTCATACAGGGGAAATTTTCGAGGGCGGACAGGAAATTCTTACAGATGCACCGCTGGAGAAGATACCCGTATTTATTCGAGATGGAAGACATCCGGAGTTTATAGGAAAAATCTTAAACGTGTAAAATAAGCCTGGATGAGTTGTATTTGAAAAAGGTTCAAAAATAAGGAAAGAGTCACAAAATTAGGGGAATCAGTATGGACTGCAGAAGAGCAAAATCTATGAAGTTTTCATAGAGAAGACCTTGGAAAAGTGTGAAGCAGCCCGTACTGTTCTTGCTTTTTTATGGATTCATCGCTGTTACCGTATGTAGCTTAGCATATGTGGATCTAGGGAGTGTTCTACAATTCTCCCAATGCCCCTTGTAACTTATCAACCATATCAGTTCATTATAAAAATCTTAGATTTTTGTGTTGACAACTGAGCCACTATACTGGCCAATCACTCCCTTATCACAAAAAAATAAGTGCAGAGGATAAAGCACTTATAATATGCTTAATCTCTTACACTTATATGGTATTAAAAATAACCAAATGTCCTTTTTAGTAGGAGATGATATGCTCCATATTTAGGACTGATATATCCTACTTTTCATAATCCTTCTGAAATTCGATTATTCCGCGTCTGTTTCTGGTTTTGGAATTTTACTCAGCTCATCATTTAATTTCGCGGCCATTTCTGAAGAAAAAACTTTTCTAATCTTTGAAATCAATTTAGCAAGTTTGAAGTTTTTATACATCTCCAGTATTTCCATTTTTATGATCGGAGAAAAATATTTTTCTAAGATCGTACGCCCATCTTCATTTTCCAAAATATCGGCAACCCTGTCATTTACAGAATAGCTGCCATAGACAAAGTGAAAATCATCTGCGTTCTCGAACCAGTTTACAATACCGGCTTTTCCTTCCAATTCCGTCATTTTATACGATTTGTCAGATTTTTCTACTCCATTTAGAACCAGAGTTTCTTCTGCATTTCCAGAAATTCCCTCAGCAGTAGCCATCACTACGTTCTTTCCGGGAGCCAGACATACTTGGAAACGGAATATCTTCTCGCCTTTTATTGTGCCTATTTTTGTATTGTTTATATACAATGTAACTTTCTGCTGATTGGAGTAAATTTTGATTTCCCGTTCTACTGTGGTACGGTTGACATATGTATTCCCACAGATATGCACAAACGGTTCATCAGACCAATAGGCTTTATAGAGATAAAATGTATCCTTGCGGTGTTTGCGGTCGTATGTTATAAGTCCTTTTTGATTGATTCCCGGGGCTCCACCTTCATCACGGCGGTCACTTCCAAAATCAAACATATTCCAGATATAATAGCTCCATACAAAAGGACGTGCTTCCAAAATAGCAGCTTGTTTTTCGTGGAGCAATGCCTGATATTCTTCTGTATAGTCGTTTACTCGCGGTTTATCACTGTGATAACGGATAGAGCCATCACCACCATACTCTGATAATCCAACGATAGTCTGCGGATATTTTGCGTGAAATTCGTCAAACCAGTCACCGAGCTGCTCCGCTTCACCGATATACCAGCCATAATAATGGTTATAGGAAACTAAATCAGATATGCTGACCAGTGAGTTGTCCCCAGATACATTTCCAAGGCAGGCTTGTGTAGTTAGACGAGCTGGATTCAGTTCTTTGCATAATTTGTGAAGCTGCTGCACCATGGCAGTAAGTTCATGATCTTCACCGTTGTCCACAGGATTTTGAATGGTTGTTTCATTCTGTAACCCCCAGAAGCAAATAGAAGGATGATTATAATTCTGAAGAATGAGTTCCTTCATCTGACTAATCAGATTTTCATTTGCTGCCGGTGTCTTTGACATCTGGGAAATAAACGGAATCTCGGCCCATACAACCATTCCGTTCTTGTCGCAAAGATCATAGAAATAAGGAGCATGTTGATAGTGTGCAAGCCTGATGGAGGTGGCTCCGATTTCCCTGATAAATTCCATATCTTCTTCGTGCTCGGCATTTCCAATGGCCCAACCTTTATCTTTACGGTCCTGATGACGGGATACTCCGTGGAGCGGATAGGATACACCGTTCAGGAAGAAACCGTTTTCAAGGCTAACTTCAAAACTGCGGATACCAAATGATATATCTAACTGATCCAGAATGCCCCCCTGTTTGTCCAAAAGTGTGGAACGTAATGTATAGAGGTAGGGATCAGGACGGCCGTTCCAAAGATGAGGATGTTCCAGCACAAGTGCAGAGGTAGCATCGCTCCATGGAGTTGTCAGCTGTGCCGCAGAGGAACCGTCTGTATGCAGGATTTCGTACCGTACCTGCATATTGGGAACGGCGTGTTCTACTTCACTTCGAATCGTAATTATGGCATCTTTTTTTTCTAACTGTGTATCAATGTAGATTCCGGAGGAAGCAAAGTGGTTCATGGCAAAGTGTGTTTTTGGAACCGTCCAGAGGGTTACATCACGGTAGATACCGCCGAAAAAAGTATAATCTGCAGTTCTCGGATATACGTTCGGATTATCACTGTTATCGGCCCGTACTGCCAGCAGAATTCTTTTCTGTCCGGCAAAACGGGTGATGTCAAAACGAAATGCGGAATATCCGCCGGAATGGGTTCCTAGATGTTTTCCACCTAGATAAACATCCGCAACACTATTTATCGCTCCGAATTCGAGATACAATTCTTCTGTTTCAGAAATCTGGGGCAGATTCAGATATTTTTGATACCAGCATCCGGCACGGTAATAGTCGTTTCCACCGTCCTGTCCATCAAACTGATTCCAGGTATGAGGGATTTCTACTTTTTCTGCGGAGTCAGCGGAAATTTGATTTTTGCAAAAATCAAGCTGATCTTCTTTTGAAAAAAGCCAGTCGGAATTGAGTTTTATTTGTTTTCTCATAACGTTATCTCCTAGTTTTTTGTTTATTATAACAAGCATAAAAATCAAGAAAAACCATGGAAACTATAAATAGTAGTACAATTCTACAAATCAATTTAGAAATGTGCTAAATATAAGGCTTAAGCACTGTATTTCCATCATATACAGACTGGGCAAGCTGTCGATAGTTCTTTCGATATGAAGCAGGAGTGGTTCCCATAATTTTTTTAAATATACGGGAAAAATAATTGTAGTCTCCAATTCCAACCTTTTCTGCAATTTCGCTGACAGGAAGGTTCGTATTGGCAAGTAATGTCAGACTGGAATTAATACGAACCTGATTGACGTATGTAGACAGCGTGATTCCCTGTTCCTTTTTAAACAGTGCAGAGATATAATTCGGAGTAAGCTGAAGATATTCGGCAATGCTATTGACCGTAATTTTTTTCGAATAATTTAACAGTATGTAATTCATGATTTTTCGCACCTGACGAGAAACATCCCGTGCTGCATAATCTCGTGCAAGACTACAGTAATCATCTAGCATGCGTGCAGAATACATGGTTTCTTTTTCTTCCAGTTCTGTCATATTCGAAGCAATATCACGAATATATGATGCATAAATATGTTCGATAAAGGCCGGTGGAAGTCCAGCTTGAAACAATGCCTGCTTATAGATGATATTGTAAGACATAAGTCGCATGAGGGAATTGAGAACACCGTGTCTGAAATATCGGGTATGGTCTCTGGATTCTAAAAGAATACCGGCCTCCCGACGTTTCCCCTGGGCTACCAGTGCACGCAGTTCCAGCTCCATTTCATATTTCCGGTCTATCTCCTGCATATCCGGTGTCTCTGGAGAATGCTCCATATGAGGTGGGGAGGTCTCCGGCAGTTCTGTTAACGAAATCCGCTTTACAGGGAGTCTGGTGTCATTCATGTGATAAATATGTTTTCGTATATACCGAATAGGATTGCCGCTGGCATGCTCCCTGGTAATGGAATTCAGAAAACTACCCAGAATATAATGGTAATTTTGTGTCAGATGATGTTTTTCCACATAGCTGGAAATTTCATTTCGATCGGGACGTTTATAGCGCAGAGGTCCTAAGATCACATAGCCTTCGGAATAGGGGAGGGGGATGACAATCATATGAATTCCGAAATCAAGAATAAAATGGAGACCGTCCTCACGGCAGGGACGAAATAATTCTGTATTGCCTAGAAACCTTAAAATATAAGTACGGATCAATTCCGGACAGGTAGGTTCGGGAATATAGTCATGCATTTTCTGGTCAGCAGAAAGATAGAAATAACTGGTATCTGATATTTGGCGAATCAAACGCAGAAAATCTTTGACTGCTTCTATGCGTGAAGGAATGTTGGATGGGGGTGTTAAGGTAATGTCTGTTTTTTGAGTATCCATATGTACAGAGCCTCCTGTTCAGAATGATTTTTTTATTTTCCGTATAGCATTATAGCATTTTATTTTTGTGTTTTATAGATATGTGCTAAAAGTTAGAAAAAAATTTCTATTTTTGCATACAGTAATTTCTTAAAATAAAAAAACAAAGTACTGAAAAGAACTGCGTAAAAAGGAAGGAGAATATTACATATGAAGAAACAAACAAATGCCATAGAAAGACCCTTTGGCATGAGAGACAAAGTCGGGTATCTGTTTGGAGACTTGGGAAATGACCTGATGTTTAATTTTGCAAGCTCATATATCCTTGTGTTTTACACGAAGGTTATGGGAATTAATGCCGCACTTGTGGGCGCTATGCTTCTTTTTTCAAAGCTGTTGGACGCATTTACAGACGTTACAATGGGGCGAATCGTGGATACCTGCAAACCGGCAAAGGATGGAAGATTTCGTCCGTGGATACGCAGAATGGCGGGACCGGTGGCACTTGCCAACTTCCTGATGTATCAGTCAGGACTTGCCGGAGCACCGATGACTATAAAGATTATATTGATGTGGGTTACTTATATTTTGTGGGGATCCGTGTTTTATACCTCCATCAATATCCCATATGGTTCTATGGCAGCAGCATTGACGGAAGAACCCAAAGGAAGAGCTTCTCTTTCTACATGGCGTTCTCTCGGCGGAACATTTTCCAGTTTGTTTATCGGTGTAGTAGTTCCACTTATTATCTATTCCACTGATGCAAACGGAAATCAGATTGTAGTAGGTTCCAAAATTACTTTAATAGCAGGTGTCTTTTCTGTTGCAGCACTCATTTGCTATGCAATCTGCTATATGAACACAACAGAACGTGTAAAAGTTCTACCAAATATAAATAAAGTATCACTTGCACAGACTTTCAAGGGAATCTTTATGAATAAAGCGCTGATAGTTCTGATTCTGTGCTCTATATTGCTGATGCTTAATTCCAATGTCACAAACGGGTTATCACAGTATGTATATATTGACTGCTTCAACAGCAAAACTGCTTTGTCTCTGATGTCAATGATAGGAATTGGACTGTCATTGTTAATGGCACCGTTTATTGCAAGCATTACGGATAAATTCGGAAAGAAAGAGGCCTCGGCGGTATTATTTCTGTTTGCATCTGCTACACAGTTTATTTTGTTCTTTTTACGCGTGACAAATGTGTGGGTTTATCTGGCATTTGCAATGATTAATTCTTTTGCATATGGATTCTGGACCATGACTGTATGGGCACACGTGTCAGATGTTATTGATTATCAGCAGATTATAACGCATTCCAGAGAAGATGGAACTGTATATGCTTCCTATTCTTTTTCTCGTAAGATCGGACAGGCTCTGGGAAGTGGCCTGAGTGGTTTAGTGCTGGAAATGATTGCGTTTGATACAACGACAGGAGCTGTGCAGACTGCGGAAGTAAAAGCTTCCCTGTATTCCTTAGCAACCTGTATTCCGGCGGTTGTCTACGTCCTTGTCGCTCTGGGGTTGATTTTCTTGTATCCGCTGACTAAGAAGGTAATTAATGAAAATGTAGTAGAATTAAAGAGAAGACGTGAACAGGGAATTCAGTAGTATAAGCAGTTAAAAATTTTACTGTCAGTAGTGATTTGACTGCTGTCGTCCTTTCTAACAAACAATAAGAACATTTCTGTAGAAACTAAGTTTTTCCATACCTTAATTTCTTCTGGAAATGTTCTTTTATCTTTTTTAACGAGTTCTTTCTTTTATACTGATTTTAGTATACCAGATTCATTAAAATCTGTCTCAAAAATTGTTTTAACTTATGGGCCCATATAAATCCCAAGTTGGACAAATTTTGGACAAATCTTGATTTTTACCTCTCTCCATGCTATACTACCACCCGTAGCAAAGCCCAAAAAACCAAGGTCTTAACGGGCTTTCCGGCGATTCCCGCCGTTAAATGAATCGAGTGTTCGTGACCTTCCACTCGTAAAACAAAACTAAAGGAGAAAACAGAATATGAAAAACAAAAGTGTAACCTTTTTAACCCAGGCAGCCATGATTGCTGCTATCTATGTGGTGCTGACTATGATATTTGCACCTTTCAGCTTTGGAGAAGTGCAGGTTCGGGTGGCAGAAGCTTTGACAATTCTGCCAATTTTCACACCTGCGGCAATCCCGGGACTGTTTGTAGGCTGTCTCATAGGCAACATCACCGGAGGCGCAGTTCTGCCGGATATTATTTTCGGAAGTATTGCAACTCTGATTGGTGCAGTAGGTACTTACCAGCTCAGAAAATGCCACAGAATCATCGCAGTTCTGCCTCCTATATTGGCAAATATTGTGATCGTTCCTTTTGTACTGCGCTATGCTTACGGCGTTGTTCTGCCAATTCCGTTTATGATGCTTACGGTTGGAATCGGTGAGGTGATTTCCTGCGGAATTATGGGAAATATACTGGCTGTGGTACTGAGCAAATACAAGGGGCGACTTTTTGTATCTGTCAGGGGCTAAACAGGGTTTGGAATTATAATATAAGAGAAAAGCTGCTGCATGAAACATATCAGGTAAATACCGGATATGCTTCATGCAGCAGTTTTTTTGAAAGATTAATTAAATGAAACTTGAAATGTTTATCTAAACAATAGTATAATTTTCTATAAGATCCAGGTTGTATTTAAGGGAGGATAATTATGAATAGCTTAACCCAAAAAGATAATACTTTGAAAAATATAGCAATAACTTTATTTTTCACAATTTTACCATTACAAATATTAATGTTTTTAAATAAAGATAATAAGAAACCCTATTATGAATCCATTATTTATATAATAGTCATATTACTGGCAATCCTTGTAATCAAGAGAATAGGTAAGCCAAAAAATTTAACAACAAGATTAAAGAATATGAATATGGTTTTTAAGGGCTGGTATCTTCTTATTGCAAGTATGATACTTGCAATATTAAATTTCTTGAGCATTGATTTTTCAAATACAATTTCTACTTTGCAGGTGATATCTTTCTTCATGAATACTATGCTAGGCGTAATATTTGAAGAACTTGTTTTTCGTGGAATTATTCAAAATATGATAGTTGAAAAATACGAAGTGTGTAAAAAATCTGTATGGAAAGGAATTGTTACGTCATCTTTCATTTTTGCTCTTATGCATTTGTTGAATTTAATAGGGCAGCCATATTTTATTTTAGGAACAGTTACACAAGTAATATATACTTTTTGTTTAGGAATCATGTTGGGGGTAGTTTATTTTTTCTCTAAAAACATTTGGACCGTGATACTTTTACATTTTATTTTTAACATATTTGGAAGCTACAGTAGTTTATTTAGCACTGATGTATCTAATTCGGACATTCCTTTCATAGGTGCAATGATACAAATTGTTATAATGCTGCCATGCATATACATAGCTTTTGTTACATATAGAAAGAACAACTAAAGAAATTTTTGAACCAATTAACATGACATGTGTAGAGATTTCCGTGGAAAAAGGCAGACTATCCCTGCATCCTTTGAAATCACATGTTCAGCTGCCAAGGTTCGTTGCAATTGTTATTCCAGCTTTTGCTGCAGAGAGTTTATGCTGCAAAGCTGGAATGTTACATAGTTATAGTTCTTCATGAAATCACGTTTATAGCAGAACTTGATCCGCTGTCGTCATGCAGAAGCCAAATGGATGGGACGGAATTTTTTCAAATATTAAAAATTTTAAAAAGGACTATTTTTTGTTCCCGCTGATTTTTTCCCATATTTCGTCGTCAAATCTGCGGTCTTTAAAGTAAAAAGGTCTGTCAGCGTCCGTAATTTCCCGGATAATACCACAGGGATTTCCTGCTGCACACACATTGTCGGGAATATCCTTTGTCACTACACTTCCGGCACCGATTACTACATTATTTCCGATAGAAACACCGGGGAGAATGACACAGCTTCCTCCAATCCAGACGTTGCTGCCAATTGTAACTGGAATTCCGTATTCATAGCCGGAATTTCTGCTTTCCGGGTGAATGGGGTGTCCGGCCGTGTAGATGGAGACGTTGGGACCAAAAAGTACATTGTCTCCGATGGTAATTTTACCTACATCCAGCATAATGCAGTTAACATTAGCATAGAAATTTTCGCCTACCTCAATGTGGCTTCCATATTCACAGTGGAAAGGCGGCTCAAAATATATGTTTTTTTTGTGCTTTATACCGGTGCGGGCAATGCAGTCCATGCCCTTCTTCATATCAAAAGGCATAACAGCGTTGTATTCTTTTACCGCTTTTTTCGTTTCCAACTGTTCGCCGATAACGGATTCGTCTGAAAAATATGCCATTTCGTGATCTCTTCTGCATCTGTTATCCATAACAACCTCCCATATAAAAATTTGTAAATACACTTTCAGTATAGGTGTTTTATACTGAGAAATCTAACACTTTTTTCACTTATAGTTGCACAACCCTTTTGGAAATATGCCAATCATTTACTTTGACATCTATATCGCAGTATGATAAACTAAAATCAATTATGGAATCTTATACCCTCAACAACAGATTATAGATAAGAATACATATTTGAAACTATATACCAATCAAGAAGTTACAGAGGTGAAAAAATTGGACAAAAACGAGTACAGGGCAAGACTTGATGAGATTAATGACCTGGTGGACAGACAGGACTACAAGGGCGCCCTC
Source organism: Candidatus Blautia stercoravium (assembly GCA_019114495.1). GTDB lineage: Bacteria > Bacillota > Clostridia > Lachnospirales > Lachnospiraceae > Blautia > Blautia stercoravium. Next base: position 15,155 of record DXFK01000114.1, read on the forward strand.
AAAATTGTTGATACGATTGACTGGAGAAGAGTTCGCAGTGCCAGAACCTTGTGCATGGTCGGAGAGATTTATGAGGCCAACAAAAGATACAATGACAGTCGTAAACTGCTTCTTCTTGCTCACCAAAGAGCGCCTATTGGAAGAACAGTTCTGTACAGACTGGTGGAACTTTCCATTAAAATGGGGAATTTTGATGAGGCTGTGGATTATTACAAGAGATTTGTGGAGGTATCACCCAATGACAACAGCCGCTATATCTTGAAATATAAAATCTACAGGGCAAGACGTTCTCCTATTGAAGATCAGATTGCCATATTGCAGGAATATAAAGACCGGGAATATACAGAGCGTTGGGCTTACGAATTGGCCCGTCTGTATGCAAAAGCGGGAATGACGGAAGCGTGTATAGAAGAGTGCGATGATTTGATTTTGTGGTTCAGTGAAGGCCGTTATGTGAATAAGGCTATGGAACTGAAAATGAAGTTTGCACCGCTGACTGCGTCACAGAAAGAGAAATTTGACAGCAGATTTATGAAACAATCGGCTAACAGAGCAGGGAATCTGGCGGGAGCAGCAGCCAATGCAGCAGTTTTGACAGCGGAAACGGCAAAAACCGCTGATACGGCCCTGAGCAGCAGTCAGGATGAGGAAATTGAGGAGATTTTAAAGAGCATTACCATTGGTGATATAAGTGCACAGACACCTGCAGAGACTCCGGGAGAAGAGGAAGCAGTGCCTATGAATACGGCAAAACCTCAGCAGCCGGAAAATCTTCAGGATAAAGTGGCACAGGGACTGAGAGATGTTTTCCAGGGGGGAGCAGAAGCTGAAGAAACTGCGGCTACCTGTGAACCGGAAAGCAGCCCGTCTGCAAAACAAGAAGAGTATATTGTTAAGGACTTAGAGCCAGAAAATATTCATAGACAGACAGGATTTAAACCCTTCCATGTAGGTGGCGCTATGACCATGGAAGTCAAGGCAGAAGCGCCGAAATCTCAGATGTTTACACCTAAGAGTGCAGATACAGAGGCTTTCAAAACAGATACAAAGGATTTGGAATTTGATTTGGAAGCGCTTTTGGCTGAGACAGCTAATGAGCTGGCACAGGCAGTAGCCGAGGAAACGCAGCCGGAGGGTGAAACCGAAGAAACTGCAAAAGCAGCGGAAACAGAGCAGACAAAGCCAGTGGAAGCCGTTCAGACTGCAGTTCCGGATACCGGACTGCCGGCACCGGCAGCAGCAAGAGCAGCGATTGTGGCAGGAAATCTCAGCGCAGCCCTTTCAGAAAAAGCAGATGAATTTGACGCTCTGGCAGCCGGAGAAAATACAGAGGAAACTTCTAAGACAACAGAACAGCCGGAAGAAGCTGTGGAGAATATGGAGGCAGAGCCACAAAAAGAGCAAGCTGTCGTAGAAGTCGAAACAGAATCAGAAGAACCGGAAGCTGTGGAGACAGCCGAAACAGTACCAGAAGAAGCGGAAACTGTAGAGGAAGTCGAAACGGAGCCGGAAGAAGCAGAAGTTATAGAGGAAGTCGAAACAGAACCCAAAGTGGCAGAAGTTTCCGGCACAATCGAAATACCGGACGTCGTTGAGCCGGCAGAACTGGAGGTGCCGGAAGGCGCGACAAAGGAAATTCCGGTAGAGGCTGTCAAAGAAAAGCAGGGTGAACTTGATTTCTCAGAAGTTCTGGCACAGGAACTGGAGGATGTGGTAAAACCTAATAAGGAAGAATCACACATGAAACGTGTGACAGCGTCTGTGGAAGCAAGCGGACAGCATAGTTCCCATGCATTCCAGACCGCAGTGGAAGGTCTCATGCGCCACCATCTCACAGAAGAAGAGCACAGACGTCTCTTCACCTATTTCGCACCGATTCCGGGTATGAGCCAGCAGATTAATGAAGCGCTGGATACTGCCCAGGAATCTGCGTGTGCAAAGACCTCCTGCTCCGGCAATATTATTGTGACCGGACGTGAAGGCTCCGGTAAGACACGTCTTTCCGAAGGATTGATTAAAGCTCTTTGCAAAGAACGCCAGATGGAAGGTGCCAGAGTTGCGTTCCTGACCGCAGAGCAGCTGAATAAGAAAGATCCTGCAGCAGTAGTCAATACTCTGGCAGGAGGATTTCTGGTTGTGGAGGATGCAGGTAAATTAAGCGGAGAAACTGTAGACAATCTGTCCAAGGCTATGGAATTTAAGACAAACCGTCTGACTGTGATTCTGGAAGACCTGAAGCCGGGTATCCGCGCTCTGGAAGCAGATTATCCGGAGTTTATGAAAAAATTTGATTCCCGCGTGGTGATTCCCGTATTTACCAATGACGAACTGGTTTCCTTTGCAAAAACGTATGCAAAAGAACTGGGATACAAAATTGATGACATGGCGGTATTAGCGCTGTACACCTTGATTGGAGACAATCAGAATGAAGAAAATCCGGTAGCTATCGGTATGGTACGGGAAATGATGGACGAAGCCATTAAGAGAGCATCCAAAAAGGGCAGAAGACCTGGCCGTAAGGTAGGAAAGCGCCATCTGGACGAAAGCGGCAGAATCATGCTGTATGAAAAAGACTTTGATATTTAAGCAGGAGGAAACGAAATGACAGCCCCTTATCTGGGAAATCCAAAGAGAACCATAGAAGTTCTCCAGAAATATGAATTTGTTTTTCAGAAAAAATTTGGGCAGAATTTCCTCATTGACACCCATGTGTTAGATAAAATTGTAAATGCTGCAAAGATTACAAAAGAAGATTTTGTTCTGGAGATTGGTCCCGGTATCGGGACCATGACCCAGTATCTTGCCAGTGCGGCGAGAGAGGTCTTTGCAGTAGAAATTGATAAGGCGTTAATTCCCATTCTGGAGGACACGCTTCAGGATTATGAGAATGTAACCATTCTCAATGAAGATATATTGAAAGTAGACATCAGAAAGCTGGCAGAGGAGCGCAACGGTGGGAAACCCATTAAAGTTGTGGCGAATCTGCCCTATTACATTACAACGCCGATTATCATGGGATTGTTTGAGGGAGAAGTGCCTATTGACTCTATTACGGTTATGGTGCAGAAGGAAGTGGCAGACCGTATGCAGGTAGGACCGGGAACAAAAGATTACGGTGCCCTGTCTCTGGCCGTACAGTATTATGCAGAACCTTATATTGTGGCAAATGTGCCGCAGAACTGTTTTATGCCAAGACCAAAGGTGGGAAGTGCCGTTATCCGTCTTATCAGACATGAGAAACCACCGGTTGCGGCAGAAGATGCAAAGCTGATGTTCCGCATTATCCGGGCATCTTTTAATCAGAGAAGGAAAACACTGGCAAATGGTCTGAAAAATTCCCCGGAACTTTCCTTTACAAAAGAAGAAATTCAAAATGCCATAGCAGCCTGTGGTTTTCCGGAAGGCATTCGGGGCGAAGCCCTGACGCTGGAAGATTTCGCAGCCCTTGCCAATGCATTTGTGAAATTACGGTAACACAAAAGCCACCGCAGGTTTTCTGCGGTGGCTTTTTCTATAAATATTAAAGGAAGGAGAGTCGACTCTTGCAAGTCGACATATGAAAAAGAAAATATAAAAATAATGTGCTCTGTATTATTTTTATGGTATTAGTATATCCTGTAAATATGTTCAAATCGTGTTGAAGTTGTGAAGAATTCATGAACGAAATTCAAAAGTTTTATGAATGTTCAAAATTTCCTAAATCAGAGGACAGTGTTTGAATCTGCAGGTGGCGGATATCCAGAAAATGCTCTGTACACATTCGGATACCGCCGATTAAGCAGGAAATATCCTGCAGGCGGGAAGGAATGATTTTGCAGTCACGGTTCTGATGACGGCTGAGATATTCCACAATCCGTTGGTTTATGTCCGGAATACAGTTGGAGAAAAAACTGTTCAGCACAATCAAATCCGTATTAAAGGTATTTACCACATTATTTATGCCAATGGCCATATATTTTACAAACAAATCCATCATTTCTCCGGTTTCCGGCAGCTTCTGCTGATAATCCTTTAAAAATTCCTCTGGGGTTACTGTCTCCCGGCCGGTTCTATGGGCATATTCTTCCAGAATGGCCCGTTCAGAAGCGTATTGCTCCAGACAGCCCTCGTTGCCGCAGGCGCAGGGTTTACCGTCAGGAAAGAGAATGGTATGCCCCAGCTCTCCCGCGTATCCGTCATGTCCTTTATAGAGTTCTTCGTTAATTAAAATTCCCATACCGATACCGTCGTGGATGTTGATGTGTATCATATTTTCGTAGCCGCAGTGAAAGGCAGATTCCCCCAACACAGAAAAATTGGACTCGTTCTCCACAAGAACAGGGATACTGAATTTTTCTGAAAGCAGCCGCCCCAGATGAGGGTTTGGAAGAGGATAGTATGGTGTGAAAACAATCTGATTTTCTTGTACTACACCATAAATGCCAATAGCGATTCCCACGATTCCATAAGAAGTATCCCGGCAGCTTTCCACATGTCCGGCAATAATTTCTTCCAACAGCGGCAGAAGGTTTTTTTCAGGAGAAAAAGGGTATTCTGTTACCTGGCAGTTTTCTCCTTTTAAATCTGTGACCAGAGTAATAATCTGCCGGGGACGCACGTCTATGGCCAGGGAATAACCGCAGTGCTTGTGAAATTTCAGCAGAATAGGTTTCCGGCCCATGGCGGTTTTGGCACTTCCGACTTCCAGAATCAGATTCCGGTCTAAAAGTTCCTGCACAATATTGGAAATGGTGGCTTTGGTAAGCTGCAGATGTTTTGCTAAATCCGCCCGGGAAATGGGGGGATTGTTTACGATGTATTCCAGCACCAGCCGCCGGTTGGTGTTCCGTATCATTTCCTGATTGACAACGGGCATAATGACGCCTCCTTTGTACAAAATTTTATCTGCTTTTATCATACACGGTTCGGCAGACAGGGGCAAGGATAATTTGTTTAAAGGGTAAACAAAATTGCCTTTCAGAAGTATTTGGAAAGACTTTAGATAAACTTTAGATGTTTCTGCTGCAGGTTTGTGCTATAATGGGGTGGAAATTTAAAACAGAGATTTGAAATTTGATGAAACAGGAGACAGGAATATGAAGAAAAGAGGAATTGCGTTACTGTTAACAGGGCTTATGATAGCAGCTACACCGTTTTCTGCTTATGCGGACAGGGAAGATGCGAAGCTGAATGTACCTTATGTTTCTCTTGGAGCGGATTTGAATGCAAATGAAAGGGCAACGGTGCTGAACCTGCTGGGAGTCACAGAGGATGAATTGAAAAATTATACAGTGGCAACCGTTACCAATCAGGACGAGCATGATTATCTGGATTCTTACCTAGATAAAAGCGTTATCGGTACGCGGGCGCTGTCTTCCGTACTGGTGGAAGGAAAGAAAGAGGGTAATGGTATCAACGTAACAACGAAGAACATTACCTATTGTACTCCCGGTATGTATGAAAATGCACTGGCTACTGCAGGAATCAAGGACGCGGACATTATTGTGGCAGGTCCTTTTAATATTTCCGGTACAGCAGCTTTAGTAGGCGCTATCAAGTCATATGAGAACATGACGGGAGAGACTGTGAAGACGGAAAATGTGGAAACTGCTACCAACGAACTGGTGGTTACCGGAAAAGTGGCAGAAAGTGTAGGAGATACGGATAAGGCCGAGCAGCTTATTGGTGCAGTGAAGGAACAGGTAGTAGAAGGGCACGCAGTTACAGCTGAGGAAATTGGCGAAGTGGTAGACAAGGCAGCTCAGGAAATGAGTATTCAGCTTTCAGAGGAAGACCGTCAGGCCATTGTAAAACTCATGGAGAAGATTGACAATCTGAATCTGGATGTGGATACTTTAAAAGAACAGGCAAAAGATTTGTATGGAAAGATTGAAGACCTGGGACTGAAACTGGATATTAATAAGGAGCAGGTACAGGGATTTTTCGAGAAAATCATCAGCTTTATTAAAGAACTGTTTTCCGGAAATTCAGAGAACTGATAAAATATAATGTAGAAACGGGCTGCAGCTTCATGCCGCAGCCCGTTTGACGTTAAGTCTGGATATAGTTTTTCTTTATTGCATGTTGACCATTTACAGCTCCAATGCCATATCTCCATCCTTTATCAGACGCAGTTTTCTCATGCCCTCTGCAATTCCCAGACTCAGAATCCCAGGCAGCACGAAATGCAGAAGCACGATTTTGGTCATGACTATGGCGGGTTCTTCCTGCGCCGTCATGGTCTGGAAGGTGGCAATCTGTCCCAAAAGTCCCATGGAACCTGCCCCGGCTCCGGCGGCAGTATTGCTCATCTTTGCTGCCATAGTACCCACAGGGCCTAAGATGGCGCTGGAAAGTATGGTGGGAAGCCAGATAAGAGGTCTTTGCAGGATTTTGTGAAATTCCAGAAAAGGAGTTCCAAGCCCCAGTGAGCACAGACCGCCCACTCCGTTTTCTCTGTATCCCGCAACTGCAAAGCCAACCATACTGCAGCAGCAGCCAATGGTAGCGGCGCCTGCAGCCAAACCGGTGAGATTAAGGGATACGGCAAGCGCTACGGAGTTTAGAGGCAGCGTAATGAATATGCCCATAAGTACAGACACTGTGATACCCATAAGGAACGGATTCTGCTGAGTGGCCCAATTCATGGCGTCTCCCAGATACTGCAGAAGATGACTGATGGGAATCCCAGCCCAGATACCTACAAGGGAACCGCCTAAGATTCCGGCAACGGGAGCCAGAATCAGGTCTGCCTTGGTTTTTCCCTCTATAAGGCGTACCAGTTCAATAGCAGTAAATGCGGCAAAAAAAGCCCCCAGAGGCTCTGCTTTTCCCGAAAGGGACAAGGCTCCCTCTGCTGTAAAAAGTGCCCCGGAAGCAAATTCTTCGGCAAAAGCGCCTACAGTTCCTGCGATTGCCGCACAGATAGCTGCCAGAGAGCTCTCTCCCAGACGGGTGGCAATACCAATGCCGATTCCCGCACCGGTGAGGGATACGGTAAGCTGTCCCAGATGAAGAAGAAGGGCAGCCATTTGCCCTTCCAAAAGTCCTGCAGTCTGCTGCAGAACGGTTCCCAGTGCCAGCGTTACAAACAGACCGCAGGCCATACCGCTGGAACCTTCAATAAAGAAACGATTTAATAGTTTTCTCATAATTTCAGATTTTTAAAGAGAGAGCCCAAAGAGGTGGAAATTTCCTCGCTTTCCGGCAGTTCATAATCCGGTTCTTCCTCTTTTTCTTCCGGAACCTCTATCAGAGCCTTCATGCTCAGGCTGATTTTGCCGTCTTCGTTTTTGATGACTTTCGCTGTCACTGTATCGCCTACCCTTAAAACAGCTTTTGGGGACTTGATTCTCTTATCAGAAATCTGGGAAATATGTACCAGACCGGAGATTCCGTCTCCCAAATCAATAAATGCGCCGTAAGTCTGCAGAGATTCTACTTTTCCTTCTACAACGCTTCCTACTTTAATACCATTGATTTTATCCAGTTTTTCACCGTCTGCTTTTTCCTTTAAGATTTCTTTAGCAGACAAAATCAGGCGATTCTCCTGTTCGTCTGCTTCAAATACTCTGACCATCAGTGTCTTTTTCAGATAATCTTCCGGATTTTCCACATAGTGGAGAGCCAGCTTGGAAACCGGAATAAAAGCCCGGATACCTTCCACATAAGCAATGACGCCGCCCTTTACAATTCCTTCTACTGTGACTTCAAATTCTGTTTTATCTTCCTGCATCTGCACCAGTTTGTCCCAGATGAGCATATCATCATCCCGGAAATTGGAGAAAGACGCGTTGATTTCCTCCATGAAATCTTCCATAGTTTCCTGTTTCTTTGTTTCTTCTGACATGTTTGTACCTCCCAATTTTCGATTTGCGTCCAGTATAACATAATTGCTATTGATTTAGAAGTGTGTTACTATAAAATCATCAATTATCGCATTTCATGCTGGAAAATCTGAAAGGAAAAGGATATGGCGAAACAGGGGAAAATATACATTATAGGACACAAAAATCCGGATACGGACTCTATCTGTTCGGCAATTGCTTATGCAGATATCAAAAACAGAGTGAACGATGGATGTAAATATTCTGCAAAGCGTGCAGGACAGATAAATGAAGAAACCGAGTATGTTCTGAAAAGGTTTGGCGTGGAGGCGCCGGGATATCTTTCGGATGTGGGAACCCAGGTGAAGGACATGGAAATTCGGGAAACACCGGGAGTTCCCAACAATATTTCTATTAAAGACGCCTGGGCCATTATGAAAGAGAGCAGCGCGGTAACACTTCCTATTACCAAGGAGGATGGACAGTTAGAGGGACTGATTACCACAGGGGATATTGCAAAATCCTATATGGACGCCCATGACAATTACTTTCTGTCCAACGCCAGAACCCAATACAGAAGCATTGCCAACACCGTAGAGGGTACTGTGGTGACAGGAAACTCCCACGGCTACTTTGTAAAGGGGAAAGTGGTTATCGGTGCGGCACATCCGGACAAACTGGGAGAATTTCTGGAAGAGGACGATCTGGTGATTTTGGGAGACCGCCACGAAGATCATTTGTGTGCCATTGGGCAGAATGTGAGCTGCATGATTGTGTGTAATCATGCGGAGGTAGCAGAGGATATTAAAATGACGGCAGAGAAGAATCAGTGTGTGGTGATTCAGTCTGCCCTTGATACCTTTACAGTAGCCCGGTTGATTAATCAGAGTATTCCGGTGAAGCACATTATGAAAAAGGAAAATCTTATTACCTTTCAGACAGATGATTTCACAGACCATATCCGGGATATCATGGTAAAAAACCGGCACAGGGCCTTTCCGGTGGTAAATAAGCACGGGAAGTATATCGGAACGGTTTCCCGCCGCAACTTGCTGGGAATGAAGAAGAAGCAGTTGATTCTGGTTGACCATAATGAGAAAACCCAGGCTGTAGATAACATTGACGCAGCCGAGGTATTGGAAATTATTGACCACCACAGACTGGGTTCTCTGGAAACTCTGCAGCCCATTATGTTCCGCAACCAGCCGGTGGGCTGTACAGCTACCATTATGTATCAGATGTATACGGAAAAGGCATTGGAAATAAGTCCGGCTATTGCAGGTCTTCTGTGCTCGGCTATTATTTCGGATACGCTGATGTTCCGTTCGCCTACCTGCACTTCTTCTGATAAAATGGCGGCAGGTGCCCTGGCCCTCATTGCAGGTATCAACATCGAAGAACACGCAAAGGAAATGTTTACCGCAGGCAGCAATCTGAAGGGAAAGACCGCAGAGGTTATTTTCTATCAGGATTTCAAGCGTTTCACTTCTGACAAGGTGAACTTCGGTGTGGGACAGATAAGTTCCATGAATGCAGAGGAACTGGAGGATTTGAAGCAGCGGCTGATTCCTTTTATGCAGCATGAATGTGGGAAAAACGGAATTTCTATGGTATTTTTTATGCTGACGAATATTTTGGAAGAATCTTCAGAAGTCATCTGCTACGGTGAGGGAAGCTGCCGTCTGGTGGAGGAATCCTTTGACATAAAGGAAACTCAGGGCGGTTATGTACTGCAGGGAGTGGTTTCCAGGAAGAAACAGCTGATTCCGGCATTTATTGGAACTTTACAGCAGAATAATAATTAAGAAACAGAATCAGGAAAGCGAAGGAGATTTGTATGGCGAAAGCAGAGTGGAGACCCGGAAACATGCTGTATCCGCTGCCGGTGGTAATGGTCAGCGTGGCAGATGAGGAAGGGCATGACAATATTATTACGGTAGCATGGGCCGGAACGGTGTGTACCAATCCGCCAATGGTGTCTATTTCCGTAAGACCGGAGCGATATTCTTATAAAATGCTTACGGATACCAGAGAATTTGTAATTAACCTGACAACGGAAAAGTTGGCTTTTGCCACGGATTACTGCGGTGTGAAATCGGGTCGGGATGTGGACAAGTTCAAAGAACTGCGTCTGACCAGGGAAAAGGCAAGCCATGTGGGGGCGCCTATGATTGGGGAATCTCCGGTGTCCATTGAGTGCAGGGTAAGAGAGATTCAGGAATACGGAAGCCACAGTGTTTTTACTGCAGATGTACTGGCTGTGCATGTGGATACGGTTTATATGGATGAAAAAGGAAAGTTTGATTTGGCTTTGGCAAATCCTATTGTGTATTCTCATGGAGAATATTATGGACTTGGGAAAAAGCTGGGGACTTTCGGATACAGTATTAAGAAGAAACGGAAGAAAAAACAGCCGAGAAAGAAGGGGTAAACAGCCATGGAAAAGCAGAATGTAGTATTAATCGGAATGCCGGGTGTGGGAAAAAGCACGGTGGGAGTCATTCTGGCGAAAGTGCTGGGATACGAATTTGTGGATTCAGACCTTCTGATTCAGAAAGCAGAGAAAAGACTTTTGCGGGAGATTATTGCCGACGAGGGACAGGACGGATTTCTGAAAATCGAAAACCGGGTGAACGCCTCTATTGAAACGGAAAAAGCAGTGATTGCCACAGGCGGAAGCGTTGCCTACTGCACAGAAGCCATGGAGCATTTACGGGAAATCGGTGCAGTGGTGTATTTGAAGCTGGACTATGAAATCCTCAGACAGAGACTGGGAAATCTCAAAGGAAGAGGTGTGGTTCTCAGAGATGGACAGACGCTGAAAGACCTGTATGATGAGCGAACGCCTCTGTATGAAAAATATGCGGATATTGTTGTTGATGAGAAAAATCTGAATATTGAAGAGACTTTACAGAAAATTATAGAGGAACTCAAAAAATAATAGAGAATATCGAAAGAAAAAACATGTGTACCCAGTGAAAATATTAATTTTTATTTACAAATGGGCTTATCTGTTATAATATAATGGGTAAGCCATAAAATAATAACATGATATTTTGAAAGACAGACTTTGATTCGGATATGGCTTTTGATATGGAATTCAGAAAATAATTTTAGAAAATATCAATACTGCAGAAATGCAGTGAATATAGATTGAGACAAGGCCATTGTTGGCTGGAAAAATAAGAGGTGCGTATATGGAACAGTATGTTATCAAAGGTGGAAACCCGTTAGTCGGCGAAGTAGAGATTGGCGGTGCAAAGAATGCAGCACTTGCCATTTTGGCAGCAGCGATTATGACAGATGAAACGGTACACATTGAGAACTTACCGGATGTTCGAGATATTAATGTTTTACTGGAAGCAATCAGAGAAATTGGTGCAACCGTTGACCGGATTAGCCCTACAGAGGTGAAAATCGCAGGGGTGACTATTGGAAATATCAGCGTGGAGTATGAGTATATTAAGAAAATCAGAGCGTCCTATTATCTTTTGGGGGCTCTTTTAGGCAAGTATAAAAATGCGGAAGTTCCCCTTCCGGGAGGCTGTAATATCGGCAGCCGTCCTATTGACCAGCATTTAAAGGGATTCCGGGCCTTGGGAGCGTCTGTGGATATTATTCACGGGGCTGTTGTGGCAAAGGCAGACCATCTGACCGGAAAGCATATTTTCCTGGACATGGTGTCTGTAGGCGCCACCATCAATATTATGATGGCAGCAGCTATGGCAGAGGGAAATACAACCATTGAAAATGCGGCCAGAGAGCCTCATGTGGTTGATGTTGCCAACTTCTTAAACAGCATGGGAGCCAACATCAAAGGCGCGGGAACAGATGTTATCCGTATTCAGGGCGTGGAAAAGCTTCACGGAACCACATATTCTATCATTCCTGACCAGATTGAGGCAGGTACTTTCATGTGTGCGGCAGCTGCTACCATGGGAGATGTTATGGTGAAAAATGTCATTCCCAAGCATTTGGAAGCCACCACTGCAAAGCTGGAGGAGATCGGATGTCAGGTGGAAGAGTTTGATGATGCCGTGCGTGTAGTGGCCAATAAGCGTCTGAAACGCACCAATGTAAAAACCATGCCGTACCCCGGCTATCCTACGGACATGCAGCCGCAGTTTGCGGTGGCTCTGGTACTGGCCGAAGGGACAAGCATTGTGACGGAGAGTATTTTCGAGAATCGTTTCAAATATGCGGACGAACTGGCAAGAATGGGCGCCAATATTAAAGTGGAAGGCAATACCGCCATTATTGACGGTGTGCAGAAGCTTACCGGTGCCAGAGTCAGTGCGCCTGATTTGCGTGCGGGCGCAGCCCTTGTTATCGCAGGACTGGCTTCAGAAGGCATTACCATTGTAGATGATATTGTGTACATCCAAAGAGGGTATGAACGGTTTGAGGAGAAGCTGAGAAGTCTGGGCGCAGAGATTGAAAAAGTTTCCAGCGAAAAGGAACTGAAGAAGTTTCAGCTGCGGGTGGGATAAAATAACACTTGACGAAAGCCTGCAAAAAGGTTATTGTAATATTTGCAACTGAATATTTATATTTTCTCTTATTCAGAGTGATGGAGTTACATAGGAACTGTGAAGTCACGGCAACCCCGCCATGCGGAAGGTGCCAACCTGAGCGAGTAGTCGAACAATAAGAGGATTCATATTATGAAATATACATGAGTCCGCTTAGGTGGGCTCATTTTTTACGCGGAAATGTGTCCTGAATGGGGAACCACCGGGCAGGAGAAAATATACAGACAAAGAAAAGGAGAACTAAGACATGGAAAAAAGATTGTTTACGTCTGAATCAGTAACTGAAGGCCATCCGGATAAAATGTGCGACGCCATTTCCGATGCCATTTTAGACGCACTTATGGAAAAAGACCCTATGAGCCGTGTTGCTTGTGAAACAACAACGACCACAGGTATGGTTATGGTTATGGGTGAAATCACTACAAACGCATATGTAGATATTCCGAAAATCGTAAGAGATACGGTTCGTGAAATCGGATACACAAGAGCAAAATACGGATTTGACGCAGATACCTGCGGTGTTATCACTACTATTGATGAGCAGTCCGCAGATATTGCATTGGGCGTGGACAAGGCTCTGGAAGCCAAAGAAAATAAAATGTCAGAAGAAGAACTGGATGCTATCGGTGCAGGCGACCAGGGTATGATGTTTGGCTTTGCTACAGACGAAACCGAGGAATATATGCCATATCCTATTGCTTTGGCCCACAGACTGGCTTTGCAGCTTACAAAGGTTCGTAAAGACGGTACTCTGACTTATTTAAGACCGGACGGAAAGACGCAGGTTACCGTAGAGTATGATGAAAATGACAAACCGGTACGCCTGGACGCAGTAGTGCTTTCCACACAGCATGACCCGGAAGTGAGCCAGGAACAGATTCATGAAGATATTAAAAAACACGTATTTGATGTGATTCTGCCAAAGGAAATGGTAGATGAGAATACAAAATTCTTTATCAATCCTACCGGACGTTTCGTAATCGGCGGACCTCACGGAGACAGCGGTTTGACCGGACGTAAAATTATTGTAGATACCTACGGCGGATATGCACGTCACGGCGGCGGTGCATTTTCCGGTAAGGACTGCACAAAGGTAGACCGTTCTGCAGCATACGCAGCCCGCTATGTAGCAAAGAACATAGTGGCAGCAGGTCTGGCAAAGAAATGTGAAATCCAGCTTTCTTATGCCATTGGTGTGGCTCATCCTACCTCCGTTATGGTGGATACATTCGGAACAGGCAAACTTTCCGATAACCGTCTGGTAGAAATTATTCGTGAGAACTTTGATTTAAGACCGGCAGGTATTATTAAAATGCTCGACCTTCGCCGTCCGATTTACAAACAGACAGCAGCTTACGGACATTTCGGAAGAAATGACTTGAACCTGCCATGGGAAAAACTGGATAAAGCGGAAGAATTGAAAAAGTATTTATAATTTTATATAGGTAATACCATTTGTTTCGCATAATATGCAGAAAGTGAAAGTTGCGTTTGTTGTAGAAAAATTTAAAAAACCGTTGACAAACTATTGTTTTTATGATAGTTTATCAGAGGAATAGCTGCCGAAGACAGCAGGTGCCGTAAGGCATAAGGATAAAAACGCCTGCCGAGGAAAGATTCATTCTTGATTCATAAGATTGATTTTAAGCCTCTTTGTCTTGCACAAAGAGGTTTTCTTAATTTTGAGCAGCGCAGCCTAAAAAAATAAGGAGGTGCACTAATTCATGGCAAAAGTAGAACTTAAAAAACCTGTCGTAGAAGAGATTTCCAACAGCATTAAAGATGCAGCAGCTGTAGTTTTAGTAAACTACAAAGGTATTAATGTTGAGCAGGATACACAGATGCGTAAGGAATTAAGAGAAGCTGGAGTTGTTTACAAAGTTTACAAAAACACAATGATGAACTTTGCATTCAAAGGAACAGCTTGCGAAGAATTATGCCAGCATTTAGAAGGAACAAATGCTTTAGCTGTATGTACAGAAGATGCAACAGCTCCTGCAAGAATCCTTGCTAAATACGCAAAAACAGTTCCGACACTGGAATTAGTAGCAGGTGTTGTAGAAAACGCTTACTACGATAAGGCAGGAATCGAAGCGCTTTCCCAGGTTCCTTCAAGAGAAGAACTTCTTGGAAAATTGCTTGGAAGCATCCAGTCTCCTATCGCAAACTTCGCTCGTGTGCTTAATCAGATTGCTGAACAGCAGGCTTAATCAGCAGTTTCAGTGAAGTGACCGCCCAAAGGGGCAGACTAAATAATATAATGAATGAAAAAATTGGAGGTAAATTATAATGGCAAAATTAACAACAGCTGAATTTATTGAAGCTATCAAAGAATTATCCGTATTAGAATTAAACGAATTAGTAAAAGCTTGTGAAGAAGAATTTGGTGTATCTGCAGCAGCAGGTGTTGTAGTAGCAGCAGCAGGCGGAGCAGCAGAAGCAGCAGAAGAAAAAGATGAGTTCGACGTAGAATTAACAGAAGTTGGACCAAACAAAGTTAAAGTTATCAAAATCGTTCGTGAAGCTACAGGCTTAGGCTTAAAAGAAGCTAAAGAAGTAGTTGACGGAGCTCCTAAGATTCTGAAAGAAGCTGCATCTAAAGCAGAAGCTGAAGAAATCAAAACAAAACTGGAAGCAGAAGGCGCTAAAGTTACTCTTAAATAATTTTAGACTTTATATTTCAGAAAAGAGAAAAGGGAAATCTGACTTTGTTCGTCAGATTTCCCTTTTGTGTTATATATCGTTGTTTCTCCTATATATGGAAAGAATGAAAAAAGTGGAAAAAAGATATTGACACTATTGACAAAGCATGATATAGTGAGAAATGCACTATTATGGCAAGTTATGCCTAGGAGTCTATCAAAAAGAGACTTCAGCATTAATTAAATTAAAACATACAAGGGGTGAAACGTCAATGGAGAAAAACAGAATCCGTTCCGTAACTAATGGTAAGGCAATGAGAATGTCATACCAGCGCCAGAAAGAGGTACTGGAAATGCCAAACCTCATCGAGGTTCAGAAAGATTCTTACCAGTGGTTTCTGGACGAAGGCTTAAATGAGGTTTTTGAAGACATCTCTCCAATCGCAGACTATAGCGGTAAATTGAGCTTGGAATTTGTTGGCTTTACTTTGTGTGAAGATGAAAAGAAATATTCCATCGAGCAGTGTAAGGAAAGAGATGCAACATATGCAGCGCCTTTGAAAGTAAAGGTGAGATTACACAACAAAGAAAACGGCGAAATTGCTACGCATGAGATTTTCATGGGTGATTTGCCACTAATGACAGCAACCGGTACGTTTGTTATTAACGGTGCTGAACGTGTTATCGTCAGCCAGTTAGTACGTTCACCGGGTATTTATTATGCAATCGCACACGATAAACTGGGAAAAACCCTGTATTCCTCTACTGTTATCCCCAACAGGGGCGCATGGCTGGAATATGAAACCGACTCCAATGACGTATTCTATGTGCGTGTAGACAGAACCAGAAAAGTCCCTATTACTGTTTTGATTCGTGCTCTCGGTATTGGCACGAATGCGGAAATTATTGATTTATTCGGTGAAGAACCAAAGATTTTAGCCAGCTTTACAAAGGATACTTCCGAAAACTATCAGGAAGGTCTGCTGGAATTATACAAAAAGATTCGCCCGGGTGAACCGCTGGCTGTGGAAAGTGCAGAGAGCCTGATTACAAGCATGTTCTTTGACCCACGCCGCTATGACCTGGCAAAAGTGGGACGTTACAAATTTAATAAGAAATTACTCCTTCGTAATCGTATTGCAGGGCAGATGCTTGCTGAAGAGGTCGTGGATGTAACAACAGGCGAGATTATCGCGGAAGCCGGAACCGTTGTAACAAAGGAATTGGCTGACCAGATTCAGAACGCTGCTGTTCCATATGTATGGATTCAGGGCGAAGAGCGCAACATCAAGGTGCTTTCCAGCATGGCTGTAGATATCAGAAGCCATGTGGATTTAAGCGAAGAAGAGCTGAAAGAGCTGGGCGTTACAGAATTTGTATATTACCCGGTACTTGCAAAGATTCTGGAAGAAAACGAAGAAGCGGAAGATATCAAAGATGCAATCAGGAGAGATATTCATGAATTGATTCCGAAGCACATTACCAAGGAAGATATTCTGGCGTCCATCAACTACAACATGCATCTGGAATACGGTCTTGGAACCGATGATGATATCGACCACTTAGGAAACAGACGTATCAGAGCCGTAGGTGAACTGTTGCAGAACCAGTACAGAATCGGTCTTTCCAGACTGGAAAGAGTTGTTCGTGAAAGAATGACTACACAGGATTTAGACGGTATTTCACCGCAGTCCCTGATTAATATCAAACCGGTAACTGCAGCAGTGAAAGAGTTCTTCGGTTCCTCTCAGTTGTCCCAGTTCATGGACCAGAATAACCCTCTGGGTGAGCTGACACATAAGAGACGTCTTTCTGCACTTGGACCTGGCGGTCTGTCACGAGACAGAGCCGGATTCGAGGTACGAGATGTCCATTACTCCCATTACGGAAGAATGTGTCCTATCGAGACACCTGAAGGTCCAAACATCGGTCTGATTAACTCACTGGCTTCTTATGCGAGAATCAATGAGTATGGTTTCGTAGAAGCGCCTTACAGAAAGATTGATAAGACAGATAAGAAAAATCCTCGTGTCACAGACGAAGTTATCTATATGACAGCAGACGAAGAGGATAATTACCATGTAGCACAGGCGAATGAGCCGCTGGACGAAGAAGGACATTTCATTCATAAGAATGTATCCGGTCGTTACAGAGAAGAGACACAGGAATACGAGCGTCAGATGTTCGATTATATGGACGTTTCTCCTAAGATGGTGTTCTCAGTGGCTACAGCATTGATTCCGTTCCTGCAGAACGACGATGCCAACCGTGCGCTCATGGGTTCCAACATGCAGCGTCAGGCCGTGCCGCTTCTGACTACAGACGCGCCGGTAGTTGGTACTGGTATGGAATCAAAAACGGCAGTGGACTCCGGTGTTTGTGTGCTTGCGGATAAAGCAGGTACTGTAGAGTGTGCTGCGTCAAAAGAAATTACCATTAAAAATGATGACGGTACAAAATCCGTTTATCATCTGACAAAATTCATGAGAAGTAACCAGAGTAACTGCTACAACCAGAGACCGATTGTGTTTAAGGGCGAGCATGTAGAAGCAGGACAGGTTATTGCAGACGGTCCTTCTACTTCTAACGGAGAGCTGGCACTTGGTAAGAACCCGTTAATCGGATTCATGACCTGGGAAGGTTACAACTACGAGGATGCCGTTCTTTTGAGCGAAAGACTGGTTATGGATGATGTATATACATCTATTCATATTGAAGAATATGAAGCAGAAGCAAGAGATACCAAGCTGGGACCGGAAGAAATTACAAGAGACGTTCCTGGTGTGGGTGACGATGCATTAAAAGATTTGGACGAAAGAGGTATTATCCGTATCGGCGCGGAAGTTCGTGCCGGAGATATTCTGGTTGGTAAGGTAACTCCAAAGGGAGAGACAGAACTGACTGCAGAAGAAAGACTGCTTCGTGCTATCTTTGGTGAGAAAGCAAGAGAAGTGCGTGATACTTCCCTGAAAGTACCTCATGGTGAATACGGTATTGTCGTAGACGCAAAAGTGTTTACAAGAGAAAACGGCGACGAACTGTCACCGGGTGTAAACCAGGCTGTCCGTATTTATATCGCACAGAAGAGAAAAATTTCTGTTGGTGATAAGATGGCTGGTCGTCACGGTAACAAGGGTGTTGTTTCCCGTGTACTTCCTGTAGAAGATATGCCATTCCTGCCAAATGGACGTCCGCTGGACATCGTACTGAATCCTCTGGGCGTGCCTTCCCGTATGAACATCGGACAGGTGCTGGAAATCCACTTGAGTCTTGCTGCAAAAGCCCTTGGCTTCAATATTGCAACACCGGTATTTGACGGTGCAAACGAAAATGATATTCAGGATACACTGGAACTTGCAAACGATTATGTAAACACAGAAGATTTTGAAGAGTTCCGTGCAAAATATGAAGATACATTGAGACCGGAAGTTATGCAGTTCCTGGACGAAAACAAGGCTCACAGAGAGCTTTGGAAGGGCGTTCCGCTTTCCAGAGACGGAAAAGTAAGACTGCGTGACGGACGTACAGGCGAATATTTCGACAGTCCGGTAACTATCGGACATATGCATTATCTGAAACTGCATCACCTGGTAGACGATAAGATTCATGCACGTTCCACTGGTCCATATTCCCTGGTAACACAGCAGCCGCTGGGTGGTAAAGCTCAGTTCGGCGGACAGCGTTTCGGAGAGATGGAGGTTTGGGCTCTGGAGGCTTACGGTGCATCTTATACTCTGCAGGAAATCCTGACAGTAAAATCCGATGATGTTATCGGTCGTGTGAAGACTTACGAAGCAATTATTAAAGGCGACAATATTCCGAAACCGGGTGTTCCGGAATCCTTCAAGGTACTTCTGAAAGAATTGCAGTCCCTGGGTCTTGACGTCAGAGTTTTGGGCGAAGACATGCAGGAAGTGGAAATCATGGAAAACGTAGATTACGGCGATACAGACATGCGTTCCATTATTGAAGGCGATTCCAGAGGAAGAGAAGAAGAGGACTACGGCAGCCACGGATTCTCCAAACAGGAGTTTGAAGGAGAAGAACTGGTAGATGTTGAAGAAGAAGCTGATGAAGATGACGTATTCTTAGGCTTTGATGAAGATGCTCTTGACGAAGAGTAAGGAGGAAAGGAGTCCACAATGCCAGAAACAGCAAAGAATGAGGTATATAAGCCAATGACCTTTGATGCCATTAAAATCGGACTGGCATCCCCGGAGAAAATCCGGGAATGGTCTCATGGTGAGGTGAAAAAACCCGAAACCATTAACTACAGAACACTGAAACCGGAAAAGGACGGCCTTTTCTGCGAAAAAATCTTCGGACCAAGCAAGGATTGGGAGTGTCACTGTGGTAAGTATAAGAAGATTCGTTATAAAGGCGTAATCTGTGACAGATGTGGTGTTGAAGTAACAAAAGCATCTGTCCGCAGAGAGCGTATGGGACATATTGAACTGGCGGCGCCGGTTTCCCATATCTGGTATTTCAAGGGTATTCCTTCCAGAATGGGTCTGATTCTTGATCTGTCCCCAAGAACTCTGGAAAAAGTTCTTTATTTTGCCAACTACATTGTTTTGGACGCAGGAAGCACAGATCTGCAGTACAAACAGGTTCTGACGGAGAGAGAATATCAGGATGCCAGAGAAAAATACGGTGAAGAATTCCGTGTGGGCATGGGTGCAGAAGCTATTCAGGAGCTTCTGGCAGCTATTGACCTGGAAAGAGAATCCAAAGAGCTGAAAGCAGGCTTAAAGGATTCTACAGGCCAGAAACGTGCCCGTATCGTAAAACGTCTGGAAGTTGTAGAAGCTTTCCGCGAATCCGGAAACAGACCGGAATGGATGATTATGACTGTTGTTCCGGTAATTCCACCGGATTTACGTCCTATGGTACAGCTGGACGGCGGGCGTTTCGCAACCTCTGACTTAAATGATTTGTACAGAAGAATTATCAACAGAAACAACCGTCTGAAAAGACTGTTGGAACTGGGTGCGCCGGATATTATTGTCCGGAATGAAAAGAGAATGCTGCAGGAAGCTGTGGACGCTCTTATCGATAACGGACGCCGCGGCCGTCCGGTTACAGGTCCCGGAAACAGAGCGCTGAAATCCCTTTCCGATATGCTGAAAGGTAAATCAGGACGTTTCCGTCAGAACCTGCTTGGTAAACGTGTTGACTACTCAGGTCGTTCCGTTATCGTCGTAGGTCCGGAACTGAAAATTTTCCAGTGTGGTCTTCCGAAAGAAATGGCGATTGAGTTGTTCAAGCCATTCGTAATGAAAGAGCTGGTATCTAACGGTACTGCCCACAACATCAAGAATGCAAAGAAGATGGTAGAAAAGCTGGAACCGGCTGTATGGGACGTACTGGAAGATGTTATTAAAGAGCACCCGGTTATGTTAAACCGTGCGCCTACTCTGCACAGACTTGGTATTCAGGCGTTTGAACCGATTCTGGTAGAGGGTAAAGCGATTAAGCTGCACCCATTGGTTTGTACTGCGTTCAACGCGGACTTTGACGGTGACCAGATGGCGGTTCACCTTCCATTGTCTGTGGAAGCCCAGGCAGAGTGCCGTTTCCTTCTGCTTTCACCGAACAACCTGCTGAAACCGTCTGATGGCGGTCCGGTAGCCGTTCCTTCACAGGATATGGTTCTTGGTATTTATTATCTGACACAGGAAAGACCGGGAAGCAAGGGCGAAGGCAAGATATTCAAGAGTGTAAACGAAGCCATTCTGGCTTACGAAAACCAGGCCATTACTCTGCAGACCAAGATTTTTGTATATGCAGAGAAGAAAATGGCTGATAGAAGCACTTTAAGAGGAAAAGTGTCGTCTACATTGGGACGTCTCCTGTTTAACGAAATTCTTCCTCAGGATTTAGGCTTTGTTGACAGAACTGTGCCGGGCAATGAACTGCTTCCGGAAGTGGATTTCCTGGTAGGAAAGAAACAGTTAAAACAGATTCTGGAAAAAGTTATCAATACTCATGGCGCAACCAAGACTGCAGAAGTTCTGGACGCAATTAAAGCTATGGGTTACAAATATTCCACAAGAGCGGCTATGACTGTGTCTATTTCCGATATGACCGTGCCGCCTCAGAAGCCGGAAATGATTAAACAGGCACAGGATACTGTTGACCTGATTACTAAGAACTTCAAACGTGGTCTGATTACAGAAGAAGAGCGTTACAAAGAAGTTGTAGATACCTGGAAAAAGACTGACGATGCCCTGACAAAAGCCCTGCTGACCGGACTGGATAAGTACAACAATATCTTCATGATGGCTGACTCCGGTGCCCGTGGTTCTGATAAGCAGATTAAACAGCTGGCAGGTATGCGAGGTTTGATGGCCGATACAACCGGTCACACCATCGAGCTGCCTATTAAATCAAACTTCCGTGAAGGTCTGGACGTACTGGAATACTTCATGTCCGCCCATGGTGCTCGTAAAGGTCTGTCCGATACAGCTCTTCGTACCGCCGACTCCGGTTACCTGACAAGACGTCTGGTTGATGTTTCTCAGGAATTGATTGTCCGCGATGTGGACTGCTGTGAAGGTACAGGCGAGATTCCGGGCATGTGGATTAAAGCCTTTACAGACGGAAAAGAAGAAATCGAAAGTCTTCAGGAGCGTATTACAGGACGTTTCTCCTGCGAGACTATCAAAGATAAAGACGGAAATGTTATCGTAAAAGCAAACCATATGATTACACCGAAGCGTGCTGCAAGAGTGGTAAAAGAGGGCGTAAACGCAGAAGGCAAGCCATACGATGCTGTAAAAATCCGTACTATCCTTACATGTAAATGTAAGATTGGTGTTTGTGCAAAATGTTACGGCGCCAACATGGCTACCGGTGAACCGGTACAGGTTGGCGAATCTGTTGGTATCATTGCAGCGCAGTCCATTGGTGAACCTGGTACACAGCTTACCATGCGTACTTTCCATACCGGTGGTGTGGCCGGCGGCGATATCACACAGGGTCTTCCTCGTGTCGAAGAGCTTTTCGAGGCAAGAAAGCCAAAAGGTCTTGCTATTATTACGGAAATCAAGGGTGTTGCAACACTCAAAGATACTAAGAAGAAACGTGAGATTATTGTTACAGACAACGAAAGTGGTGAATCCAAGACTTACCTGATTCCATACGGCTCCCGTATTAAAGTACAGGATGGCGATTATCTGGAAGCAGGTGATGAACTGACAGAAGGTTCTGTAAATCCACACGATATCCTGAGAATTAAGGGTGTTCGTGCTGTACAGGATTACATGATTCGCGAAGTACAGCGAGTTTACCGTCTGCAGGGTGTAGAAATCAACGATAAGCATATCGAAGTTATTGTTCGCCAGATGTTGAAGAAAATCCGTATCGAGAATAATGGAGATACAGAATTCCTTCCGGGTACTCTGGTTGACGTTTTAGACTTCGAGGAGGAAAATGGAAAACTCATTGCAGAAGGTAAAGAGCCGGCAGAAGGCCAGCAGGTTATGCTGGGTATCACAAAGGCTTCTCTGGCAACCAACTCCTTCTTATCAGCGGCTTCCTTCCAGGAAACCACAAAGGTTCTTACGGAAGCAGCTATAAAAGGTAAGATTGACCCGCTTATCGGTCTGAAAGAAAACGTTCTTATCGGTAAACTGATTCCGGCTGGTACAGGTATGAAGACATATGCTAATATTAAGCTGGATACAGACGGAGACGACGAAGAAGAATTCGAAGACGACTTAGACGAGACAGAAGATGAATTACTGGAAACTGCAGAGGATTCTGAAGACGCAGAAGGAGAAGAAGTAGAAGAAACAGAACTTTCTGAAGAGGAAGAAGAAGCAGAATTAACAGAAGAATAAAAACAGAAGCACGGAAAATTCCGAAAGGGTTTTCCGTGCTTTTGTTTTATATAATGGATATGTAAAACTGTTTAATGGCATAGGCTGCAGCGCCGACAGCGCCTTCCAAAGGATTGTAGGGAAGGATGTCTACGGTCTGGTCTGTTGGATCATCCACAAAAAGGAGCTGCTGCTTAATGTAGTCCATGAGTTCCTGGCTGATTTCTTCATTGGAAAAGAGGGGGCAGTGAAGATAAATCTTGTCAGGATTCATAATAATAGCCAGATTGGAAATGGTAACACCCAAATATTTCAGGGCAGTGGAAATATAGCTTCCTACCTGAGGGTCGCCCATGGAAAAAGCCTTGGACATATCCTCCAGCGTCAGTTCTTCTGCAGATGGCTTCAGGGAAGTCAGAATCGTTGCAGCGTTGCTGTTGTAAAGCAATCGGCAGTATTTTAAGAGCCAGGTTTCACTGCAGTAAGTCTGAAGACAGCCACGCTTGCCGCATTCGCATTTCTTGCCTTCTGGATTTACAATGGTATGTCCAATCTCTCCGGCATAGTAGTTTGTGCCCTGAAAGAGACGGCTGTCTTTCATCATGGCACAGAACATCCCCAGTCCGATATGGAAAAAAGCAAAAGTTTCCGGTGAAGACTTGTCGAACAGATAGCGTCCGAAAGCCATACAGCGCACATTATTTTCGCATATTACCGGAAACGGCAGGCGCTTTTTTAATTCTTTCCCGCTGAATCCGGGAAAAGTAGAGGAATTTGCAATCACCTTATCTTGTTTGTGGTCAATGTGTCCCGGCACAGCAATGCCAATTCCTATAAGAGATTTGGAAATTTCAGGGAGACTGTCCAAAATCTCTGTGATTTTATGTATCAGGAATTCCGTAATGTTTTCTTTTGCCTCTGCTTTCATCAGCATGGAAGTTTCAAATACAGATTTTCCGCGGAGATTACAGATGAGAAAACGCATATGCCGCAGGGTGAATTCCACTCCCATGGAATATACATGGTCGGGAACGATATCCAGCAGAATTTTCTTTCGTCCAGGAGAAGAATCTCCCTGGGCATCATCCGCACCCAATTCCCGGATAATGCCTTCCTGAATAAAATTTGAGGATATGGAAGTCACTGTAGCCGGGGTAATCTGTGTTTTTTTGGCAATGGTTGAACGGGCAACCGGAGCATGCCGGAAAATATATTCCAGAATGGTGCTTCTGTTTTCCTGAGTGGTCATAAGCTGCAAACCTCCTGTAACGAATCTAATACTAAAAGTTTTCAATCAGAGGAAAGCCGGTATAATTGGTAGAAACTTCCACTACTCGATAAACATCAAGGGCTTTCTGGAAAGTGTCTTCCTGCGAGCAAATATAATGGGTAAAGGTTTTCCAGGCTTCTCCTGCCTCCTCTGTCTTGCCGCCGGCAAGATAGAAGAGGGCTTGTGATAATAATATACAATATTCCCTGTGGTAGTCAAGGTGTTTCCAGAAAAGCCGCTGTACAGGGGGCAGGGTAGACTTGTCCTGGGAAGCGCACACAGGCAAAAAGGTTTCTGCTGTCCGTGCCAGTTGCTTCATGTTTTCTGCCATACCAGGATCTTGACGGCTACCTTTGCCATTGTAGTAATCGCAGTTGCATAGGGAAGAAAGCCGGGACAGATAGGAGAAGCAAGTGTTCCAGTCCTTTCCGTAGGCGGCCTGAAAATATTCTTCGGCCAGTTCTTCAAAGGAGAAGTCTGTTCCGAAAAGACATTTTCCCATAATGTAGTTAGGCAGTCCGTTGGGCAGAAAGCAACGGAGTTCCTGGCAACTCATATATCCGTCCAGCTTTAAATCAGCCAGACGGTGGATATCCTCATAGATAATCCGCGAAATGTGCAGGTATCCCATATCTCCGTAATGGGCCCGGCCCAGAGGATAGTCATAGTCGAAACATTCTCCCTGAAAAATCTTCTGCCACTGTACCAGAAAAGAAAGGTTTTCCGTTAGATTTACAGGGAGGGTAATCTGATTTCTCTGATACGGTACAGGTTCGGGAAGCTGTTCCGGAATTTCGTAGGATTGTAGGAAAGTTCGGCTGATAGGGGCGAACATCATAACAAACCGATGAGGGTGAATCAGTTTTTCTTCTATGGGAGCCCACAGAAGTTCTTCATAAATTAGAAAGACAATTTTTGTATCCAATTGTTTTTGGGTCAGAGATCTGTCGATTTCATTTAAAATATGTACATACAGGTCGGAGGGCAAATGCTTTTTGCAGGTATCACATTCACAGTGGTTGTTGGAAGCGTCTGCCAGCCATACATGGAGATAATCTACTTCGGGATGGAGTATCGCGTAATCCGTCACCTTTTTTGCAAAAGATGCAATTACCTCCGGGTTGGAGTAGCACAGGTTGGTGTTGATTGGAATTCCCTGGAAAAATCCTCTTTTCCCGTCTACAAGGGCTGTCATGGCTTCCTGTTCTTTGGTAAGAGTCGTGTCTGAAGGAACCCATCCTAAAGTGTTTTGTCCCAGCACGGAACAAGTCCAGCCGTGCCCTACCCTATGGTGTTTCAGATTTCTTTTCTGCAGTTCCCGGTCAATAAGCGAGGAAATTTTGGCTGCTTTTTTCAGTGAAAACGCTTCCGGCCTCTTTAGAGGATTGTTTTTATGGCTGTACCATAGGTTCAGAAAAGCATAGGGAAGTTCAAATTGCAGAAAAAAGGAATTGTAGCCCAGCTTCGGAAGCCAGTCGATAAATTCCAATATATTTTCCGGCGTATCGGCGCCTTCGATACAGACTCCTCTGTGGCGATAACGTGCCTTTTGGCGCCGGGAAATTTGGATTTCTTCTATATGGGGGACAGAAGGAACCCATTCATATTCTTTTCCCGGCCTTAGAAAGCGGCAGCCCAGAAGCGTGAGATACTGATACACGCCCAGGAGTACAGAGCGGGGGTTACTGCCTTTGATATGCCCGTTTAAATGGAAGATTTCGATTTCGTATTCATCTTCATCTGAAGAACATTCAGAATCAGGAAAAAGTCCGAGGCATATTTTTTTACGGTGAGTCTCGTCCGTTTGCTTAGTATCTTGTGAAAAAGAAATCATATTATTTATTTTTGATAAGTAATATTTCAACTCAGAACCAGCGAATAGAATGGTTTCGGATGTTGATAAATACTCAACTCGGATATCCATTTTTTAGCCCTCCATAGTTTGATTATTAAAAATAATAAAATGTAAATTGATTATAGCGAAAAGAAAACAAAAAGTATATGTGAAAAATGCATATAAAATTAAAAGTAAAATTGACAATAATTAACAAAATGATAAATAAATGTTGATTTATTATCAAGAACATAGTATATTATACCCATGGAAATGGAAAAGAGAAATGAGGAAACAATAATTATATAAAATAAATAAATGGAGGGCTATATGAAAACGAAAACAACATTGGCTGAGTTCAGAAGTTTGAATTCTGTCAGAAAAAAACGTATTTTGCGGAAAAATGCCTGGTGCTGGGTGTTTATGCTGCCAACCCTGCTTCTCTACATCCTGTTTCAGGGATATCCAATTATTACCAGCGCCTGGTATGCTCTTCTGGATTGGTCGGGTATGACTATGAATGCCACCTATGTAGGACTTGGAAACTTCAAAGAGCTTCTGGCAGACCCCCTGTTTTACAACTCTGTGGCAAACAGTTTTAAGTATATGGCGCTAAGTGTTCCGATTCAGCTTGTGCTGTCTCTGATTATTGCTTACATATTGACCAGTATCATCCGGAAAGGGGCTACAGTGTTCCGTACCATGTATTTCATTCCTGTGGTAACGACCGCTTCTATCGTAGGTATTATTATGATTTTTATTTTCGGCGGTACCGGTCCTGTAAACCAGCTATTGTCACTTCTGGGAATTGATACTATTAACTTCCTGGGAGATGAAAAGACGGCGCTCTTTACCGTGGTGCTTATTGGTATCTGGAAAGACCTGGGAACGTATATGATTTACTGGATTGCTGCTTTGCAGAGCGTATCACAGGATGTATACGAGGCTGCGAAAATTGATGGCGCCGGAAAGTTTAGAACCTTTACAGATGTAGTTTTCCCTTTAATTCTTCCTATCGGCGGTGTAATCGCCGTGCTGTGCGTCATTGGTTCTTTGAAAGTTTTCGATATTGTACAGACCATGACTAATGGCGGTCCCTACTTTGCAACAGATGTTGTGGCAACCTTTGTATACCGGACAGCTTATTCCAGTACAACCGGAAGTCCCCGTTTGGGTTATGCCAGTGCGGCAGCGCTCTTGTTTGGTCTTATGGTAGTTGTTATCGGCCTTGTGTTAAATGGGGTCAAAACTTATTTTAATAAGAAGAGAAATATTTAGGAAAGGGGATAGACGAATTTATGAAAAGAGAAAAACTTGCAGGAAAATTTGGGAAAAGTATCGTTTATGTACTGCTTTCTGTTGTGGCTCTGATTTGGATATATCCCTTTATCTGGATGATTACGGCATCACTGAAAACCCAGGATGAGTTTTTTGCCAGCGGTTTGAGTCTGATACCAAAGAGCCTGAACTTTGACAACTATGTGAGAGCATGGAACAATGCCAATTTTGGTGTGTACTTTAAAAACTCCATTATTGTAACTGTCAGTGTAGTGGTGATTGTGCTTCTGGCAACTTCTGCGGCTGGCTATGTTATGGGACGCTATGCCTTTGTGGGCAAGAAACTGATTATGGGAATTTTCATGGCAAGTATTACCATTCCTTTGGTGTTTACTGTAATTCCGATTTATGAATTGCTGAAAGAAATGGGACTGGAGCAAAATCTTCTGGGATTGATTCTGGCGGAAGCCGGAGGAGGACATGTTATCTTCCTGATGCTTTTCTCCAGCTTTTACGGGGGAATTCCAAAGGAACTGGAGGAAGCGGCAACCATTGACGGCAGCGGTTTCCTGAAAACGTATTCCAGTATTATGTTTCCACTGGCCAAACCGATTATGGCTACGGTAGTCATCATGCAGTTTATATGGACCTGGAACTCCTTCCTTTTGCCTTTGATTGTTACCTTGAGCAGACCGGAGCTGAGGACACTGGCCGTTGGCCTGTATGCCCTCCGGGGAGAAAACGTGGTGGATTGGACAGGTATTGCGGCTGGCGCATGTATTGCGGTGCTTCCGATTATTTTGGTATTTATATGCTTGCAGAGATATTTTGTAGACGGTGTAGCAGGTGCAGTAAAGAGTTAAGAAATAAAATTTACTATATTTATTTTAAGGAGGTATTTTAAAATGAAAAGGAGAATTGCAGCATTAGCTATGGCTGGTCTGATGGTATTATCGGCAGTAGGATGCGGCCCTCAGGTAAGCGGAGGAGACTCTGAAGGGAAAGAACAGAAGACATCTTCTGAGAAAAAAGAAGAGGCAAAAAGTGATGGAGAGGTGGTACTTCAGGTTGTAGATACGAGTGACTCTACAAAGGCCAGAAGAGAAGAGTACAACAAAAAGTTCGAGGAAGAGAACAACTGTAAAGTTGAGTATACGGTATTGGCAGGAGACCAGTATCAGACAACCATCAACTCTTCTATCAAAGCAAACACAGCGCCGGATTTATTTGCTCTTCCAAACGGTGTGAAATTGTCCACAGCCATAGAAGAAGGCTGGTATATGCCAATGAATGACTACGTGGACGACGGATTCTTTGATACTTTCTCAGATGGTGCATTAAATGAAGGTATCACCACTATGGACGGAGAAGTGTATGTGCTTCCAGAATCAGCCAATATTGTCAATACTCTGGTATTCTACAATAAAAATGTACTCGAAGACGCAGGCGTGGATATCAATAACCTTCCGAAAACCTGGAGTGAATTCAGAGAAGCCTGCAAACAGGTTACAGAAGCGGGAAAAGGCAAATACTATGGTATGATTGAAGGCGGAAAACAGGTAAACAGACTGGAAATTGCTATCCGTGCACTGTCTTGTCTGGCAGGCAGCAAGTCAAATGATATCGGTGTTATCAGCATGGTAGACGGCAAAAATGTGTTGGATTCAGATGCTATGATTCAGGCCTTTGATTTTTACAGCGGACTGGTACAGGACGGCAGTTTCCATCCGGATTCCCCAAATCTGGCAGCACCGGAAGCAAGAGCATTGTTTGCACAGAATCAGGCAGCGTTTCTGATTCAGGGAGCATGGTGTATCTCCACATGGGAAAAAGAAAACCCGGATTTGGAGTTTGGCGTTATGGAAATGCCGGTGCCGGATGACGGCGCAAAGGGCGGTCTTCCTTACATCGGTGCCCAGCCATGGATGGGTATCTCCAAAGCTTCCGAAAATCCGGAACTGGCAGCGAAATATCTCCAGGGACTCTACTCTGAAGAGTATCAGTCAGGGGTTGTAGAAGATGGCGGTTTCGTATCAGCAATAAAAGGTGTGAATGAGAAGTACATGAAAGACGGTATTATGAAGGATTACTACACCCTGGCTCTGGAACAGGGTAAACTCTGCCCAGATCCAATCGTAGGAAATGCAGATACAGCGGCTGTTTATGCAGATATCAAAGAAGTATCCCCGAATCTGGGACAGATTGTACAGGGGGTTCTCACTGGAAAAACAGATTACAAAGATTCCCTGAGTACACTGGCAGAAAATACACAGAAAGAATGGGATAACGGAATTGCGAAAGCAAAAGAAGAAGGGGCAAATGTTTCTGCAGCAGATTTTGAATTTAAAAACTGGAATCCATTAGAAGATTATACGGCAGAGAACTACCAAAGTAAATAAGAAAGAAAAGCCGGACCCCGGAATTTGGGTTCCGGTTTTTTCTGTAAAAAAGTGAAAAAGCCCTTGACA
>DXFK01000115.1 GCA_019114495.1 Candidatus Blautia stercoravium
AAATTCAGATGATAGAGATTTCCCTCAAATAAATGTTCGGTGTCCTGACTTAGCGCAATCATTATTTCGTAATAGGCATGAAAATGCTGGAATTTCATATTCTCAGAAGCATTGCGTTCGTCATAATCAAAGTAGTAAAGAAGTTTTTGCTCTACATTATTGACGATAATAAAATGTTTTTTATGAAAAATTAAAGAATTATCAATAATCATAAGAATACTCCATAAGTAATATTTTAAAAGTTTATTTCAGTATACAATAAATGGAAAGGAAGAGCAACTATGAATGAAATAAGAGAACGTGAGGTAGAACGAAAGCTGCATTTGCTGGCAGAGAGTTTTCAAAATGTTCTGTATGAGGAAGATACAGTTTTTATGGAAAATATGAAGACAAAGAGTCTGGTGTCAGAGGATATCCGAAAATATCAATTTTGGGAGTGGACACAGGGTGTTGGATTGTTTGGATTCTGGAAGTATTATGACTTGTACTGTGATGAAAAATATCTGAATATTTTGGAAGAGTATTATTCTAGGCAGTTTAAAATAGGACTTCCTGCGAAAAATGTAAATACAGTAACCCCCCTGTTGGCATTATCCTATTATGCACAGGTTGCAGATAAGAAAGAATATATGGATGTATGCGAAGAGTGGGCCGAATGGATTTTCAAAGAATTTCCAAGGACAGAAGAGGGTGGATTCCAGCATATTACATCGGATTCACTGAATGAACAAGAGATATGGGATGACACATTATTTATGACAGTTCTGTTTCTGGCAAATATGGGATGCATCCTGGAACGTCAGGATTACAAAGAAGAAGCGATTTATCAGTTCTTGCTCCATGTCAAATACCTGTCAGATCCGAAGACGGGGTTGTGGTATCATGGCTGGACTTTTAAAGAAAGAAATAATTTTGCGGGAGCGTTCTGGGGACGAGGGAACAGTTGGATTACAGCGGCAATTCCCGAGTTGATTGGTATGGGAATCTGTTCTCCGGAAGTAGAAAAGTATCTGGTTGGAATTCTGAAAAATCAGGTAGATGCGTTGGTGCATCTGCAGGATAAATGCGGAATGTGGCATACAGTGGTTGATGATAAAGATTCTTACTTGGAAGCAAGTGCTACAGCCGGTTTTGCTTATGGAATTTTGAGAGGGATAAATCTGGGAATTCTGGATGAATCTTATGTGAAGACAGCAGAAAAGGCCCTGGATGCAATTCTTGACTGTATAACAGAAGAGGGGACAGTGTCACAAGTTTCTTATGGAACGCCTATGGGACGGGAAAGTAAGGAGTTTTACAAACAAATTCCGCTTCAATCCATGCCGTATGGACAGGCACTGGCAATTTTATTCTTAATGGAATGGCAGAATAGAGAAAAACAGAACAGGAAAGGGACAAAACAATGAAAAGATATTGGTTACATATGGTGAAATCCACAGAGAAGACGGTTGCAAATTTTCTGGAAAAACAGGTTAAAGACAGTACAAGAATCGATGACGGGAGAATGCCTAGCGAAATTATAGAAGGTAAGGAGACCATCTATCTGTTGACGGATGCTATAAGTCTTTATTGCTGTGAAGACAGTAAATATTATCAGAAGCCTGAAGTCCTGGAAGCAATAAAGAGAGGATTGGGATTTGTGGAAAGATGGCAGCGAGAAGATGGAAGCCTGGACTATCCAAGCTGTAATTTCTATTCAGCCCCGGATACTGCTTTTTGCTTCAGACGGCTGTTTGGAGCATACCGCATTCTGAAAAAATATGGACATACAACAGAAGAGAAAGAGTTGGAAAACAGATATCTCACATTATTGCTTCGCTGTATTCCCATATTCCTTCACGGGGGATTTCATACACCTAATCATCGCTGGGCGGTATGTGCGTCTTTATTTCAGTGTATAAATCTGGTACAAGACAATGGAGAACTGGCAGAACAACTCAGGAAGAGAGCAGAACAATATCTTGCAGAAGGAATCGATGGAAATGAAGAAGGAGAGTATGCAGAACGTTCAACAGGAAATTATAATGCAGTGGTAGATAAGTCGCTCATTTCTATGTATGAAGAGACTGGAAATGAAGAATATCTGGGTTATGTAGAACGAAATCTGAATATGATGCTTTACTATTTTGACGGGGATGATACCATTTTTACACAGAATTCTTTGCGCCAGGATCATGGAAAAGCCTTGTATCCGGATCAGTATTTTTACTTATATACATATATGGCTGCTAAAACAGGAAATGAGCTGTTCGATAAGGCAGCACATAAAATTATTAAAGATAATATGGAACGGGGGGACAATGCGCAGGATTCCATGTATATCTTTATGATGTATGACTGGCTGAGAAATTATGAGTTCCAGGGATATGGTTTTCTTGGTGAATATCGCAAATATTTCCAAGGTTCTCAGGTACTCAGAGTAAAGAAGGAAAATTATGGATACAGTGTACTGAATGGAAAGTCTTCATTTCTGTTCCTGAAATTTGGCAGTTTTCCTATTGGACTCCGTATCGGAGAAAGCTACTGCGACATTCGCAATTTTATTCCTCAGGAAATGGAAGTGACAGAAGACGGATGTACATTGCGCACACATGCCAAAGGATGGTTTTATCAACCTTTTGCCCAAAAGCAGAATACTACTGACTGGTGGGAAATGGACCACGGAAAGAGAGAACTTGTTATTACAAGTCAGCTGCTTACCACGGTAGCGTTGAAGGAACTGGAAAAAGGACTTGAAATCACCGTAAGTACGGAAGGACTGCAGGGGCTGCCTGCCCGTGTGGAGATTTGCCTGCCGGCAGAATGTATGCTGGAAAATGAGACAGTATGTCTGAAAGCAGGGAAAGGAGACAGTCTGATCCTACGTGAAGGCTATCTGAATGTGCATGAGGATGGAAAGGTGATTAAAATCGGGCCGGGTTATGGAACCCATGCGTTTGGCGGACATTATTCCGGTGAGGAACGAAATGAGAATGGGTATACAGTCTTTTTAAATGAATACACACCGTACACCAAAACATTCCGGATCGAATTACAGTAATAACAGAAAAATGTAAAATCTGTGAGACGGGAGGAAAAGCAAATATGAGAAGCAGATTAAACCTGGGAATGAGACTTCATGATACACCACAAATGGAGCTGGAAGAACGTCTTTCTTATATTAAAGGACAGGGATTTCACTGTGCACATGTGGCACTTACAAAAGTTCTGCCTGAGCAGGACACAGCAAATGGCGCTCTGACTCCTGGGATGGCAATGGAACTTAAGAGACTTTTTGCAAAAATGGAAATTGATTTTGCTGTGTTGGGCTGTTATCTGAATCTGGCAAATCCGGAACCGGAACAGCTTGCCAAAATCCAGAAACGTTATCAGGCACATATCCGATTTGCCTCTTTGGCAGGATGTGGCGTTGTAGGAACTGAGACAGGAGCACCCAATGTGGAATATGCATTTGTGCCGGAGTGCCATAGTGAAGAGGCGCTTAGGCTCTTTATCACCAATTTGCGGCCGATTATAGAATATGCTGAGAAAATGGGAGTTATTGTAGCAATTGAACCGGTATTTACTCATATTGTCCATACTCCTGCCAGGGCCAGGAGAGTGCTGGATGAAATAGCATCTCCAAATCTGCAGATTATTTTAGATCCGGTAAATCTTCTGCATATTTCCAATTATGTGAATCGCAAGGACATAATAAGAGAAGCATTGGAGTTACTTGGAGAAGAGATTGCAGTCCTTCACATGAAAGATTTTAAAGTGGGAAATGGAAAATTAATCTGGACGGCAGCGGGAAAGGGCATCATGGAGTATGATGAAATTCTGCATTTTATTAAGGAAAAGAAGCCATATATTCATTGTACATTAGAAGACACGGTTCCTGAAAATGCAGTAGAAGCAGCCGATTATATATGTAAAGTATATGAGACAATAAAATAAAAGAGCCGTTTAAACGGCAGAATGAGAGGAAAAATGAACGTACAGATTACAGGGAAAAAAGGAGTACCGATTAGAGAGGGAATGATTGGACTATTCTTTGAGGATATTAATTATGCTGCTGACGGCGGTATTTATGCAGAAATGATAGAAAATCGTTCTTTTGAATTCTTGGATTGCTACGGAAAAAAGGGCGACTATTATACAAAATATGATGGTGGATTTTCCTGGC
>DXFK01000116.1 GCA_019114495.1 Candidatus Blautia stercoravium
GGAAAAATTGGACAAGGACGTGAAAATGCCAAGAAATATTTAAAAGAAAATCCGGAAATTGCCGAAGAAATCGAAAAGAAAGTAAGAGAATTCTATAGTCTGATTCCAAAAGAAGAAGGTGCAGAGGCACAGAAGGCAGACAGTACAAATACGGAGAAATCCGTAGAAGATGTTCAGCCTGCAGAGAGTGATAAAGAAGATTAAGGAGGAGAACTTCCATGACGGTTACAGAGATAAAAGCTGTAACAAAACAGAAGTTTCAGGTGGAACTTGACGGGCAGGAGACCTTTGTTTTATACAGGGGT
This sequence comes from Candidatus Blautia stercoravium, assembly GCA_019114495.1. Lineage (GTDB taxonomy): Bacteria > Bacillota > Clostridia > Lachnospirales > Lachnospiraceae > Blautia > Blautia stercoravium. Next base: position 306 of record DXFK01000116.1, read on the forward strand.
GAGTTGTCCCGCTACGGAATTGAGGAAGAGAAGGAACTTTCCACGGAAGTATATAGGGAATTGGTGGAGAAGGTGCTGACAAAGCGTGCAAAGCTTCGAGCCATGCACCTCCTTCAGAAAATGGATCGGACAAAAGCAGATTTAAGAAGAAAACTGGAGCAGAGCGGTTATCCCTCCCAGGCCGTGGAAGCAGCCCTGGATTATGTGGAATCCTTCCACTATATTGACGATGCCCGCTATGCAGTCATGTATATAGAAAATCAAAAGAGCCGAAAAGGCATGACTAGAATCCGCATGGAACTTTTACAAAAAGGCGTATCCTCAGGAATCATACAGCAGGCCTTTGAAGAAACAGAGGAAAAGACAGATTCCAGAAGCGTCATTCGACAGATGTTGGAGAAAAAGCGAAGAGGGAAATGCCCTTTGGAGGAAAAGGAGAAGCAGCGGTTATATGGCTTTTTTATACGCAAAGGCTTTTCTTCTTCTGATATTCTGGCAGTTTTTCGCGAATTGTGAAATTACACAGAAATACGGTTTTTACTTCATGGTTTTCTGTTGACTTTTTTCAAAATTCAGTATAAAATTATACTGTTGTATCCGTACAATGAAAACTAAATAAGGAGGTGCTCCTGTGATAAGCTATGTAATAATTGCAATTGTTGCTGTAGCTGTTTCACTGCTGATTTCCATTCCGGTGACTGCAAATATTTCAGTGAAGAAAAAAACGGAAAAAGATGCGGAAACCATCGGGACAGCGGAAGTGAAAGCAAGAAGCATTATAGATGAAGCATTGAAGACTGCTGAAACAAAAAAACGTGAAGCTCTCTTAGAAGCAAAAGAAGAAAATCTCCGAACCAAGAACGAGTTGGAAAAAGAGACAAAAGAGAGAAGAAACGAACTTCAGAAGTACGAAAAACGTGTTTTATCAAAAGAAGAGGCTCTTGATAAGAAAGCAGATGCTTTGGAGAGAAGAGAAGCCGAGTACACAGCAAAGGAAGCAGAATTAAAGAAGAAAGAAAAGAAAGTCGATGAATTACAAGGACAGAGAGTACAGGAACTGGAAAGGATTTCAGGTCTGACCTCCGAACAGGCAAAAGATTATCTGTTGAAAACTGTTGAAGACGAAGTAAAAATTGACACCGCTAAGCTTTACAAAGAACTGGAAAGCAAAGCAAAAGAAGAAGCCGATAAAAAGGCGAAAGAGTATGTAGTAACTGCGATTCAGAAATGTGCGGCAGACCATGTGGCGGAAGCGACAATTTCTGTTGTACAGCTTCCGAGTGATGAGATGAAAGGCCGTATCATCGGACGTGAGGGACGAAACATCCGAACCCTGGAAACACTGACAGGTGTGGATTTAATTATTGATGACACTCCTGAGGCTGTAGTGTTATCAGGATTTGACCCTATCCGAAGAGAAGTAGCCAGAATCGCTCTGGAAAAATTGATTGTAGACGGACGTATTCATCCGGCAAGAATTGAAGAAATGGTTGAAAAGGCTCAAAGAGAAGTCGAATCCATGATGAGAGAAGAAGGAGAAGCAGCGGCACTGGAAGTTGGTGTCCATGGTATTCATCCGGAACTCATTCGTCTTCTGGGCCGCATGAAGTTCCGCTCCAGCTACGGACAGAATGCATTGAAGCATTCTATCGAAGTAGCACAGCTGGCAGGTCTGCTGGCAGGAGAAGTAGGAACAGATATACGAATGGCGAAAAGAGCAGGTCTGCTCCATGACATTGGTAAGTCTATCGACCATGAGGTAGAAGGCTCCCATATTCAGATTGGTGCTGACTTATGTAGAAAATATAAAGAATCACAGGTTGTGATTAATGCCGTAGAGTCCCATCACGGAGATGTGGAACCTACATCCCTGGTTGCATGTATTGTACAGGCTGCAGACGCAATTTCTGCGGCAAGACCAGGTGCGAGAAGAGAAACTTTAGAAACTTATACCAACAGATTAAAACAGTTAGAAGACATTACAAACTCCTTTAAGGGAGTAGATAAATCTTTTGCCATTCAGGCAGGAAGGGAAATTCGTGTTATGGTAGTACCCGAGCATGTTACAGATGCGGACATGGTACTTTTGGCCAGAGACATTTCTAAACAGATTGAAGCAGAACTGGAATATCCGGGACAAATTAAAGTAAACGTAATCCGTGAATCAAGAGTTGTGGATTATGCCAAGTAATAAAATCGACTGAAAAATGAAAAAAGAAAAGACCCTATGGGATAGCAATCCGGGGTCTTTTTTCTTTGAGGAAAACATAGACTGTAATGGGTGAAGAGAATGAAAAAATATAGTAAAATGTTTTCCATATTGTATATGGCAGGGTTTGCGGCGGGGATTGTGTGCACGAATCTGCTTTTTAAGAAGACGGGCTATCAGAGCAGTCTTTTGCCCTTGTACCTAGCTGATACAGTGCAAAACGGGACAGAAAAAGCAGGATTATTCGGAGAACTGCTGGTAAAGAGAGGGGGATTTTTTCTGTTTGGGACAGTCTGTGGACTGACGGCTGCAGGAGTTCTTCTGGTGGTTATGAGTCTTCTCTGGTTTGGATTTCTGGCGGGAAGTCTTATGACAACGTTTTTGCTGGATTACGGTATTCGGGGGATTTTCCTGGGGCTTTTGTCCTTTGTGCCTCAGATGTTCTTTTATATTCCCGGTTGGATTATTTTTTTCTTTTCCGTAATGCAGATGAGTCAGAAATCCTGGGGAAACCGAAAAAGAGAAAAGGCAGACTATCGGTCTTATTTCTTTTTTCTTTCGTTCGCACTTGTGTGCCTGCTTTTGGGAATCTGGCAGGAAAGTTATGTTAATCAAAATCTTTTAAACTATATTTGGGGAAAATGGGTTTGAGTTCATAAAAAATTAATATTTAGAAACTTACCACATGTGGTACTCGGGTAAGAATAATCTTTCGATATGTTGTATAAAAGGGAAAAACCTTTTAAAAACAGGGATTTTTGTTAAATTAAGGTTTGATTTTTATGTGATATATGATATATAATCGAACTATGCCTACAGAAGGGGAATGAAATATGAAGTGCGAAATAGAAGAGTTTATTGGCTATTTACATAATACCAGAGGCACTTCCAAAAATACAGAAGTTTCATATGAACGTGATTTGAAAAAGTTGGAGCGTTTTTTGACAGAGGAGAAAATAGAGCGTGTAGAGCAAGTTAATGCCACACTTTTGAATTCTTATGTTATGTACATGG
>DXFK01000117.1 GCA_019114495.1 Candidatus Blautia stercoravium
TGGGCCGTGTCTCAGTCCCAATGTGGCCGGTCACCCTCTCAGGTCGGCTACTGATCGTCGGCTTGGTGGGCCGTTACCCCGCCAACTACCTAATCAGACGCGGGTCCATCTCATACCACCTCAGTTTTTCACACCAGGCCATGCGACCCTGTGCGCTTATGCGGCATTAGCAGCCATTTCTAACTGTTATTCCCCTGTATGAGGCAGGTTACCCACGCGTTACTCACCCGTCCGCCGCTCAGTCAAATATCATTTCCTCCGAAGATTCCACGATAAGTGCTTCGCTCGACTTGCATGTGTTAAGCACGCCGCCAGCGTTCATCCTGAGCCAGGATCAAACTCTCTGATAAAGTGTCTGTTCCAGTTCAAGATAACTACTTGGCTATCTATCCCTTTTACTGTTTTTGGTTCGTTAAACCTAAGAATAAAATGTAAAAGAATTTTCGATTCATGTGTTTTACTGTTCAGTTATCAAGGTTCCTGTCGTTTTGACAGCTTTGATATTCTATCATATCAATTTCAGCTTGTCAAGAACTTTTTCAAAAAGTTTTTTCAGCCATTCGGCTGATGCCATTCTTTTTTTTCGACAGCCATATTAGATTATCACATCCGTATTGGTTTGTCAAGAACTTTTTAAACTTTTTTATCGACCAGAGTCGAATTTCTGTTGTTTCAAAGAACTCGCATCTACTCGCCTGAGTGATAACTTCCATCCTTTGCGACAGCCATGTAAGAATATCATATCTGCCGACCATTGTCAACAACTTTTTCAAACTTCTTTTCCAGCGCTTTTTCTAAGCATTGGCTGGGTATTAATATATCATTTTCTTTCTTTTCTGTCAATAATAATAGCGGAAAAATTTTACAATTTCTCCGCTTATTTTTAACCTGCTTTTTTCTTTACCAAATTCCAGAAAGAAAATGCACTAATATATTGTTGTCATACAGCATTTCTGTCAATGAATTTGCCTGCAGCATCATAGCCGCTTCTTTCGCCCAAGCTGAATCCCAGAACAGCGTAATAATCAAAAAAATAATCCATACCACAAAAATCCCCTGCACTGCTCCCAGCACCGCGCCGCCTGTTCTGTTAATCAAACTTAAAACGGGCAGAGAAAAAATACCATCCAGCAGACCGCCCAGAAGATTCATAACAATGCTGATAAAAACAGCCGTAAAAATCAAACTGACAGCCCCTATAGCCATCTGCGCAATGCTGCGGGAAAGATATTCTCCGAAGCTGTCCGCCAGCAGCTGATTATAACCTTCTGTATTATTATGCTTCACCAGGATTTTTGTAAGACTTTCCGGCAAAGGAAGACTCTGAATATACTGATTCTGCTCTTCCGTATTTATTTTCTGGTCCAGCTGTTCTTTCAGCGCAGCAGAAATGTTCTCCTCGCACTGTTCCTGTACCACTTTATAAACCGGTGTTTTTTCTCTCAGAAACTGGCTGATATACGGGTTCAGTATAAATCCCAGAGCCAACGCCAGAATAACAGAAAAAACAGAAAATGCCGTGCGGACCATTCCTCGTTGAATTCCTTTAAAAATATACAGTACAGGAACTGCCAGTATCACAACACACAGCCAGTTCATAATCATCACCTTTCTTTCGTACTCTTTCTCTGCTATTTTAGTGTAATGGTATTAATTCCATTTTCCGAAATCATCATATAGCGTTTGGAGGATACCTGGAAAAGATTTTTCACCGCACCTTCCTCCATGGTTCCGTCAAACTTTTTAATGCCGCTTAAGTTATACATCTGCACCTGGTCATCATGATGCATAATGATCATTTCTCTGCTGATACTGATACCCTCATATTCCTGGTCAAAGCCTTTTGAGAACCGCTTTCTTCCCGATGGGTCATAAAGTTCCATTTGGTATTTGTCCTTCTTGTCATCACCTTTTAACACCAGTCCAAAGTATTTATCATTATAAAATGTACTGACAATCTCACTGTCTGTTTTTTCATTTACCTCTTCCTTCGGCGTTCCGGCGCCTCTGAAAACCGAATATCCATCATCGCGAATCGCCACTGCGGACTGGTTTGTCAGATAAATCAACTGAGGTACTATTGTGTTTTTATATGTAAACTCAGCCACAATATTATCCGTTTTGTTCTGTCCTTCGTCCCCGAAATTGTAGAAAATTATGCGGCTGGATATATCGCCATTATCTACGAAAAGATAACTGACAGCAATGATTTCTCCATCCGGAGAAACTGCCATGTCCAGCGGATAGCCGGGATTGTCTACTCTGGTCTGATTTTCGGCAATGGTACTTCCATCTGCTGCATAATAGTTAATCCAGGTCTTTTCACCGTCCTCCAGGACTGCTGCCACAGCCCCTTTCTCTGTAATTTCTGCCTGGAGCACCGGAAATTTTGTCTCTACCGGACCTATGGGACCGTCTTTTCCCAGAATGTACATATCTGTTCCCTTTTTATCATAGATAACGACTTTGTCTCCCCGGACTGCAGCGGCTGGATTGTTCATCTCAAAAGTCTGATTCCACACCACCTTCTCCGATTGCGACAACAGGGAAGCGCCGTCATCTCCATATTTCAGAAGACTGTCTCCCAACTGAATATAGCTGGCAGACTGCGTATCTTCATTTTCCGCTGAGGACACCACCTGGTATTTATGGTACACATGATATTTGATTCCTAAAATTACAGCTACAGCCAGTAAAATCACTGCCCCAAAAATCAGCAGAGATTTTTTTATTCTGATTTGTGTGAAGCGTTTCCATCTGCCTGTATTCAGCTTTACCACTTTATCATTTTGTTTTAGATTCATAAATCTCTTCCTCAATGTATTTTTAGGCTAAGTATAACACAAATCTTTAAGGGAGTAAAATTTTTTGTCCTGGATAAATCAAATCTGTTTCCGAAAGACCGTTCAGTTCGCAGATTTCTCCTATTTTTTTCGAGTTGCCATAATTGCGGATACTAATTTTCGTAATGGTATCCCCTGGCTGAATGGTATAAGAACGGTGGGTTCCTGCCGCAGTTGTTTCGGTATCCGATACAGCAGTGTCTGACGGCGTATCTGTATCCTCTGCATTGTCGGAAGTATTTTCCTGATGACTGCTGTCAGGAATCTCTGTCCCGTTTTCCTTCTGGTCGGAATCTGTGTCAGTCCCAGATGTTTCCCCAGATGTCTCTGCGGAATTTTCAGTTTCTGTATTTTCCTCTGTCTCCGCAATATTTTCCTTTGCGTCGTCACTTTTCCCGGTACTGTCCGCTGTGCCATTCACCGGTGTAACTTTCTGCTGCTCCTCCTTCTCCTGGGATTCTTCCAGGCTTGCCATAACCTTCTCGGTACCTCTCAGCTTCTGGTAGTCATTCAGATATAGCACCCCAACCGCCAATACCGCTGCTGCCGCACAGACACTGGCTGTTCTGAAAAGCGGAAATTTCTGTTTTTGTTCTTCCTCTGCCGTCTTTTTTTCCACCTTTTTTCGGAATGTGGACACTGCAGAATCGTCAACTTCCTCTGTTTTCCGTTCTGCTCTTTCATTCTGTGCAATGAGGAAATTCCGCATAGGCTCATTTTTTTCATAATACACATAAAAGCCGGGCTGACGGGACATCCGGCCTTCTTCATAGCGGTAGAAGGCCTCTTCTTTTTCCAGCGGTTCCTGCACAAAAAGCACTTTATCATTGCCGCCGAAATGATTTAGATGGGTCTGACAAATAACCTCATGCAGCTCCATGGCGCATCCGGGAATAGATAAAAACCAGCCTATCACTTCCTGTTCAGGGAAATATTCCTTGTTTTTCTCATACACATGATTCCAGATTTCCTGGGTAAAGGTCAGATGTTCCTCCGTCACTTCCATATCCGGCAGTGCTACTGCACTTTTAATGAACAAATAGGAGGTTCCTTCCTTCCAGTTGGCCTGTCCCAGCAGAATCGCCGCAATTCCTCTGTGCGAATTTTCAGAAGAGATTCTACAAAGGTAAGTATACGCATAATCTTCTATATAGATTTTCTGTGTTCCTCTGATTTCTCCTATCTGGCGTATATTATTGGGAATACGGAAAAATCCTTCATTCCCTTCGGGCTTTTGTTTTTCCTTTTCATAAACAATTTCTATCATAGAATCAGTCACCCCTTTTGGAAAGAGAATAACACACTTGTCCTGCGAAATTTATCATATTCCGGGCGCGATTCTATTTTTTTACCGACAAATTTTCTTAAAAATCCACAGGATAAAGGCAGAAAAAACGGACAGACTAAGACCATGAACGTCAGGAAAGGATAGAAATTGTATGCTGCAGACTAAAAATCATACTTACTATATAGAAAATAAAAGCACTGGAGCCGATACCCGGCTTGGCGCTATTCTCTTTGACTTACTCACCTCCTGCGAGAAAAATTTCAGCGAACTGGTGATTCTCTGCATTGGAAGCGACCGTATTACCGGAGACAGCCTGGGGCCTCTGGTGGGACACAGCCTGTCCAGGCTTCCTTTACTGCACACCTGGGTATACGGCACACTGGCCCGTCCGGTACATGCCCTGAATTTAAACGAGACCATGGAAATGCTCCAGCAGCAGCACCCTCACGGCCTCATTCTGGCTATTGATGCTTCTTTGGGCACTAGAAAACATCTTGGGTTTCTCACTATATCCCCAGGTGCTTTAGAGCCGGGACTGGGAGTGCGGAAAAAATTAATGCCTGTGGGAGATATTTCCATCACAGGCATTGTAAATGTATCGGGAACTTTTGACAATTTTCTCCTGCAGACCACCCGGCTTGCCACAGTGGTACAACTGGCAGATTCCATTGTTTCCGGAATTCTGCTGGCACATCATCAGTATTTTACGCCCCGCCGTTTTCCCCAAGAACCCTTTTCCCAGCGGCCTGTGGAACGGACTCTCAGCTTTGCAAAGTTTGCCCCTCTGTCAGCCGCTGCTACCTCTTTGCCAAAAGGAAGAATGTAATCCGTATATTGGTAGTCCGCACCAAAGACACGGCGCACCAACCGCTTCATAAACAGATACGCGCCTCTTGGGAACCAGGCTTTGTAATAATACCGCCCGATTTCGCAGGTGCCGCAGTATTTGTCTGTCAGTGTAATAATCCAGGTTTCCCAATGGGTAGGCGGTATGGGAGTCACCGGAAACATGTGCTTTACAATCATCTCCTCCTCAAGAGGGTTCAGCTTAAAGTATTTCTTTGCATTATGCAGAGCCCGATGAGGATGAGTCATGGCATGAACCGGGTCTCCCGTCTTCTTCCGGTGTCCCCGCCAGTCGTACAGAAATAAATCGTGAAGCATTCCTGCACGCGCCGCGCTTCTGGCATCTAAGTTGAAAAATTTGCAGATTCGGTAATTATAATAAGCCACATTCAGACAATGCTGATAGCAGCTTGTCTCACAGTGATGTGGAAATTCCTTCATTTTCAGCACATAGGGGTGATGTACCAAATCTTTAATGTATTCGTAAAATTCTTCATTTCCAGGGTCTTTCACCGTGTGTGCCCTCTTCATTCTCCCCTTATTTCCTCGTCTTGTCATACAGAATCTCCCCTTTTGTTGACCTTTTTTGTTAAGTTCGATTCTACCCCATTTTCCCTCATTTGTAAAGGGGAGACTGCATCACACAATACGCATGGTGCAGTCTCCCCGCAGGAACTTATACAAACTTATACAAATTCTTTAATTTTCTTATAAATACCTTCTGCATCCAGTCCGTATTTTTCCAACAGTTTTACTGCAGGACCAGATTCGCCGAAGACATCATTGATACCGATACGAAGCATTTTTGTAGGGGCTTTTTCAGAAAGTACTTCTGCTACTGCACCGCCAAGTCCGCCGATTACGGAATGTTCTTCTACGGTTACCACTTTGCCTGTCTCTTTGGCTGCTTTTACAACCAGTTCTTCGTCCAGAGGCTTAATAGTATGAATGTTGATAACTTTCGCTTCAATGCCGTCTGCCGCCAGCTTTTCTGCTGCCTGCAGCGCTTCATTTACACAGAGACCTGTAGCAAACACAGTTACGTCCTTGCCTTCTCTTAACACGATACCCTTTCCGATTTCAAACTTGTAGTCCGGTCTGTCATTGATAACGGGCACAGCCAGTCTGCCGAAACGCAGATATACAGGACCGTCATGAAGGTAAGCGGCTTCTACAGCGGCTTTGGCTTCCACATCATCAGAAGGATTTAAAATCACCATTCCCGGAATGGTTCTCATCAGAGCCATATCTTCATTGCACTGGTGAGTAGCGCCGTCTTCTCCTACAGAAATACCTGCATGGGTAGCGCCGATTTTTACGTTTAAATGAGGATAACCAATAGAGTTGCGAACCTGCTCGAAAGCACGTCCTGCTGCAAACATGGCAAAGGTACTTGCAAAAGGAACTTTTCCTGTAGTGGAAAGACCTGCTGCAATGCCCATCATATTAGCTTCTGCAATACCGCAGTCAATGTGGCGTTCCGGGAAAACTTTCTGGAAAGTACCAGTCTTGGTTGCACCTGCCAGGTCAGCGTCCAGAACTACCAGATTGTCATATTTCTTGCCCAATTCTACTAATGCGTTTCCGTAACTGTCTCTGGTCGCGATTTTCTTTACTTCTGACATAATGCTTCACCTACCTTTTCCAAATCTGCCATTGCAATTGCATATTCTTCATCGTTTGGCGCTTTTCCGTGCCATCCTGCTTCGTTTTCCATAAAGGAAACATCTTTTCCTTTTACAGTCTTCATAATAATTGCAGTTGGTTTGCCTTTTACGGTCTTCGCCTCATCAAAAGCTGCTTTTAACTGTTCAAAATCATTTCCGTCTTCCACGTTGATAACATGGAAATTAAAGGCTTCAAATTTCTTGTCAATCGGGTATGGAGAACATACATCTGCGATGTTTCCGTCAATCTGCAGACCATTGTTGTCCACAATGGCAACCAGGTTGTCCAGTTTTCTGTGGCCCGCAAACATAGCTGCCTCCCACACCTGTCCTTCCTGAATTTCTCCGTCTCCCAACAGTGTATATACGCGATAGGAATCTCCATCCAACTTTGCTGACAGCGCCATTCCCACCGCAGCAGAAATTCCCTGGCCTAAAGAACCGCTGGACATATCCACACCTGGAATGTGCTTCATATCCGGGTGTCCCTGCAGATAAGAGCCAAGATGACGCAGAGTCTTCAAATCTTCTACCGGGAAATAACCTCTGTTTGCCAGAGTGGAATATAAGCCCGGCGCTGTATGGCCCTTAGACAGTACAAAGCGGTCACGGTCAGCTTTCTTTGGCTGTTCAGGGTCAATATTCATTTCTTCAAAATACAGATAAGTAAATAACTCGGCTGCAGAAAGTGAGCCGCCCGGATGTCCGGCTTTTGCAGAATGCACAGCAGTTACAATCCCTTTACGGATTTCATTTGCCGTCTTCTGAAGTTCTAACTTGTTCATTATTTTCCTCCTGAATGTTTTCGGTTCGATGTTATTATAACAGATGAGATGGGGTATGCCAACCTTCAATTATTCTCCGAATACTGCTATGTAGTCTTTCTGGAATTTTTCGATTCCGGCGTCTGTCAGAGGGTGCTGTGTCATTTTTTCCAGAACTGCGTACGGCACGGTCGCAATGTCAGCGCCTGCTAACGCACACTGTGTTACATGCATTGGATGACGTACGCTTGCTGCAATGATTTCAGTTGGAATATCAGCAACTGCAAACATTTCGGCAATGGTTTCGATAAGTTCCACGCCGTCTGTAGAAATATCATCCAGTCTGCCTAGGAAAGGAGATACATAAGTTGCTCCTGCTCTTGCTGCTAAAAGTGCCTGGTTTGCTGAAAAAATCAGGGTTACATTGGTCTTAATGCCTTCTGCAGACAGCACTTTCACAGCTTTTAATCCTTCCACTGTCATCGGAATTTTTACGACCATGTTGGGGTGAATGGCTGCAATTTCACGTCCTTCTTTAATCATTCCTTCTGCGTCTGTTGTAGTAGCCTTTACTTCTCCACTGATTGGTCCGTCCACGATAGAAGCAATTTCTTTGATAACTTCGTTAAAGTCTCTGCCTTCCTTCGCAATCAGAGACGGGTTTGTGGTAACTCCACAGATAATGCCCATGTCGTTTGCTTTTTTAATGTCTTCTACTTTCGCAGTGTCAATAAAGAATTTCATAATAAATACCTCCATTTGCCGCCTTTTTGGGCGCTTTTCTTTTGATATTTACAGTGTACCCCTTAAATCTCTTCTCTGCAAGTGCCGCATTTTTTTATTAATCATTTTATTTATTAATAATTACGGTTTTTATAAACAAATCACCAAATATTTTCTTTTATTTTCCGTCTATCCTGCTGAATCATATGAATCGTATACTGTTATTATTATTAATATTTTTTTATTTTTTATTTAATTAAAATTCTTTTTGGCGCTCTGCTTTGCATAAGCTGTGGTCTTGCGGACAATGAGTTTTGGCTCGTACTCGATATGATATGTGCTGATAGGTTCTGTTTCAGAATAAGCGCTGCCCGCGGACTCGATTTTCCGCATAATAATATCGCAGGCATCTCTCCCTTTAAACGGGACAAAATGTTCAATGGTGGTAAGAGCCATGTGGGACATACCCGCAAAAATAATGTTGTCACAGCCAATCACAGACACGTCTCCAGGGACTTTATATTTTTCTTCCTGCAGAGCGTCAATAATACCAAAGGCTATCATATCGTTTAAACCTGCAATAGCTGTGACCTCTATACCTTCTGCCAGCAGTTCCTTTGTCAGATTGTAGCCGATACGGTATTCGGAATCAATGCTGGGAAGCACCTCGTCCCAGTGGTCGTCCGCGGCTTTAATTGTCACAGACGCGCCAAGCCCTGCCCGTTCAAATTCCCGCACAAAGCCTTCCACACGCCGGGAACGCTGTTCCTGCCGCTTGGTCAGAGGTGGGGCAATAAACGCCACTTTGCGGTGACCCAAATCCAGCAAATGCCTGGCCATAAGCCGTCCCACCTTGGTGTTGTCCTGATTAATGGCGTCGACTTTTACTTTATCCCGGTTGCTGATAACCACCAGAGGAATCTTTTGCGCCAATTCCTCCACCTCTTCCATAAAGGCGTTGCTGGGATTGCAGGTATAAATAATTCCTGCCGGAGAAACGCTGTACATCATCCGGAGATACTGTTCCTCGATTTTCAGTTCCCGCTGGGTGTTGCACACAAAGACGCCGTATCCCTTTTCCTTTGCCACGGTTTCGATTCCCTGCAGAAGCATAACGTAATAAGGGTTAGTAAGCGTGGGGCAGAACACTACAATCAGACGGCCATTTTTGCTGTTTTTCCGGTTTTTTCTTCCTGGAAGGGTATACCCCAGCTCTTGTGCCGCCTGCTCTACTTTCTGTATGGTCTCCTTGGAAAAGGATACGTTGTATTTCTTGTTCAGTACCATGGATACCGTGGCCTGGGATACCCCGGCTGCTTTAGCAATATCCGTAGAGGTTACTTTCTTTCTCATAGTTCCACTCTGCCTTCCAGGGCTCTTAAAAGTGTGACTTCGTCAATATATTCCAAATCTCCGCCTACGGGCACACCGCTGGCAATTCTGCTCACTTTAATTCCCGTAGGCTTAATCAGCTTGCTGATATACATAGCTGTGGTTTCCCCTTCCAGGCTGGAATTAGTGGCAATGATAACCTCTTCGATATCGTCTTTGGTGATTCTCTGCATAAGTTCCTTTAGCTTGATATCATCAGGACCAATGCCCAGCATGGGGGAAATAGCGCCGTGCAGCACATGGTAGACCCCGTCAAATTTCCCGGTTTTTTCATAAGCCGCCAAGTCTCTGGTGTTCTCCACCACCATAATGACTTTCTGGTTTCTTCGTGGATTCCTGCAGATAGGACAGATTTCCTGGTCTGTAAGGGTATAACAGCACTTGCAGTACTGTACATTGGCCTTGGCATTGACAATGGCGTCGGCCAGCTGCTCTACCTGGTCTTTTGGCATGTTTAAAACGTGGAACGCCAGGCGCTGTGCGGATTTCGCACCAATGCCCGGCAATCTTGAAAATTCTTCTATTAATTTGTTAATATGACTGCTGTAATATTCCAACTCTTTTTCTCCTTCGGTCTGTGTTTTCCCTTAGAATGGGAAACCGCCGCCTAAACCACCCAGACCGCCTGTCAGTTTGGACATCACTGCTGCGGATTCTTCTTCCATTTTGCGGAGAGCTTCATTAGTAGCTGCCACAATTAAGTCTTCCAGCATTTCGATGTCGTCCGGGTCTACTACTTCCTCAGCCAGCTTTACTTTCAGAACTTCTTTTTTACCGGAAACGGTCACTTCTACAGCCCCGCCGCCCGCTGCTGCTGTAAATTCTTTCTCTTCCAGCGCCTTCTGGTTTTCTTCCATCTGACGCTGCATTTTCTGCGCCTGTTTCATTAAATTATTCATGTTTCCCGGCATCATACCGCCTGGGAATCCTCCTCTTTTTGCCATGATAAATCCTCCTATTCATCCTCTTCCATATTTTCTACTGTAATTTCCATATGCACGTTCTGCTCCAGCAAATCGTCCACGGAAATCTCAGACAGGCCGCCCTGGCTCTTGCCGGACTCGCTGTCTTTTAATATCATTTTGATTTCTACATCTTTTCCTATTTTTTTCCTGACTGCGTTTTTCAGCATTTCCAGGTTCTCAGGATTATCTATGCAGGTCTGCGCCAGAAAATTCCGAAATTCCACATACAGCACAGGTTCTCCTGTATTGCCGTCGTATTTGGGGGTTGACTCCAAAAGCATTTGCTGCAGAAGTCCCTTGGTTTCCCGGATAATGGAATTCCAGTTTTTCCGTACATACTGCAAATCTTCCGGGGCTGCCTTTTCCGGCTTTTTCTCCGGCTGCGCAGTTTGAGAAAGTTCCTCCGCCTGCATTCCTGCCCCAAAACCTCCCGGCATATTCCCAGTGTTAAATTTGCCCGGCGCACCCGGATACCCCTGTATCTGTCCGGCCATCTGCGGATTCATTCCTGTCGGAATAGCCTGCATAAAGGCGCCGCTTTGCAGTTTTTCTTCCAGTACCCGCACCCGGTCATAAAGAGAATCCAGATTCGTCTCCATAACCGGCTGACACAGCTTAATTAGCGCAATCTCCACCAGGACCCGCTTCTGGGACGCGTATTTTATCTGATTGGAAAGCTCAGAAAAAATCCGGATATAGCGCATCAGCGTCTCCGCATCCGCCATCTGGCTTTCTTCCTTCATTCTGGCCAGGGTTTCTGCCGAAGCGTCCACAGCTTCTTCTGCATTGTCCGAAGTGGCAATCAGAAGCAGATTTCGCAGATACCAGATAAAATCTGTGACAAACTGGCCCATTTCCCTTCCCTGAATGATAATGTCTTCCAGTGTCTTAATGGCCCCTGCGGTATCCTGGGCAAGAATCTTGCGCAAAAGCCCGCTGAATATCTCCGTATCCACGGCTCCCAGATTTTCCAGTACCTTTTCATAGGTGAGCTTTTCTCCCAGATAAAAGGCGATGCACTGGTCCAAAAGGGACAGAGCGTCTCGCATGGAACCGTCTGCTGCTTTTGCAATATAGCGAATGGCCTTTTCCTCCACATCATTGCCTTCCTTGTCCATGAGTTCCATCAGACGGGCGGAAATAGTATCCGCAGTAATCCTTCGGAAATCGTACCGCTGACACCGGGACAGGATGGTGATGGGAATCTTATGGGCTTCCGTGGTAGCCAGGATAAACATCACATAAGAGGGAGGCTCTTCCAAAGTTTTTAACAGAGCGTTAAACGCTCCTGTAGACAGCATATGCACCTCGTCTATGATATACACTTTATACTTTCCCTGTGTGGGGCGGTAGGCCACCTCTTCCCGGATTTCTCTGATGTTGTCCACACCGTTGTTGGACGCCGCATCAATCTCGATAACATTCATGGACGTACCTTCGTTAATAGCCCGGCATGTGGCACATTCGTTGCAGGGACTTCCGTCTACCGGATTCTCACAGTTTACCGCTTTTGCCAGAATTTTGGCAATGGTAGTCTTGCCGGTACCTCTGGTTCCGCAGAAAAGATACGCATGTCCGATTCTATCAGCTTTTATCTGATTTTTCAACGTTGTTACTATATGTTCCTGCCCTTTTACGTCTTCAAAGTTCTGAGGACGGAATTTACGGTAAAGAGCTGTATAGCCCATTTATAAAATCTCCTTTTTGCATTAATCTCCAAAGCTGATACCGATACGCTTTGCATCTGCTACCAGCTGGTCGGCGGGAGATACCATTTTTAACTTGCCCGCACACTCTCCCAGGGGCACTTTTTTCACCTTGCCATTAATCATACCTACCATGTATCCATAGTCTTCTTCCAGAATCAGCTTGGCTGCCTCAGAGCCCAGCCTGGTGGAAAGCACGCGGTCATAAGGACAAGGGCTTCCGCCTCTCTGCATGTGGCCAGGAATGGTAATGCGGATATCCAGGTTCAGTTTTTTCTGCAGTTCAGCTTCCAGCTGGTAAGCAACAGATGGATATTTCTTTCTGTATTCTTCCTGCTTTTTCTTTAATTCCTTCTTGGACAGCTTGGCATCTTCCTTGGAAATGGCGCCTTCTGCCACGGCAAGAATGGTAAAGCCTTTGCCTGTCTGATTTCTCTTGTTGATGGCTTCCACCACTTTATCGATATCGTATGGAATTTCAGGAATCAGAATGATGTCCGCACCTCCCGCAATACCTGCATGAAGAGTCAGCCAGCCCACTTTGTGTCCCATAACTTCTACGATGAACACACGGCTGTGGGACGCTGCTGTGGTGTGAATACAGTCAATGGCATCTGTGGCAATGTTCACGGCGCTCTGGAATCCAAAGGTCATATCCGTACCCCAGATATCGTTGTCAATGGTTTTGGGAAGGTGAATGATATTCAGGCCTTCTTCCCTCAACAGGTTTGCTGTCTTCTGGGTGCCGTTTCCGCCCAGAATCACCAGACAGTCCAGGCGCAGCTTGTGATACGTCTGCTTCATGGCCTCTACCTTGTCCAGACCTTTTTCATCCGGCACACGCATTAATTTAAAGGGCTGGCGGGAGGTCCCCAAAATGGTGCCGCCTCTGGTGAGGATACCGGAGAAATCTCTGGATGACAACATTCTGTAATTGCCGTAAATCAATCCTTTGTAGCCGTCATCAAATCCGTAAACCTCCAGTTCTTCCAGATTGGTGCTGAGTCCTTTTACCACGCCACGCATGGTGGCATTTAAAGCCTGGCAGTCGCCGCCGCTTGTCAGTAAACCGATTCTCTTCATAAATTCCACTTCCTATTCTGAATTTTTATCTATATGTGTTAATAAGGTTCATAATTTTAGTGCTGGAATTATTATATAATATTTTTGAAAGGGGAACAACTGAAAGTTTTTCCAGGTAATAGTGAACTCTGAAAGACCGCCAGACTGCGAACTAATTGCAAAATCCGCATCCTGTCAGTCTCTTTTATGTTTTTATCAGTTTTTTATCTTTTTTCTGGATCATGATACATAATTTCATATGTCTGTTTCTGGAAATCCACCAAAACTGAAGTCCCATCTGCAAAAAATGACTTCTGTACCTGTGGGTTTCCATCCACAAATTCATGGCGCACCAGCTCGCATTTACCGACTTTTTCATGAAGGGCAGACACCACTTTTGCTCTGCGGATATCTTCTTCCAATTTCATCTCCATGCCGCCATCAAATACCCCGTCGATATTGGGATAAGCCGCATCTCTTATCAGATATGGCGCCCCGCCGTTTAACAGTGCATACAGCATATAATCTTCCTCTTCACTTATCTTCTCCATCATCCACGGCTGGATGACACAATCGTGATAAACAAGATTATAAAGGGGTACCGGTATAGCCTGTTTGGGGCTTCCCGGAGCACGCATCATAAAATCATACGGTGCATAGTGACAGAATACCTGACTCTCCGCAGCCCAGTCGTTAACTTCTTCAGAACTTGGCAAAATACCGTTTTTCATAAGATATTCAAAACAACGTGCGCGATACGCGTAGCAGTCTCTTCTTGTCATGCGGTGCATGGGGTTGTCGCACTCGTCTCCCTCATTACAGGTAAACACGTCCAGGTATGCACAGTCCAGTTCGATACCATGTTTTGCAAGCTCTTCAAAGTTTCTCTTCACATAATGCGGTGCCTGTGTGGCACAAAGATAGGACTGCGGTCCCCCTGCCCATCTCTGGTGCTGCGGAATAGTTCCATCCGGCAGACGGCATGCAAAGTTTTCATCAAAGCTCGACGCAGTCAGGTAATAATCCCGGTACTGGTCGTGAATACCAAATAAGTAACCGCATTCGTGCATAGCATCTGCCAGAGATTTCATGCCTTCCCAGCCGCCAGCTTCTTCGCAGGCCGGGCCGTAATCCGGATGGCGGTTATCATACCCAGGTTCTGCCCATCCGTCCAGATGAAGATAGAGTTTCTCCACTCCCATCTCATGCAATTGTCTGATTTCCTGCTCTCTCTGGGCAAAGGTAGTCAGATGGTTGTTCTTCTCCGGGTTCTCTGGAGCATAAAAATCTGAATTCGGCTGTACAAAGGTCTTGATTCCTTTGTGCAGGAAAGAGCAGCCAATCAGGTCATTGACCGCTGGGTTTCTCACTGCTTTTTCTTCCAGCGTCCGAAGTCTTCCCTGTTCCTCCACATAATTTCTGTATGCCTTACAAATATCATTGTAATCGCAATCCTGTAAAAAGATATACTTTACAACACGACGGTAGTCTATCTTTCCAAGACTTGGTTCAAAGCGCATGGAAACCCGTGTATAAGGGCCTCCGGCCGGATGTTCTGCCTGGTATCCTGCATTCCAGGGTGTCACACATACGGCCAGGTATCCCTCCCGTTCCCGCACTTGTGCAAACCAGGGCATATAAGCCCCTGCTGTTCCAAAGAATCCTTCAAAAGAAGGGGATTCCAGTTCCACTTCCCAGGTATTCGGCACCAGCATTCCCTGCTGGTGTGTCAGAAGGGTATACCAGTCTTCTCTCTTTTCTGCAAATCCCATAGAACCCGGCCAGAATACTTTCTTTACCTCAAGTCCCTCTTCCCGAAGAGGAATCCACTCGCAGTACACTTCTCCTGTGGCGTTTTCCACCCACACCAGTGTCTGGAATGTGTACGGCACGGTCTTTCCCTCATTTTCAAAACCGGTGTAAGTGCTCAAAATTCCCTCTCCCACTCCTGTGTGAAACGGCTCGTGACAAATTTCCGCAGCATCGCCAAAAAGAACCTTGCCATTTTCACATTCCATATAGGGAACATAACTTTTCTCCCAATTCCATTCTTTTCCATTACCTTTTTTAAAAGAAAACGTCAATGCTTTCTCATCAAAACAAATCTGTACCACATTTTCACCAATGCTGTGTATAACCATTTTATCCTCCCATTATTCATATGTTTTATTGTTTAAAATATTATACAGTTTTCCATGCAAATATAGTTGTGCTTTCATCTGCTTCTATTGTCTTATTATCCAAATCATGAGATAATGTAAACTATCTAATACCGGGAGGTGATTCTATGGCTCATGCATCCAATTATGTGCCAACAGCACTAAAAAGAGAAATTATCATTGATTCCATCATTACCATACATTATTTTGAATATATGAGGGATTTTGTGTTCCATGGAGAGACTCATGATTTTTGGGAATTTCTCTATGTAGACAAGGGAACCGTTCTTGTAACTGCCGGGGATTCTGACTTTAAGTTAACCACCGGCAACATTATTTTCCATAAACCAAATGAATTTCACGCAATCCGTTCTATCGGTAAAAATTCACCGAACCTGGTTGTCGTTTCTTTTCTCTCCTCTTCTCCGTCCATGAAGCTGTTTGAATCGAAAATTGATACTTTGTCCATTACGGAACGCGAAATCATCTCCCACCTTGTCGGAATGGCAAAGCAAACTTTTGCTACGCCCCTTCATCTTCCGTCTGTAGAGCAGATTCTGTTAAAACCGGACCTTCCTTTCGGTTCTGAGCAGATGATACTTTCTGATTTGGAGATGCTTTTGATTTCTCTGATGAGGAAACAATCGGCGCCGGTTATCGGGAAAATGCCGGTTTCCACTTCTGCTTTGCATGAACACTCGAAAGAGAACCGCCTGGGCAATATTCTGTCCTTCATGGAGATCCATATCAGTCGGTCATTTTTTGCGGACAGTTCATACATGCTATCCTTTTCTGTTCTCTGCTCCTGCGTTTGCTCTCGTTTGATTTCTCCCTCCGTATCTTCTTGGCACAAGCAGGACAATACCTTGATGCACCAG
>DXFK01000118.1 GCA_019114495.1 Candidatus Blautia stercoravium
ATATAAAGTGTTGTGGTGTTTTTAAGTATGAGCTATAGATTTGTTGTAACTGCACAAAGGATATGCTATTCTTGCCTCAGTACAAAGGTACGGAAAATATTTAAAGGGAAAGAGGGAATTTAAATGAAGAAAAAATGGATAGCAGTATTACTGACATTGGCTATGACAGGTTCTATGGCAGCTTGTGGTTCTGGCAGTGGAGCTAAGAGCGGTTCTGGGGACAAGGATGAGGCAAAAAAACAGACAGTGGAATTGTGGACCTGTTGGACAGATGGGGCAGATACAGCCAAAGCAGGAGAAGAACAAATTAAAAAATTTGAGGAGCAAACCGGAATTAAAGTGAATCAAACAAATTTTACTTATGATATGCTTCATGAAAAAATTCTGACTGCAGCAGCAGGCGGAAATGTGCCGGACCTTATCTGGGGGCTGCCAGAGTATATCGGTGAATTTTACAATATGGGAATATTGGAAGATTTAACGGAACGGTTTAATGACTGGGAAGATAAAGATGCTCTTTCAGAAGCTGTTGTCAAAGCTATGACCATTGATGATAAGATTGTAGGCATTCCATATGAAATGACAGTAAGAGCATATCTTACACATACAGAAGATTTAAAAGCAGCAGGAATTGAAGTTCCCAAGACATGGGAAGATTTGCTGTCAAATGGAGAATATTACGAAAAGAATGGAAAATATCTGACAGAACTGGCTTGCACAGGAGTTCGTTCTGCACAGGAATTATTGGTATATCTGGCACAGTATAACTTGGAAATTGCCTCTGCGCAGGATGACGGAAAATATAAAAACACATGGAAAGATAATGACGAGGAAATGGAAAAGGCAACTAAAGTTTTCCAGATGTATCAAGATTTGGTCGATAAAAAAATTATTGATGAGAATTGTAAGAACTGGGGGTGGGAAGAAACCGATGAAAACTTTGCTACAGGTATTACATCTACATATGTGACTGGGAACTGGCTGGCAGAAAGAGAAACTTCCAATCCGGATGCAATGGAAGATGTTGCAGTTTCTGCTATCCCATATCCGTCAGACGGGCATCAGGCTACTTATATGGAATGTAAACCATTATTTATTCTGGCAGACAGCAAAAATAAAGACGCTGCATTTGAACTGGCAACAGCTATGTGCAGTAAGGAATGGCAGGAAGCCGGCTTCCCGGATCGCTCTCCACGTTCTGATGTTTCTACGGACAGTAAATGGAGCAAAGATTTCCAGGCTCTGGCAGATACAGGAGTTACGTTTCCTCCAGTTACTTTAGGCGGAATTACTCAGGCTATGCAGGATGCCATAGCAAAGGTCCTTCAAGAAGGAGAAACGCCGGAGGCAGCAGCAGAGTGGCTCAGTGATGCAGTAAATGCTTCTTTATCCGATTCGGGCGAATTGAGTGAATAAAATCAGGAATACGAAGTTGAGGCTGCCGCAGAAAACAGAGAAATTTTAAGGATGTTTTATGCGGACAGCCTCTTTTTTTCTGAAATTAGAAAAAGCAGTGAAAGAAAAGAGGAGAAGCGTATGAAGACAATAAAAAAACTCACGAGAGAACAGAGAATGAAAAGAACTGCGCTGTTTATGCTGGCACCGGCTATTGTGTTTCTTGCTTTACTGATTGCTTTTCCGCTGGGAAAAGTAGTACATGATGCATTTTCGCATGTCCATTTAATTAATAAATCTATGAGTGGATTTGCAGGGTTGGAAAATTTTAAAACCATTGTTTCAGATGAACATTTTGGACAGGCCGTAAAAAACACCATTAGTTGGACCGTGCTCTCCGTACTGGGAGAATATGTACTTGGTATGATAACAGCAGTTTTATTAAATCAGAAATTTAAAGGAAGAGCCATTTTCAGGACCTGTATCTTTATTCCATGGCTTGTACCGATTATTGTGGCAGGAATGACATGGGACTGGATATTGAATCCTGAATTTGGAATTATTAATTATGCATTAACCAGTCTCAACATTATAGATGCTCCTATTAATTTTCTGGGGGATAGCCGATATGCTATGGCAACGGTTATTTTTGTAAACATATGGAGAAGTTTTCCATATTATACGATTTCTTTCCTGTCAGCTTTACAGTCTGTGCCAGGAGAACTTTCTGAAGCAGCCGCCATTGACGGTGCAGGCATATTTAAGCGGTTTTTTTGTGTGACATTGCCCCAGCTGCGTTCTGTATCACTGGTTATTGTATTTATTCATATCATTTGGACGGCGGTGAATTTTGATTTTATTTGGGTAATGACGGAAGGTGGTCCCAATTATGCAACGGAAACTCTGCCGATTATGATTTATCGTTATTCTATGAAGAAGTTTGACGTAGGTGCAGCCTCAGCGCTGTCTACAATGATGTTTACTATCATGGTGATTTTGTTTACAGTTTATTATCATAAAAGAAGCAAACTCAGCGATGAGATGGCGTAAGGAGGAGGGAAAATGATGTTAAATAAAAGAAATCAACGAATTAGTAAAATAGTCACATATGCGTTGCTGGTGATTTTTTCATTGTACTGTATTTTCCCATTTATCTGGATGCTGATTTCTGCATTAAAACCAAAGACAGAAATTCGTACAGCTACCCCGACTTTTCTGATTCAGGAACCTACACTGGAAAATTTTCACAGGGTACTGGTGGATGCCGGATTTCTACGATACATTAAAAACAGTTTATTTGTATCCATTGCAGCCTGCCTTTTGTCTATGGTCATTGCAGTTATGGCTGGATACGCATTGAGTCGCTATTATAAA
>DXFK01000119.1 GCA_019114495.1 Candidatus Blautia stercoravium
TCATATTGAGGAGAGGGAAAAAGCCGCCTTAGTGGGCATTAACGGGGCAGGAAAATCTACGCTTTTTAAAATCATTGTGGGAGAACTTTCCCCGGACAGCGGGCAGGTTATTTTAGCCAAAGGGAAAACCATGGGGTATCTGGCTCAGCACCAGGAACTGACCAGCGACTTGTCCATTTACGACGCTCTTTTGCAGGTAAAGCAGCACATTCTGGATATGGAGGTGCATATGCGCCAGCTTGAAAAAGAGATGAAGTATACCCAGGGAGAAGAACTGAATAAAATTATGGAGGCCTATTCCCGCCTGACTCATGAGTTTGAACTGGAAAACGGCTATGCTTATAAAAGCGAACTGACCGGTGTTTTAAAGGGACTTGGCTTTGCAGAGGAAGATTTTGGCAAAATGATTTCTACTCTTTCCGGGGGACAGAAAACCCGTGTAGCTCTTGGCCGTCTTCTTTTATCCAAGCCTGATATCATTCTCTTGGATGAGCCTACCAACCATTTGGACATGGATTCCATTGCCTGGCTGGAAACCTATCTTCTGAATTATCCGGGGGCTGTCTTTATTGTATCCCATGACCGCTATTTTCTGGACAAGGTTGCCACGAAAATTGTGGAAATTGACAATACAAAAGTTACCACTTTTACAGGAAACTACAGCGCCTACAGTGAAAAAAAGGCCATGCTTCGAAGAGCCGCATATCAGGCTTACCTAAACCAGCAGCAGGAAATTAAGCATCAGGAAGCCGTTATTGCCAAATTAAAGTCCTTCAACAGGGAAAAATCCATACGGCGGGCAGAAAGCCGGGAAAAAATGCTGGATAAAATAGAAGTGTTGGAAAAGCCTGTGGAAGTGGACGATTCCATGCGGATTACTTTAAAGCCTCGGGTGGTAAGCGGCAACGATGTGTTGACTGTAGAACACCTTACCAAGTCCTTTCCCTCTCTCCCGCTTTTTGAGGATTTAAACTTTCAGATTAAGCGGGGCGAGCGGGTGGCTATTATCGGAAGCAACGGTACGGGAAAAACCACGATTTTAAAAATTTTAAATCAGGTGATTCCGGCAGACAGCGGCAGTTTCCGCCTGGGCAGCAAGGTACATATTGGCTACTACGACCAGGAACACCATGTGCTGCACATGGAGAAAACCATTTTTGAGGAAATTTCCGATGATTATCCAAAGCTGACAAATACGGAAATTCGCAACCTGCTGGCCGCCTTTCTCTTTACCGGAGATGATGTGTTTAAGCCGATTTCTGCTTTAAGCGGCGGGGAACGGGATCGTGTGTCTTTAGCAAAACTTATGCTTTCCCAGGCCAATTTCCTGATTCTGGATGAGCCTACCAACCATCTGGATATTACTTCCAAAGAAATCCTGGAAGAGGCTTTAAACAACTATGAGGGTACTGTGCTCTATGTATCTCATGATCGTTATTTCATCAATAAAACAGCCACCAGGATTCTGGACTTGACCAACCACAAACTGGTAAACTATATCGGCAATTACGATTATTATCTGGAAAAGAAGGAAGAATTGACTGACATCTATGCCCCCGAAGCTCGGGAAGAAGTTCACACAGAACCCATATCTGCCACGAAAATGGACTGGAAACAGCAAAAAGAGGAGCAGGCCCGTCTTCGGAAACGGGAAAATGATTTAAAGAAAACGGAAAAAGCCATTGAAGAACTGGAAGAAAGAGACAGTGAAATTGATGAGGAAATGGCAAATCCGGAGGTGGCCACCAATGTTGCAGAATGTGTACGCCTTTCAAAAGAAAAGGCAGAAATTGCCGAAAAACTGGAAAAACTGTATGAAAAATGGGAAGAGCTGGCTGAATAAGCGGCTCTTCCCATTTTTTCAGAACTGTTCTTAAAGAGTCAGATTTAAAGTGCAGCTTCCAGCTCTTTTCGGATTTCACAGATAAAGTCCCGGCTGTTCAAAACCGTAGGGTTAGGAATACTGGTAATCAGCGCCAAATCTTTGGTCATTCTTCCGCTTTCAATTACATTTACTGTCGCTGCTTCCAGTTTGTCTGCAAAATTCTGCAGTTCTGTGTTATCATCCAGCTCTCCTCTTTTTCTCAGAGCCCCGGTCCAGGCAAAAATAGTTGCCACGGAGTTGGTAGATGTTTCTTCCCCTTTTAGATGTCTGTAATAATGGCGCTGTACTGTGCCGTGGGCTGCCTCATACTCAAAATATCCCTTGGGAGATACCAGCACAGAGGTCATCATAGCCAGAGAACCAAAGGCAGAGGAAACCATGTCGCTCATAACATCTCCGTCATAATTTTTGCAGGCCCAGATAAAACCGCCTTCTGCTTTCATCACTCTGGCTACTGCGTCATCTATGAGGGTGTAGAAATAAGTCAGCCCTGCTTTTTCAAAGGCTTCTTTATATTCTGTATCATAGATTTCCTGGAAAATATCTTTAAAGGTGTGGTCATACTGTTTGGAAATGGTATCCTTAGTGGCAAACCACAGATCCTGCCGGGTATCCAGAGCATAGGAGAAACAGCTTCTGGCAAAACTTTCAATAGACTCGTCCAGATTGTGCATACCCTGCAGCACACCTGCGCCCTTAAATTCGTGAATGACCTGCCGGGTTTCGGTACCGTCCTGGGCAGTAAAGACCAGTTCTGCCTTACCTGGGCCAGATACCCGCATTTCTGTGTTCTTGTACACATCCCCATAGGCATGTCTGGCCAGGGTAATAGGCTTCTTCCAGTTTTTCACACAGGGTTCAATACCTTTTACAACAATGGGTGCGCGGAACACGGTGCCGTCCAGCATGGAACGAATGGTTCCGTTGGGACTTTTGTACATTTCCTTTAAGTGATATTCCTCCATACGGGCTGCATTGGGTGTAATGGTGGCGCATTTTACCCCAACCTTGTATTTTTTCACTGCATTTGCTGCGTCTACTGTTACCGCATCATTGGTTTCATTGCGGTATGTAAGGCCCAAATCATAATACTCGGTTTTCAAATCCACAAAAGGCTCTAATAGTTCCTCTTTGATGATTTTCCAGAGGATTCGGGTCATTTCGTCTCCATCCATTTCTACCAAAGGTGTGGTCATTGCTATTTTTCCCATAGTGTTTGCGCTCCTTTTCTCTTATTTGATTTCTTCTCTTAAAACCTTTTCCATATCAAAATTTTTCAGGTTTTCCATGGTGTTGCGGATATGCAGATAAGCAGCCTCCTCTGCCCTTTTTGTATCTTTTGTCCGAATAGCTTCTAAAATGGTTTTATGCTCGCTGTTTGACGGTCGGGCCCGCATACGGAATCGTACAGAAGCCATTCGGACTCTCTGCAGGTATTCGTGGAAATCCGAAAGGGTATGCGCCAGAATCCGGCTTCCTGATGCCTGATATAAAAGCTGATGAAACCTGCCGTCCTGCTGGCAGACCTGTTCGTAATTGCCCTTATCTGCGTGAAAATCTGAGAGATATACCGCCTCTTCCATTTCTTCTAACTGTTCTTTGGTAATGTTTTCTGCCGCCATGGCTGCACACAGTCCCTCCAACTTTGCCCGGATTTGATACATGTCCATAACGTCTTTTGAGGAAATTCCGGTGACAAAGGCTCCTTTATTTGGTATCAGCTGTACCAGTCCTTCCAGCTCCAGCTGGCGGATCGCCTCCCGGACAGGTGTACGGCTGACCCCAAGTTCCTTTCCAATGGTACATTCCACCAGTTCGTCGCCCTTTTTATACCTGCCCTTTAAAATATCCTCCCGGATTTTATCAAATACTTTTCCTCTTAAAGATATTGCTGCCATATTTCTTTACACCTTCTTACTCACAGTTTAATCTTAAGACGGCTGCAGCTTTCGGCAATCACTGCCAGAAGTTCTTCGTCTGTAAGAACCGTGACTCTTCCTTCTTCATATTGTTTATCCACCCAGGCCTTTACCATCACAGCCAGTTCACTGTTTTTGTCAAGCTGCTTTTCTCCGGTCAGGTGAAAATGGTTGTTTATCCAGTGGGCTATGCCTGCCAGGCCGGAAGTATTGGAAACAGCTACCTGAGGTGCTTTCTTTAAAAATTTCTCTGTATCAAAGATATTATAAATCTCTTCATTTTTCAAGAGGCCATCTGCATGAATTCCGGCTCTTGTCACATTAAAGGAGGAGCCTACAAAAGGTGTCTGAGGCGGAATGTGGTATCCCAGTTCCTTTTCGTAATATTCAGCCAGTTCGGTAATGACGGTGGTGTCCATACCGTCTAAGGTACCTTTTAACTGGGCATACTCAAAAACCATGGCCTCAAGCGGGGTGTTTCCTGTCCGCTCCCCGATGCCGAACAGAGAACAGTTTACCCCGCTGGCACCGTACAGCCAGGCTGTAGTGGAATTGCTCACTGCTTTGTAAAAGTCATTGTGCCCATGAAACTCAATAAGTTCAGAAGGAAAGCCGGCATGAGTCATAATCCCGTAAATAATACCGGGGATGGAACGCGGTATCACAGCGCCTGGATAGTTCACGCCGTACCCCATGGTATCACAGCAGCGCACCTTTATGGGAATGGAATATTCCTCCATGAGTTTCGTCAGCTCCATACAGAAAGGAATTACATAGCCGTAGATATCGGCTCTTGTAATATCTTCCAAATGACATCTGGGGCTGATACCGATTTCCAGGCAGTCCCGGATAACACTGAGGTAATGTTCCATGGCCTCTCGCCGTGTCATTTTCATTTTGTAAAAAATATGGTAGTCTGAACAGCTCACCAGAATTCCACATTCCTTTAATCCCAGTTCTTTTACCAGTTCAAAATCCTTTTTACTGGCCCGAATCCAGCCCGTAATTTCCGGGAATGAATACCCTTTCTCCATACATTTATCTACCGCGTCCCGGTCTTTTTTACTGTAAAGAAAAAATTCACTCTGGCGGATTTTTCCGTTTGGACCGCCCAGACGGTGAAGATATTCGTAAATCCGCACAATCTGCTCTGCAGTATAGGGTGCTCTGGACTGCTGACCGTCCCGGAAGGTCGTGTCTGTAATCCAGATATCATCCGGCATATGATGGGGAACAATACGGTCATTGAACGCAATTTTGGGAACTTCAGAATAGGGAAACAGATTATGGAATACGTTGGGAGTTTCTACATCCACCAGGGGATACATGTGTTCTTCCAGTTCCAGTAAATTTGTGTGATAATTCATTCTGACAGTTCTGTTTATCATGGTACTCACTCCTTGTTTATCGACTTAATACTATGCTTTGATAAAGCGTTTGTATTATTGTATACAATCAAACTGGGAATGTCAAGTCTGTTTTTTATTTTCCCTCCAGAAAATTTTTCAGTCGGAAGATTCCCCATCCCTGCAGGTTGTGAGGATAGCCTAAATCTATGGCAGTGCTTCTGAGTCGTTTTTTGATGTCTAGATTGGTGGATTCCGGGTGCAGTTCCAGAAAGAGGGCAATCCCTCCGGAAACCAGCGGAGTGGACATGGAGGTGCCGCTTTTTACCGTATAGGGAAAGGCTGCAGGGAAATTGGCGCAGGACGTCACTGCATTGCCCGGCGCTACAATATCCGGTTTGCTGACACAATCTCTGGTAGGCCCCCGCCCGGAAAGTCCCAGATTATGGACTATCATATCCGAGGAGCCTACAGTAATAATCTTCCGGCTGCAGCCGGGCGCGGTGACACTGCCCGGTCCTGGTCCCTGATTTCCCGCTGCTGCCACCACAATCAATCCCGCGTCCCAGGCCTCCTCTACAGCCTCAATCAGTTGTTCATGCCCCTCCCTGCGGGTAGTTCCCACAGAAATATTCACGATGCGGATATGGTATTTTTCACGGTATTTTAAAATCCACTGCATGGCTTCAATAACGGTTTCCTGACGGCCATTTCCATTTTTATCCAGTACCTTTAGCGGAATCAGGCTACAGCCGGGGGCTGCGCCACGGAATTTTCCGTTGGACGCTCTCCCGCTGCCGCCCAGAATCCCCAGTACATGAGTGCCGTGTCCGTTGTCATCATAGGGAAGAGAACGGCCGTGGACGAAATCCTCAAAAGCCAGAATTCGGCTGTCGAAATCCCTGTGAGGACAGGCGCCGGTATCCAGTACTGCTGCCGTTACGCCCCTTCCGGTAGGAAGCACATATGGCATTTTCTTTCACCTGCCTTTTCCTTTTTTATTATCTTATTCTCTGTCGGCAAACCAGTGATACTGTGCATAGATTCCAGTCAAGTTTTTCTTTTCTTTTTCATAGATTAAGAAAAACGAACCTCAGGAGTTTTTATGCCTTCTGTGAAAGAGTTAATTCTGTCAGAGGAATATGCAGACCTGATTTTGCCGGTGTATCCGGGATTTCTGGAAGACTATAAGGAATACGGCGCAAGAATTTTCAACCAATATTACGGTATCATTCACTACCCTCTGACTGAAGAATTTTTTCAGGATTATTATGATTACGGTTTCTTTTACAACACGGTTCCCAAGCTGTTTACTCTTTTAAACAGTGTGTCTCTGGATGCTTCCGGTATTACTGCGGTACAAAACCAGCCGGTACTGAATCTGAAAGGCAGGGATGTGCTGCTGGGCTTTATTGACACTGGAATAGCCTACACTCATAAGGCCTTTCGCCAAAAAGACGGCTCCAGCCGGATTTACGGTATCTGGGACCAGACCATCCAAAGCGGCACGCCGCCTTATGATTTGCAGTACGGAAGCGGTTACACCAGAGAAGATATCGAACAGGCATTGAAAGCCCAGGACCCCTTGCAGATTGTGCCGAGCTGGGATGAAAACGGACATGGTACCCAGCTGGCAGGGATTGCAGCCGGCAGTGAACTGGCAGAAGACGATTTTATCGGCGCGGCTCCGGAAGCCATGATTGCCATGGTGAAGTTAAAAGAAGCGAAGAATTATTTAAAAGAACTATTCTATGTCACAGGAGAGGCACCGGCCTATCAGTCCTCGGATATTATGATGGGTATCCGTTATCTGGTACGGCTGGCAGACGAACTGAAAAAACCAGTGGTTATCTGCATTGGGGTGGGTTCCAATCAGGGTTCCCATTCCGGCACCTCTCCGCTGGATTCCATGCTGTCCATTACAGACAATTACCGTGGGCTTCATGCAGTGGTGGCAGCAGGAAACGAGGCCGGAAAGGGCCATCACTACTACGGTACTGCCATAAATTCTGACCAATACGACGCTGTGGAGATCCTAGTGGAACCGGATACCCGGGGATTCTGTGTGGAATTGTGGGGACAGCCGCCGGAAGTGTATGCAGTGGGCTTTGAATCTCCCCTTGGCGAGGTCATACCCAAAATCCCTCCCCGTATCAGCTACAGTGAAAAGATTTCTTTTATTCTGGAAGACACCAGGATTTTTGTCACCTCTGAGATTGTGCAGACGCTTTCCGGACAACAGCTGATTTTCATCCGGTTTTCCAATCCCACCTCCGGCTCCTGGAAAATCCGAGTCTATACCAGCAGCTTTAACAGCGGAGATTATCATATGTGGCTGCCGATTACCGGCTTTTCCAATCCCGACGTGAAATTTTTACGTCCCAATCCGGATACCACGCTTACCGTTCCTGCTGCAGCCTCTTCCGTGATTACCACAGCCGCTTATAACGCCTACAACAATAGCCTGCTTTTAAATTCCAGCAGAGGCTTTACCCGCACCGGACAGATTAAACCGGACATCACAGCCCCCGGGGTAAATATCCTGGCTCCTGCTCCGAAAGAGCGCTACGCCACCATCACCGGAACCTCTGCTGCCGCTGCTATTACAGCCGGAGGCTGTGCCCTGCTTATCGAATGGGGGATGGGACGGACGCCGCCGAGAATTTTCAACAACTCGGAATTAAAGGCCCTGCTCATACGAGGCGCCGGGCGAAGCAGCGACAAACTCTACCCCAACCGGGAATGGGGATATGGAACTTTAAATATCTATCAGGTGTTCACCTCCTTTATTCTATCCTGAAAATAAAATTTTCCGGAACCATTTTTGATCCCCGGCATAGTATGGAATTGTAAACAAAATATTTGGAGGAACAAACATGAGTGATTTGGCTGCTACAAACTGTGGCTGCGGATGTGATGACAACTGCGGAGGTAATATGACAGGAAGAGGTTTCGGAGACTGTGGCTGCATCGTCTGGATTCTGATTCTGCTGGCTTTCTGCGGCAACGGCTTTAACAATGACGGATGTGGCTGCGGCAATGGCGACAACAGTTGTCTGCTTCTGCTTATCCTGCTTCTGTGCTGCGGCAACGGACACGGATTCTGCTAAAAGCCCGGCAGTATTTGCCCGGACCTGGCAAAACAGAAAACGGGGATGCCTTTTGGCATCCCCATAAGAGAGTATGTAATCCGTAACATACAAGACACATCTGCCGCTGCAGAGGAGAAGAATGGAACGTCTTTTGTACATTCGGGCTTTTCTTTCTTCCTTCAGCGAATGTGAAATCTTGAAGTTACAGCTTAATGCTGATAACGAAATTGAGAAAAGTCGACATGATTCAGAAGGCTGTAAGGCCTTTCGACACTTCTATTATGACAATATTTGTGCTCTGTGTCAAGAAAAATTGTCAGAATTCGTGTTTTATTTTCTTTTATTTATCGACATTTATCAACCGAATCTTTGATATTCTCCCATGCCCCTTCCTGCTCAAAATGTTCCACTGCACGGCGGGCCCTTTGGGTTAGCTTTCGGTCATATTTCATCATGTCCAGAAGGCGAATGGCATTTCTGGTGGTCACACGCCCTTCTTTCAGGAGATAGTTAAAGACCACGTCATCTTCTCCCACTTCTTCCTCAAAATGATAGTTTTTATAGCGGTTTTCCAACATGTAAGACAGTTCAATATCATGGGTAGCCGCAAAAGAAAGCACATGGCTTCTGCAAATACTCCACAGAATTTCAGAGGAGGCGGCAATGCGCTCTATGGTATTGGTTCCCCGCAGTACTTCGTCAATGATACAGAGCAGATTTCCGTCCCTATCCGCCTCATCCAGAATCCGCTTCAAAGAACGGATTTCCACGATAAAGTAGCTTTCTCCGCTTTCCAAATCGTCCCGCAGTGCCATAGAGGTCATCACTTTAAAATACGGGGCCCGGTAAGAAGAGGACGTGCAGGTGTAAACCGTCTGAGCCAGAATGGCATTAATGGCAATATTTTTCAGAAACGTAGACTTTCCGGAAGCATTGGATCCTGTGACTAAAATTCCGCCCTCCGCAGAAATACTGTTGGCCACCGGATGGGAAATCAAGGGATGATACAAATCTTCTGTTTCCATCCGTGCCCTGCCCTCAGAGAGAAACTGCGGCAGGCTGTAATAGGGCAGAATTTCCCGGAAAGACGCAATGGAAATCATACTGTCCAGGTAACCGAACAGGGAAATCAGTCCCTCGATTTCTGCCATATGGTCCTGCATACTGTGCATCATATCGTGGAATTTAATCAAGTCGATATGGGTCATCATGCGGATATAGTCCATAAAAATTCCTTCTAATCCGCCTCCTGCCGTACTGCTGCGCTCCGTTACCCAAAATGCCCCCTTTTGAAAGCCGGAAAGCTGTTTTTTATACTGTTTTCCCTGCCCTTCATACTCTTTTAGCTGGGAAATCCCTGATTTTTCCAGCTTCTTCTGGGCTTCAAGAAGCTGAAGTACACAGCCGAAGCTGGTGAGATAAGCGTCAATCTCTCCCTTTTTGCCCCAATAAGTTCCGATGTTTACAAGGCACACAACCAGAAAAACCAGTACCCCTGGATTCGGCTTTAAGACAAAAAACAGCAGCGACAGCAAAAATGCACCAAAGCAGAGCACCTGCCCCGTTTTTCCCTGAACCGTAACTTCCTTTGTCACATGAACAGCCTCAAAAATCCCAACATTTCCCGGTTTTCGGATACTGGTCAAAAGCATTTGCAGCTTCTGCCGCTCTTCCTGATGACTGCGAAAAAACTCTATGAGCCGCTGCCTTTCTTTTAATTCTTTTTCCTCAAAAACCGGTTTCCGCAAAAGGTCATAGAGACATTCCGCCCCTACAGGGGAGCAGCTCTGATTGATGAGTATAAAGATACGGTCCATATCCAGATCATTCCAGGTAATGTCATCAATGTAAAAGCCGTCTTTTTCCCGCTGCCGGAAGAACTGGGCAATATGCTCCAGTTCCTCGTAGGTGTATTCCTTTTGGGGAACTTGTCCCCAGGAATTTTTTATCCGCTCTAAAAACCGCTTTCGGTTGGAACGATTCTGCACGAGAATCAATATCACTGCAGCCAGAAAAAACAGCAGCAGAAAAACAATGCTTGAAAGATTGCTATCCATAGAGCTTTGTCTGCCTCCTTATGCGAAATACTGCTGTAGAAGCTGCAGGGTTTCCTGAATATCTGTCTCCGTATGTGCGTCTGAAAGGAACATGGCTTCAAACTGTGAGGGTGCCATATGTACCCCGTGGTTTAACATATACTGGAAGTAATCGGAAAATGCATTGGTGTCTGAAGCCTTGGCAGAAGCATAATCCGTTACCGGATCTTTGGCAAAGAAGATACAGCCCAAAGAGGACACGGAATTCACCTGGTATGGCACATTCTTTTCACGGAAAATGTTCCGAATACCGTCAAAGAGCAGCTGCCCTTTCTGATACAGGCGTTTGTAAATATCCTGGTCATCCCAGAGGATTTTTAGCTGGACAAGTCCCGCTGTCATAGCAATGGGGTTTCCGCTTAAAGTCCCTGCCTGATATACCGGGCCTGCCGGCGCAACCATTTCCATAATCTCTCTTCTTCCGCCGTAAGCTCCTACCGGCATACCTGCGCCGATAATCTTACCGTAAGTCACCAGGTCCGGGGTAATGCCGAAATATCCGGCTGCTCCGGCAAAGCCGAGACGGAATCCCGTGATAACCTCATCGAAAATCAGCAGCGCCCCATGCTTGTCGCACAAATCGCGCAGGCCCTGCAAAAAGCCTTCCTTTGGAGGAACCACACCCATGTTGGCCCCTACCGGCTCTATAATCACAGCCGCTACCTGGTTCCTGCTTTCCACTAATAGCTGCTCTACACTGTTTAAATCATTGTACACGGCAATCATGGTGTCCTGGGTGCAGCCCTTGGGTACACCGGCGCTGTCCGGCACTCCGCTGGTCATGACACCGCTTCCGGCACTTACCAGCATAGCGTCTGTGTGTCCATGATAACAGCCTGCAAATTTAATAATTTTGGATTTTCCCGTATAGCCTCTTGCCACGCGCAGAGCGCTCATGACTGCCTCGGTGCCGGAGTTTACCATACGAATCATCTCTACATGAGGAATTCTCTCACAGATAAATTCCGCCATTTCCACTTCCTTTTCCGTAGCGCAGCCAAAACTCAGACCGTTTTCGCTGGCGCGGATAACCGCTTCCTTAATCTGCTCGTTATTGTGCCCTAAAATCATAGGCCCCCAGGAATCAATGTAGTCGATGTATTCGTTTCCGTCCACATCAAAAATTTTACAGCCCACTGCTCCCTGAATGAAGCGTGGGGCTTCCGTTACAGAGCCATAGGCCCGCACCGGACTGTTGACGCCCCCGGGAATTCTCTTTACTGCTCTTTGAAATAATTCTTCTGATTTTGTCATTATCCGATTCTTCCTTCCTCTATAAATCTGGCAATTTCTTTTGCAAAATAAGTGAGATAAATGTCTGTGCCTGCCCGGTATGCGCTGGCTGCCATCTCACAGATAATCCGGTCCTCTTCAATGTAGCCAAGTTTTGCTCCGGCTTTTACCATGGCATATTCTCCGCTGACAGAGTAAGCAGCCACCGGAATCTGGGTCCGGTCCTTTACCTCCCGTACCATATCCAGATAAGACATGGCAGGCTTCACCATAAGAATATCTGCGCCTTCTTCCACATCCAGAAGGGCTTCTTTAATCCCCTCTCTGCGGTTATGGAAATCCATCTGGTAGCTTTTCCTGTCTCCAAAGGACGGCGCAGAGCCTGCAGCGTCACGGAAAGGACCGTAAAAAGCAGAGGCATATTTCACTGCGTAAGACATAATCGGAATTTCTTTGTGTCCATTTCTGTCCAAAAGACTGCGGATAGCCCGTACTCTTCCGTCCATCATATCAGAGGGGGCCACCATATCCGCTCCGGCCTGGACATGGGAAAGGGCTGTTTTTGCCAAAAGTTCCAGGGTTTTATCATTCTCCACTTCATGTCCGCAGAGAACGCCGCAGTGCCCGTGAGAAGTGTATTCACACATACACACATCAGTAATCAGGTACATATCCTCCTGAAACTCTGCTTTTGCTTTCTTTAAAGCTTTCTGCACAATACCGTCACTGGCATAAGCCTGGCTTCCTACCTCATCCTTTACATCCGGAATTCCAAAAAACATTACCTTATTGACTCCTGCGTCCAAAAGTTCCTCCAAAGCCTTTGGAAGCAGATCAATGCTGTAACGGTACTGCCCTGGCATAGTGGCGATTTCTTCCTTGATTCCCATACCTTCTTTTACAAAAATCGGATAAATCAGAGAACTTTTGTCTATTCGTGTCTCTCTGACCATTTTTCGCATAATTTCGCCGCCTCTTAATCTTCTGGGCCTGATGTTCATATCCATAATTTCCAACTCCTTCTGCCTTACTTGCGGGCTGTTTTTCCTTTTAATTGTATTACCAGAGTAAGAAGGCTGTCAATAGACGCTTCCTCGGCCATATACGTTTCCATGCCAAGAGCTGCGGCCTCAGCCTGAGTCTGTCTGCCAATGCAGGCTGCCCGTACTTTAGTATAATCCAGTCCCGGTGTTGCTTCCTTAAAGCCCCGCACCGTAGACGCGCTGGTAAAGACTGCACAGTCAATGCTTCCTGTTTCAAATTCTTTTTTGCGGTCAAGCAAATCCCTGGTTTCATAGAATGTATCGTAAATGGAAATATCATCTACCAGAATCCCCGGCTTTTTGGCAAGCTCTGCAATGATTTCCTGATTGCACATTTTGGCACGGGGAAGCAGAATTTTCTCCGTTCCCTCACAAAGCTTACAGAGTCCTCTTCCAAGAGCTTCTCCGTCAAAAATTTCCGGCATATAATCGGCAAAAAAGCCCTTCTCTTTTAAGGCTTTTTTCGTACCTTTTCCAATGGCGGCAACTTTCAGATGTGCCAGTTTCCGAATGTCTGTGGCGGATTTCTGCAGTTCTTCAAAGAAAATCCGCACTCCGGTAGGGCTGGTAAACACAACCCACTGGTAAGTATCCAACGCTTTTAAGGCCTCATAAAGCGGTGTCTGATCTTTTAAAGGTTCTGTGCGGATAGCCGGAAGCTCCAGCACTTCCGCCCCTAAAAGCCGCAGCCTGGAAACCATAGAGGAAATCAAATCTCTTGGCCTTGTGACCATAACCTTATATCCGGAAAGAGGCAGCTTTTCATGCCAGGCAAACTCTTCGGCCAGAGCACAGACCTTGCCCACTACAATAATAGCAGGAGTCTGAATGCCCTGTCTCTTAACTTCTTTCTCCAATGTAGAAACCGTTGCCACAATTCTTTTCTGACCTGCTGTAGTGCCTTTCTGCAAAATCGCCGCAGGCATATCCTCATCCATACCCGCCTGCAAAAGGGATTGGCAGATATCAGAAAGCGCGCTGACTCCCATTAAAAAGACCAGAGTTCCCTTTGTCCGTACCAGTGCGTCAAAATCAATATCGTAAGCCGCTCCCTGCTTCTTATGTCCCGTAATAATGTGCACCGAAGAAGTAAAGTCCCGGTGCGTCACAGGAATTCCATTGTAAGCCGGTACGGCAATAGGGGAAGTCACACCCGGCACAACTTCGTAGGGAATACCCTCTTTTACCAGCAGTTCCAGTTCTTCACCGCCCCGTCCGAAAAGGAAGGGGTCTCCACCTTTTAAGCGCACCACTCGGTATCCTTTTTTTGCTTCTTCTACCAATACCTGATTAATCTGCTCCTGGGGCATAGTGTGATGCGAAGCCCGTTTTCCCACATTGATACAGCGGGCACTCTCCGGTATCCTGGAGAGAATTTCCTGCCCCACCAGACTATCGTAAACTACCACCTCTGCCTGCTGCAGTGTTTCCATTCCTTTTATGGTAAAGAGCCCCGCATCTCCCGGTCCCGCTCCTACCAGCCAGACTTTTCCTGTACTCATGTTATCTGCTCCTTTATTCTTGATTTTTGCATGTGTCACGCAGTCTTTGTGCAAGGGAAACCCCCAGCGTTTCCGCTTCTTCTGCCGGACCTGCTATCATGCCTTTTTCATATTTTCCGGTTTCTTCGTCGTAATACAATCCTCGAAGGATGATTTCCTTCTCACGGACTACGGCGTGGGCTGCTACAGGAGAGGAACATCCGCCGTCTAAATACCGCACAAAGGCCCGTTCTGCCGCTGTCGCATAGAATCCCTCCAAGTCGGAAAACTCCTTCAGATAATCTGCAGACTCTCCTGCTCGTCCCTGCACTGCCAGAATTCCCTGCCCCGCAGCGGGAATCATCTCTTCCGGTTGAAAATACCGGGAAATCCGTGCTTCAAGTCCAAGCCGTTTCAGTCCTGCCGCCGCCAGTATGAGAGCGCTGTACTCCCCACTATCCAGCTTTTTTAATCGGGTCAGGACATTGCCTCTTACGCTCTTGCACTCCATATCCGGATACAGCTCTTTTAACTGTAAAATTCTCCGGAGACTGGAACAGCCAATGGGTTTTGTTTTATCCAGCGTATGTACCCCTTGGGGAAGTACCAGCACATCCCTTGGGTCTTCTCTTTTGGAAAAAGCCAGAAGCGGAAGTTCTTTTGGCACTTCCATGGGCATATCCTTTAAGCTGTGTACAGAAATATCCGTTTTTCTATCTAAAAGAGCTTTGTCCAGTTCTTTTACAAAGAGTCCCTTTCCTCCGATTTTATCCAGGGTTCTGTCCAGAATCTTATCCCCCGTGGTTTTTAAGGTGTAAATTTCCACCTCTATGTCTTCGTGG
The DNA here is from genome assembly GCA_019114495.1 of Candidatus Blautia stercoravium. Classification (GTDB taxonomy): domain Bacteria; phylum Bacillota; class Clostridia; order Lachnospirales; family Lachnospiraceae; genus Blautia; species Blautia stercoravium. The sequence continues at coordinate 14,938 of DXFK01000119.1, forward strand.
CTGTCTTCAATGGCTTTTTTCACCATTTCGCTCTGCACCACCGCCAGTTTACTCTCCCGGCTTCCAATGATTATTTTTCGCATTTTTCTTCTTCCTTTCGGATTTGTTCCAGGGCTTTCCGGGTTTTTTCGCGCACCTCTTTTACCTTTTTGTGGTCTTTTCCGCCGCCGTTAAAACCCAGCACCACACCTTCATATTCCAGGATACCCGGAAAATGAAAATCACATTTTTGCTGATTGCTGGCCGTATTCACCGGAATCCCCAGACATTTGCAGGCGCTGTAAATGTCCTCATTGACTTTTGTATTATCTGTGGCAGCCAGCACCATATCTGCTGCATACAAATCTTCCCGTTCATAAGATTTTTCTTTGTATACCAGCTTTCCTTCCAAAAAAAGCTGTGCAATCCTCTCTGTACAGGCCGGAGCAATAACAATAAGCTCTCCTGCAAAAGACAGCAGGGTCTCCACTCTCCTTGTGGCAATCTTCCCCCCTCCAATCACTACTACCTTCTTTGTGCTCAGGTCCATAAATACAGGAAAAAATTTTTTATTTTCCTTTTCAGTTTTCATACAGTTTTTCCAGTCCTTCCACGCAGTTTAAAAATTCCTTTTCTTCCAGAGAATCCTTTAGACCGAACATCATTTTGTTGACCACTTTTGCCGCAGCTGTATCAATGGCCTGAAGCAGATTCTCCCGGTCTTTCTCTTCCATGGGAGTTTTCCGCAGAATTTTCAGTATGCGGAGATTTAAATCCTGCACCGCCTCTGCCTTAATGTCCTGGATTCTGGGAATTAAGTCTCTGCCGCCATACCAGTTGTAAAAATCCTCCATCTGTTCCTGTAGAATTTTCCCGGCTTTTTCCAGACTCTGCTGCAGCTTTGGAGATACCGCATCAATCTTAAAGCTGTCTATGTCATACAGGGTAATGCCGGAAAGCTCTCCGGCAGAAGGTTCAATATCTCTTGGCACAGCCAAATCAATCAGTACCAGATGTTCCCTGGGCTGAGCTGTTTCCAGAAATTCCCTGGTCAGTGTATAGTTAGGACTGGCCGTAGCACTGACAACCAAATCGCACTGGGGCAGAAATTCTCCCCGATCCCCGTAATTAATCCGCTCACAGCCCTGGGGGATATTGACAATGCCGCTTCGATACTGGCGGACCGTAACCGTCACCTCTGCACCGGCCTCTTTAAGTGCTAGCGCCGCCACCTTGCCCATTTCTCCGTTTCCGATAACCATGCAGGTTTTGCCAAACAAGGAAAAGCCCTGTTCCTCCAGACAGTGAATGGCCTGATGAATCACGGAACTGTTGCCCCTGGAAAAGACGACTTTTGTCTTTACCTTCTTGGCTGCCGTCACTGCCATGCGAAACAGCACCTCCAGCACATTGTCTGTGCAGTAGGATTCCCTGGACAAACTCAGGGCGTCCTTTACCTGGGTGATAATCTGGTCTTCTGCCAGAATCTGGGATTTCAGGCCGCTGGTAAGATAAAAAAGATGTTCTACCGCTTCCTCTTCAGTTCTTTCTGCAAAATACTGTGCATATTCTACCGGTTCTTTCCCTTTCTCCCGGCACAAAAATTCATAGAGAGAACCTTGCCAGTCCTTCGTGGTGCTTGCCCAGATTTCCATTCGGTTGCAGGTAGACAAAATAATACAGCCTGCAATGCCCGGTTCTTTCTTTAAATGTTCCATTGCAGCTACAGCATTTTTCT
>DXFK01000120.1 GCA_019114495.1 Candidatus Blautia stercoravium
AAAATGAAAAGGAGACAGGAAAAATGAAGAAAAAAGTATTGGCAATGGTATTAGTTATGGGGATGGCAGCAGGTATTTTGGCAGGCTGCGGCACAGCAAGGGACGTATCTGCAGACAACGGCAAATATTCTATTGGAATTTCACAGTTTGCGGAGCATGGTTCTCTGGATAACTGCCGAGAAGGCTTTATAGAAGGACTGAAAGAAGAGGGACTGGAGGAAGGAAAAAACCTGGAAATTAAGGTGAGCAATGCAGATGCAGATACAGCAACAGCAGCACAGATAGCAGACAACTTTGTATCCGAAGATATGGATTTGATTTGTGCCATTGCCACTCCAAGTGCGCAGGCGGCTTACAATTCTGCGGTAAATACAGAAATTCCGGTGGTGTATACAGCGGTAACAAATCCGGAAGAAGCAGAACTTGCAACAGAAGATAAAATGCCGGTAGGTGCGGTGACGGGAACCAGTGACCAGCTTCCCGTAGAAGCACAGCTGAAGATGATTCGTAAATTGCTGCCAAAAGCAAAAACCATTGGAATCCTGTATACCACCAGCGAAGCCAATTCCGCATACAGTATTAAGCAGTATGAAAAATATGCAGAAGATTACGGATTCACCATTGAAACAGCAGGAGTGACCAATACTTCGGAGGTATCCTTAGCAGCGGCAGGCCTTTTAGAAAAAGTAGATTGTCTGACCAATCTTACAGATAATACAGTAGTGAGCGCACTACCCACAATTTTAAGTCAGGCCGAGGAAGCCGAAATCCCGGTATTCGGAAGCGAAATTGAACAGGTGAAGCTGGGGTGTCTGGCTGCAGAGGGTCTGGACTATGTCAATCTGGGAAAAGAAACCGGAAAAATGGCAGCGAAAATATTGAAAGGGGATGCAAAAGCAGAAGAAATGGAATATGAGCTTCTCACAGACAGCAGTCTGTACATCAATGAAAAGGCAGCCGAAAATCTGGGCATAAAGATTCCTGAAGACATGAAAAATGAGGCAACGGAAGTCTTTACGGAAATTACGGAAGAGTAACACAGGCAGGAGGAAGAAAAATGGATTTTGCATTGAGTATTGTAGAACAGGGGTTGATTTACGGTATCCTGGCTTTGGGCGTATATATCACTTATAAAATTCTGGATTTTCCGGATTTGACTGTGGACGGCAGTTTCCCCCTGGGGGCAGCCGTGACAGCAGTTCTTTTAAAACAGGGAATGAATCCCTGTTTTACTTTGCCTCTTGCCTTTCTGGCGGGAGCAGCAGCGGGTGTCTGTACTGGTTTGATTCATGTGAAATGCAAGGTGAGGGATCTGCTTTCTGGAATCATTATGATGACCGCTCTTTATACCGTAAACCTCATGGTGGCAGGCGCCAATAATGTACCTTTATTTTCAAAATCTACGATTTTTAAAAACAATTTTTTAAAAGGAATTTTCGGCGGTACAGTACCCTCTTATTTATCTCTGATTCTGATTCTGGCTGTGGCTGCAGTGAGCAAAATCTGCCTGGATTTGTATCTGCAGACCAGATCCGGATACCTGTTAAGAGCAGTGGGAGATAATCAACTTCTGGTTACTTCTTTAGCCAAGGATAAGGGAAATGTGAAGATTCTGGGCCTTGGGATTTCCAATGGACTTGTGGCCTTAAGCGGCAGTGTATTCTGTCAGCAGCAGGGTGTGTTTGATATTTCTTCCGGTACAGGGGCTATGGTTATCGGACTTGCCAGTGTCATTGTGGGAACCAGCCTTTATAAGCTGTTAACCAGGCTTTTTGGGGGAAAGGGGAGTGGATTTTTCAAGGTTACAACCTTTGTTTTTGCAGGCGCTGTTCTTTACAAAGCCTGCACCGGAATTGCGATTAAATACTTTGCTCCAAAGGCCATGAAAATGATTTCCGCAGTCTTTCTTCTGGCAGTTTTGATTTTTGTGCTGGTGTTGGAACGTTCGGAAAAGAAGAGGTGAGAAGATGCTTGAATTAAAAAATATTTACAAATATTACAATCCGGGAACCGTAAATGAGATGTGTTTGTTTGAAGACTTTCAGTTCACGGTTCAAAAGGGAGAATTTGTTTCTGTAGTAGGCAGCAACGGCTCCGGCAAGACTTCCATGCTGAATCTGATATGCGGCAGTATGCAGCCCGACAGAGGAGAAATTCTGATAAACAACAAGCCGGTTACAAAGATAAAAGAGTATAAGAGACTGGCTTCCATTGGGAGAGTTTATCAGAATCCGGCGCTTGGAACCTGTCCGGATATGACAATTCTGGAAAACATGTCTATGGCAGAACACAAAGGGAAAATCTTCGGGCTGCAAAGAGGAACCAACAGAAAAAAAATTCCGGAATACCGGGAACTGATTGCCCAGTTGGGGCTGGGACTGGAGGATAAAATGCAGGTGAAAGTAGGCGCATTGTCCGGTGGTCAGCGGCAGGCCCTGTCCCTTTTGATGTCCGTTATGACTCCGGTGGAATTTCTGATTCTGGACGAACATACAGCAGCGTTAGACCCTAAGACCGCAGACATTATCATGCAATTGACAGACCGTATTGTGAAAGAGAAAAAGCTGACAGCCATTATGGTTACCCACAATCTGCGGTATGCCGCAGAATACGGAGACCGTTTGGTGATGATGCACCAGGGAAAAGCCGTTATGGATATAAAGGGTGAGAAAAAGCAGAACGTTCGAATCGAAGACATTCTGGGCAAATTTAACGAAATCAGCATCGAATGTGGCAACTAGAAATATGGGCTTGAAACCACCAATATATTGTGCTAACATAATACATGTTAACTAAATATGGTAGTGGAGGGCGAACTATGACAATAGAAGACTGGCTGGGACAGGAAAACCAGCTTGGAATGGATATCTGGACAAAGAAATACTGCAGTGAAGGAGAGGATTTTGAAGCCTGGATTCAGAGAATCAGCGGCGGCAATGAGGAAATCGGCCGGTATATCAAAGAGAAAAAGTTTTTATTCGGGGGACGGATTTTATCCAACCGGGGGCTGAACAAGCAGGGAAGAAAGGTGACCTATTCTAACTGTTATGTGATTGCACCTCCGGAAGATGAAATTGAAAGTATTTTTGAATGTGCTAAGAAACTGGCGCGTACTTACAGCTATGGCGGCGGCTGTGGTGTGGATATTTCTAAACTCAGTCCCAGAGGGGCAAAGATTAATAATGCAGCGAAAGAAACCAGCGGGGCGGTGTCCTTTATGGAACTGTATTCTCTGGTAACAGCTCTTATCGGACAGAATGGAAGACGCGGTGCGTTGATGATTTCCATTGACTGTTCCCACCCGGATGTGACGGAATTTATTGAATTAAAGACGGATTTGGACAAGGTTACCAAGGCCAATATTTCCATTCGTATCCATGAAGATTTTATGGAAGCCGTGAAAAAGAATGAAGAATATCTTTTGCACTATACCAGAGAAACTACGGGAGAAGTCATTGAGAAATGGGTCAATGCAAGAGAACTTTTCCGCAGAATTACGGAAACAAACTGGGATTATGCAGAACCCGGAGCGCTGTTCTGGGATCGTATTACAGGCTGGAATCTTTTGAGCAATACAAAGGAGTTTTCTTATGCGGGAGTCAATCCCTGTGCAGAAGAACCTCTCCCGGCAGGAGGAAGCTGTCTTCTGGGCAGTGTAAACCTGGCGCAGTTTGTAGAGAATCCCTTTACGGACGAGGCATTTTTTGATTTTGATGGGTTTAAACTCTGTGTACAGGCTTCTGTAAAGGCCTTAAACGAAGTGCTGGAAGAGGGGCTCCCTCTTCATCCTCTGCCGGAACAGAGAGAAAGTGTGGCTCAGTGGAGACAGATAGGACTGGGTATCATGGGTCTGGCAGATGCGTTGATTAAACTGGGGCTGACTTATGGAGAAGAGGACGCAGTAGAGATGTGCGACAAGATTGGCTTTGCCATGGCAGATACAGCCATTGCCGCATCTGCAAAGCTGGCTAAAGAACAGGGAGCGTTTCCGAAATGCAAGGTGGAAGAGATTATGGAAACGCCTTATTTCCTTGCCAATACTACGGAAAAAACAAGAGAGCTGGTGCGCAAACATGGCCTTAGAAATTCCCAGCTTCTGACCATTGCGCCTACGGGAACACTATCTACCATGCTGGGAATTTCCGGAGGAATTGAACCGGTATACGCAAATTATTATGAGCGGAAAACGGAGTCTCTTCACGGCGCGGATGTATACTATAAAGTGTATACCAAAATTGTGGAAACCTATATGAAAGAGCATAATCTTACGGATGACAAACAGCTTCCGGATTATTTTGTGACAGCTATGACCCTGGATTATCGTCAGCGTATTGATATGCAGTCCATATGGCAGCGGCACATTGACGCGTCTATTAGTTCTACGGTCAATGTACCGGAAAGCTTTACCGTAGAGGAGACAGAAAGCCTCTATATGTATGCCTTTGAACAGGGATTGAAGGGGATTACTATCTTCCGTGACGGCTGCAAGCGAATTGGTATTCTCAATACAAAAGAAACGAAAACCGTCACAGCCGGAGAAGGCTTAAAGCGTGGAGAAATTATTCTGGTAACGGATGATGTGGTAGGAAAGAAGCGAAAACTGATTACAGGCTGTGGCAGTCTGCACTGTATTGCCTTGTTTGACCCGAATACAGGAGCACTTCTGGAGACTTATTTGAGCAAGGGTTCTACCGGAGGCTGCAACAACTTTATGGTAGGACTCTCCCGTATGATTTCTATCAGTGCAAGAGGCGGCATTGACATTGAAACCATTGTGGACCAGTTGAATTCCAGTGGTTCCTGTCCGTCTTATACAGCCCGCAGAGTCACCAGAAAGGATACCAGCAAAGGAGCCTGCTGTCCTATGGCTGTGGGGAACGCCCTCATGGATATGTACAGGGAAATGCAGGAAGAATTAAGCAAAAAGGGAGAGAAAAAAGATTCGGGAAAAGTAAAAAAAGCGCCGAAACCAAAGGCAGTTCCCAAGCGGGAAGAGACCGATAAAATTTACTGTCCGGAATGTGGAGAGCCCCTTGTTTTTGAAGAGGGATGTAATATCTGCAAAAGCTGCGGATGGAGTAAATGCCACTGATAATCCCAGACAAATAAGGAGCAATGCATGAAATTACTGTTTAAACAAAAGATGTTTTCATGGCTGGACAGCTATGATATTTATAATGAACAGGGTGAGGTTGTCTTTACTGTAAAGGGACAGCTTGACTGGGGACACTGTCTGAAAATATATGACAGCAGCGGACAATATGCAGGTATGGTCAGAGAAAAAGTGCTGGCTTTTTTGCCCAGATTTGACCTCTATACAGGGGAAGACTTTATGGGAACCGTGCAGAAGGAATTTACCTTTTTCAGACCGAAATACAACATTGATTTCATGGGATGGCAGGTAGAAGGAAATGCCATGGAATGGAACTATGAAATCCAGGACAGAAATGGAATGACCGTAGCGCTGATTGGCAAGGAAATTTTTCATTGGACAGATACTTATGTTATGGATATTGGGCAGCCAGAGGATGCTTTATATGTGGTGATGCTGGTGCTGGCAATTGATGCAGAAAAGTGTTCCAGACAGTCCTGACAGATACCGGGAGGGGAAATATGCGATTAGAAAAACTGCAGAATTTACTGAAGGAAAAAGGCTTTCCGTATACTTATACAGAAGAAGGCCAATGTGGAAGTGTTGATTTTGAATATAGAGGTGTGGACTACCATGTGTGGGAGTTTTTTGATGAAGCCTGGGGTGCGGAAACCAATGTGAGAAACATAGGCAAGCACGAAGATTTATTCGGAGAATATGAGGAAGAAATCGTGGAAATTGTCCGTAAATGGAACTGAAATTTTCCTGAAAAATATTTTCAAACTTTCTCTTGACATTGACGCAGCGTCAACGGATAAGATGACAGTACAGGGAGAAAGGAGAGAAAAAATATGGAGTACAGCATACGTCAGCTGGCAGCTCTGGCAGGAGTTTCCACCCGAACTCTGCGGTATTATGATGAGATTCATCTGTTAAAGCCGGCAAGGGTGAATGAAGCAGGATACCGCTATTACGGAGAAAAAGAGGTTGCGCTTTTGCAGCAGATTCTCTTTTACCGGGAACGGGATTTGGGGCTGGAGGTTATCAGCAAAATTCTTGAGCAGCCGGATTTTGACATTGAGAGAGCTCTGTATGAGCATTTAAAGGCTTTGCAGAGGCAGCAGGCGCATATTTCTTCTCTGATTCAAACTGTAGAACTTACCATTGCGCATTTGAAAGGAGAAGGGTATATGAGTGATGATATGAAATTCCAGGCATTTAAAGAGAAGCTTGTGAAAGAACAGGAAAAAACATACGGCAAAGAGGCTCGGAACAAGTATGGAGACGAAGAGGTAGACGCGGTGCGGCAGAAGATTCTGGGACTTTCCAAAGCAGATTATGAAAGATTTCAGGAATTGGAAGAGGAAGTTTTCCGTCAGCTAAAGGCGGCTGTAAAAGCGGGTGTTTCCCCGGAAGGTGAAGAGGGAAAACGCGTTGTCATGCTGCATAAAAACTGGTTGGGATATACCTGGAAAGAGTATTCTGTCCAGGCTCATAAGGGACTTGCAGCCGTATATGCGGCGGATTCCAGATTTCAGGAATACTACGACAAAGAGCAAAAAGGCTGTGCAAAATTTCTGATAAAAGCGGTGGAATTCTGGACAGGAAAATAAGAAAAGAGGGGACTGTTATGATACCATGCAGCCTCCTCTTTTCTTATAACTGGCAGAATAGAATCTTCTGTCTATGTGTTTGCAGAAAAACAAACAACTGTCTTGTCATATGTAAAAAGCTGTTGTATAATAACTGTCAAATGCTTTGGGCAGGAGGATAAAAGAAGATGAAGTCCATAAAAGAAGAAATAGAACAATTAAAAAAAGAAAAAAATGCTGTGATACTGGCACATTATTATGTACCGGATGAAGTACAGGAGATTGCAGATTACATAGGAGACTCTTATTATTTAAGTAAGAAAGCAAAGGAAACAGAAGCAGAAATTATTGTGTTTGCAGGAGTTTCCTTTATGGGAGAAAGTGCAAAAATTTTAAATCCATCAAAGACCGTGCTGATGCCGGATGGGGATGCAGACTGCGCCATGGCTCATATGGCATCCGTGGAAAAAGTGCAGAAAATGAGAGAAACCCATCAGGATTTGGCTGTGGTATGCTATATCAATTCCACAGCGGAACTAAAGACGGTCTCGGATGTCTGTGTGACCTCTTCTAATGCTGTAAAGATTGTAAAGGCTCTTCAAAACCGCAATATTTTCTTTATTCCGGATGGAAATCTGGCAGCTTATGTGGCAGAGCAGGTACCGGAAAAGAACATTATTCCAAATGACGGATACTGTCCGGTACACAGGGAAATCACACCGCAGCTTTTGGAACATGCAAAGAAAAAATATCCCAAGGCTGAGGTTCTTGTACATCCGGAATGCGTGCAGAAGGTGCTGCAGCAGGCGGATTTCATCGGCAGTACTTCGGAGATTATCAGCCATGCAGAACAGTCTTTTCAGAAGGAGTTTATCATCGGTACAGAAGAGGGTGTTTTATATGAATTAAAGAAAAAATGTCCGGATAAAATTTTCCATTGTGTTAAGGAAGGACAGTGCTGCCACGATATGAAGAAGATTACCTTAGAAAAGGTCAGAGACAGTCTGAAAAACGGAACGTATGAGGTACAGGTACCCGAAATGGTAAGTCAAAAGGCTTTAAAAGCGCTGGATACCATGTTGGAACTGGCAAAGTAAGGGGGCGCACAAATGGAAAAAATTAAGACTGACGCATTGATTGTGGGAACAGGCGCAAGCGGTCTTTTTGCAGCGCTTCACCTTCCTTTGGATATGCAGGTACTGATGATTACAAAAGATGAAATTAAACACAGTGATTCTTATCTGGCTCAGGGAGGAATCTGTGTGTTGAGAGACGAAAATGACTATGACAGCTTTATGGAAGACACCTTAAAAGCAGGTCATTATGAGAACCGGAGAGAGTCTGTAGACATTATGATCCGCTCCTCCAGAGAGGTGATTGAAGAGTTGTTGGGATACGGTGTAGAGTTTGCAACCAAAGACGGAAAACTGGATTATACAAGAGAGGGATGTCACTCTAAAGCCAGGATTCTCTTTCACGAAGATGTCACCGGAAAAGAAATAACGAGCAAGCTTTTGCAGGCTGTGCAGAAGCGTTCCAATATACGGATTCTGGACCATGTAACCATGCTGGATTTCATTGAAAAAGACAATCGCTGTATGGGAATTATTGCAAAAACAGAGGAAGGAGAACATCTGGGAATCGAAGCAGGACAAACAATTCTGGCCAGCGGAGGCATTGGAGGACTGTATCAGCATTCCACCAATTACCCTCATCTTACCGGAGATGCTCTTGCCATAGCCATGCGCCATGGAGTAGAATTAGAACATATTGATTACATACAGATACACCCTACAACTTTGTATTCTACCCGTCCGGGCAGACGTTTTCTTATCTCTGAATCTGTGCGGGGAGAAGGGGCAAAACTGTACAATGCCAAAGGAGAACGGTTTGCCAATGAGGTATTGCCAAGAGACTTGATGACTTCGGCTATCCGCAGACAAATGGAAGAAGATGGAAAGCCTTATGTGTGGCTGGATATGACGGTTCTGGGAGAAAAAGTGATTTTGAATCACTTCCCACATATCTATGAGAGATGTCTGGAGGAAGGATATGATGTAACAAAAGACTGGATTCCCGTAGTGCCTGCCCAGCATTATTTTATGGGCGGCATTCATGTGGATTCTGACAGTAAAACCACTATGGACAGGCTGTTTGCTGTAGGGGAAACCAGCTGCAATGGTGTACACGGAGCCAATCGTCTGGCGAGCAATTCGCTTCTGGAGAGCCTGGTGTTTGCCAAAAGAGCTGCCAGAAAAATACAGGAGGAAAGAAGTCAGAAGATATCCTCACAGGAGAGGGATTCTTTTGTATTTGAAGATTTATATCAGAAGGCAGAAAGGTGTATCAGCAGCCAAGAAGAAAGTCTGGCGGAGACATATAAGCGAGAAGTATTGTGTGAGATAGAAAGGGAGAGACAGGCAAAATGAACGAAATTACCATGAATTTGAATGCAGACCACTTAATCAGACAGGCTCTACAGGAGGATATTACGAGCGAAGATATTACTACGAATGCAGTGATGAGAGAAAAAAAAGCGGGAGAGGTGCAGCTTATCTGTAAGCAGGAGGGTGTGATTGCGGGGCTGGCAGTATTTGAACGTGTCTTTCAGCTTCTGGACAAGGATACAGAGGCAGAATTTTATGTAAAAGACGGAGACAGAGTGAAAAACAAACAGCTTCTGGGGGTGGTAAAAGGGGATATCCGTGTACTGCTTTCCGCAGAGCGGACAGCCTTGAATTATCTTCAGAGAATGAGCGGAATTGCCACTTATACCAGGCAGATTGCAGACCTTTTGGAAGGAAGCAAAACCAAACTTCTGGATACCAGAAAAACTACACCGAATATGAGAATTTTTGAAAAATATGCGGTAAAAGTGGGAGGCGGATACAATCACAGATATAACCTTTCCGATGGAATTTTGCTGAAAGACAATCATATTGCAGCGGCCGGCGGAGTGCGTCAGGCCATTGAAATGGCGAAGGAATATGCGCCTTTTGTACGGAAAATTGAAGTGGAAACAGAGACGTTGGACATGGTAAAAGAAGCAGTCGAAGCAGGTGCAGATATTATTATGCTGGACAATATGACGCCGGAAACCATGAAAGCAGCTATAGAATTCATTGACAGACGTGCAGAAACAGAGTGTTCCGGAAATGTGACGAAAGAGAATATTGACAGGCTGATTTCTATTGGTGTAGACTATATTTCCAGTGGGGCTTTAACCC
>DXFK01000121.1 GCA_019114495.1 Candidatus Blautia stercoravium
CATATTAGGATGATTGGCATGTTTTCCTGGTATTTTCCAGGAAAACGTAACTGGATTAAAAAAGGAAATTTCACATCTGTTGTTCCAGGTCTCTTCTGCTGCTTTCTGTTGTTCCTGAAGTTTCTCTTCCAGAGCATTCAGCAACGCTGTCCCTATCCCTTTTCCTCTGTCTTCTTTTTTCACCATAACCAGTGTGATAAAATTCTTTTTCTGGAGAAAATCCGTGCATCCAAATGCAAAACCAGCACGATCTTGGGAAGCCAGACCAATACAGCCTACCTTGTCTTGTTTCAAAAAGACCTTCTCCACAAAGGCTTCTTCTGTAAGACTTTCCTGTAAAAGTTCTCCTTCGGCAATCAAGTTTTCAAAAAGTTTCCACGCCTGTTTTAAAAGTGGGGATTTCCTGGTTAATTCAATCATTTCCATTCTCCTTTTTTTGGAAAAACTGTGGAAGATACTCTTTATGCGCTTCCAACAGTTCATCCAATACAATCTCTGCCGTTTTCTGAGACATCACCAGAGGGTTTATCATCAGTGCCAGCAATACCTTCGATTTACTTCCACTTACCGCTGCTTCACTTCCTGCAAGCTCAAAGGATTTAATCTGCTGTATCAGACCATTCACAGCTTTTGGCAGTTTTCCTACTTTTACCGGAATCGGACCATCTTTTGTGATTTTGCAGCTTACTTCCACGGTTTCATCTGCTTCAAAGTTTTCAATAGCTCCGCCATTCTTTGTATTTACCACCTGAATATCCCCTCTGTCATTGTAGATGGAATCAATCAGGCTGCAGGCTGCATCACTATAATAAGCACCGCCTCTTTCTTCTAAAAGTTTTGGTTTCTCACACAAAGCTTCATCCTGATAAAGTGCAAAGAGTTTATCCTCTACCTCTTTTACAAACTCTGCCCGCACTTCATGTTTTTCAAATTTTTCCATTGCCTCTTCTAAATATTCTTTGGTCATATAATAATAGCGATGATAAGAGCAAGGCAGCACACCAAGTTCTTTGATAAATTCCGGATTCCATACCACGCCTTTAATATTTTTTACGCTTTGGCCCCCCCAAAGTTTTAAGACTTCTTTTGTAACATCTTTGCCGTCTACCACAACCTTGGTGGCAAATACCATATGATTCAGCCCTCCAAAGGTTACATCCACTTCATCCAGAGGACGTTTTAAAAGATCTGCAATGGCTTTATGCATGCCAATGGGTACATTGCAGAGCCCAATGATTTTATCAAACTCTCCATAGCGGCTAATTCCTTCCATAACCATACCAACCGGATTGGTAAAGTTAATCAGCCATGCCTTGGGACACAGTTCTTTCATATCCCTGCAGATGTCCATGATCACCGGAATGGTACGCATCCCTTTGAACAGCCCACCGGCACCATTTGTCTCCTGTCCTAAGATCCCGTGGGAGAGAGGAATTCTTTCATCTTTGATGCGTGCCTGCAGCTGTCCCACTCTTAACTGTGTAGTTACAAAATCTGCATCTTTCAGTGCTTCCCTGCGATTCAGCGTTGTATGAATTTCCATAGGAACTCCGGCTTTTTTAACCATTCTTCTAGCAAGTCCGGCTACGATTTCCATCTTTTCTTTCCCCTGGGGAACGTCAACCAGCCAGAGTTCTCTTACTGGAAGACTTTCATAACGTTTCAAAAATCCATCTACCAGTTCTGGTGTATAACTAGATCCGCCTCCAATAGTCACTATTTTTACTCCACAGCTCATAATATTTCCTCCTTATGCAACGCCAGTGCTCCTATTCTACCTGCCTGATTTCCTGTTTCACATCCTTTAATCTCCGTATATTCCAAAAGATGAGGATAAATTTCATATACCTTTGCTTTTAAATCCCGGATAAAACGAGGTTCCTGGCAGATACCTCCTCCAATGAGCATCACCTGAGGATCCAAAAGCATTGCCATATTTCCCACAACCACAGAAAGCTTTTCCAGCCAATCCTGGTAAATCCCGGCAATCTCCGACTCAAGAAGATGTTCAAATACATAGGGGCCATCTACTGTTTTCCCAACAAGCTGAGACACACGCCTTACTAATACGGAGGTTGCGCCTGCATACTCGCTGTTTTCTTCTCCAAGCCGCATAAGCCCTGCTTCTCCTGCCTTGAAATGGCTTCCTCTCCACAGGTTACCACCCATGACAATGGCACCTCCGATTCCTGTTCCAATTGTCAATAAGCAAATATCTTTATAGTCTCTGGCTGCCCCGGCCACCATTTCTCCCAGAACAGCACAATTGCTGTCATTTTCAATTGTCACTGCGTGTCCGCTTACCCGCTCCAATTCTTTTTTTAAATTATAAGCACGGAAATGGGCTCCCACACTAAAATCTGTATTTTCTCCTGTTTTAGGATTAATAAATCCTGCGATACACACAGCGATACCGTCTACTTTCTTTTTATAATCTGCTGCAATCCCAGTAAGCTGTTCCAAAAATTGTTCCGGTTCTTTTTTTGTAGGAATACTCCCTTCTTCCAATATCCGGTAATCCTCTTCCATAACGCTGTATTTGATAAAGGTTCCACCAATATCAATTGCCAGATACTTCTTCATATTATTTACTTCCTGCCTTTCTTACTTTCCCGTCCTGTCAAGTAAACGTAATGCCCCCATTGCAGCGCTGTGTTGTGCTGTACGGATATTCCATTGGAACTGTTCTTTTTTCAACTTTTCTATCAAAGAAATCTGTATCTTCTGATTTCTTTTTAAAACACTGCCTGCCAATACCAGTTCTCTTTCCGCAGGCATTTTCTTGTGTACAGCCCGAACCAATTGATATAATTCTTCTGCTGCCCGTTCCTGTATGTGAAGTGCCGCTGCATCCCCCAGATCCCCTGCTTTTCCAATCAAAGGTGCAAGAGAGGCTATTTCTTTTTTGCTTCTGCCCGGTGCGTAAATCTTGTGAATCAATTCTGTAAGATTTGAAACCCCTAATTGTTCAAACACAAGATTGGTCAAAACTGTCTGTTCTCCTCTTCCGTCCCATGCCCGTACCACTGCCAAAAGCATATCCGCTGCAATGGCATATCCACTGCCTTGATCATCTATGAGATGCCCCCATCCTCCTGCTCTTACCTGATTTCCCTTCCGGTCAATCCCATAACAGATAGAGCCTGTACCGGAAATTAAAATCACCCCATGACAGGCTTCCAATTCTGCCGCTAATGCTGTTTCATGGTCACCATACAAAAAAACAGGACAGGAAAATCCCATTTCCTCTATCTGTGAAATTAAAAATTTCTTTGTATCCGGGTTACTCACACCTGCCGCACCGATTGCAATCCCTGTACAGTCCTTTTCTGAAAAGTTTCTCTTCTGAAGTTCTGTTTGTAACTGCTGTAGGGTCTGTTTCACTTTTTCTTCTGTCTGTCCATTGATGTTCAGCGGGCCAAGTGCAAACAATTCTTCTTTTCCACAATATGGGCATCTGACACATACCTGTGTGCCAGTGCCCCCTCCGTCCATTCCTATTTGATATTTGTTTTGTTCCATATACTTCAAATCCTCAACCTTTTACTGCGCCTACGGTAACACCTTCCAGGAAATATCTCTGCAAAGAGAAGAACAAGACAAACATGGGCAGTGCTGAAACCGTAGCACCTGCCATCATGGGTGCAAAGTAAGTGGTGTTTGCAAAACTGAAATTCTTAAGACCAACCTGAATGGTTTGCATCTGCTCTGAATTACATATCAAAAATGGCCAGAAAAATGTGTTCCATTCACCCAAGAAAGTCATAATTGCCATAACTGCTAAAATAGTTTTTGACAGTGGCATAATGATTTTCCATACAATCTGTGGCTGGCTACATCCTTCGATTTTTGCAGACTCGATAATGGAAGTCGGCAGTGACGTAAAGAACTGTTTTGCCAGAAATACGTTATAACAAGTTACTAAGGTAGGTGCAATCAAAGCCGGATAGGTATCCTGCATCTGCAGAACATTGACCACCAGAATATATAAGGGAACCTGTGTAACCTGATATGGTACCATCATTGCCACAATCAGCAGGAAAAAAAAGAACCTGCATCCCGGAAAACGAAGTTTTGCAAAAGCATATCCTGCCAGACTGGCAAAAAATACATTACTGACTGTCACCACGGCTGCTACGATAAAGGAATTCAAAATCCAGCGAAAGGAATATTCGCTGTACTCAAAAAAGAATTTGTAAGAGTCCAGAGAAAAGCTTTTCGGAATCAGGGAATAACTTGCCCCACTTGCTTCTGTTGGTGCTCCAAACGAAGAAATCACCATGTAGTAAATCGGAAACAAAGTGACCACTGCGATTACCAAAAGAATCAGTGCAATCAATCCATTTCTTGTATATTGTTTATACTTTTGTTTGCCATAATAATTTCTGAATAATCCCATTTTATCCTCCATTGTGAATTAATAATTCATGGACGTCTTTTAGTATTCTACGTCTGCAGAATTTAACCGGAACTGGAATATGGAAAATACTGCAATAATTGCAGCTAGAAGCAATGCCTGGGCACATGCCTCACCATACTCGAAATATTTGAATGCACGATTGAAAATCAATAATCCTGCCATAGTGGTGGCATTATCGGGTCCTCCGCCTGTCATCAGATATGCGTTCTGGAAAGATTGGAGTCCATTAATAACACCTGTGATAGCAAGAAA
>DXFK01000122.1 GCA_019114495.1 Candidatus Blautia stercoravium
TTAAACAGTTTGGTGTGCTGCAGCCTCTTTTGGTTCAGAAGAAAGGCGATTATTATGAAATTATAGCAGGTGAGAGAAGATGGAGAGCTTCTAAGCTGGCAGGAATGAAAGAAGTTCCGGTAATTATCAAAGACTTCACAGAACAGGAAACTGTGGAAATTTCGTTGATTGAAAATATTCAGCGAGAAAATCTAAATCCTATTGAAGAGGCGGCTGCTTATAAACGACTGATGGAGGAATTTCATCTAAAACAGGATGTGATTGCGGAAAGAGTATCCAAGAGCAGAACTGCGGTAACAAACTCTATGCGTCTTTTAAAACTTGATGAAAGAGTACAACAAATGCTGGTGGATGAAATGCTGACTACAGGGCATGCCAGAGCGCTGCTTGCCATAGAAAATAAAGATGAGCAGTATGCAGCGGCAGTGAAAGTTTTTGATGAAAAGCTAAACGTAAGGGAAACTGAAAAATTGGTAAAAGCACTTCTGAATCCTGCAGAACCAAAACCGGAAAAAGAGCAAAATTCTGCAGAAAACCTGATTTACCAACAATTGGAGGAAAAAATCAAAGGGATTATAGGTTCAAAGGTAGCAATTCGCAGAAAGAATCACGACAAAGGAAGAATAGAAATAGAGTATTATTCACAGGAAGAATTGGAACGAATAGTGGAACTTTTGGAAACTGTAAGGTAAAAGGAGTTGTAAAATACATATGGAGAAATTTGTAAGCAGTCTTCAGGCCTACTCCGGTATTTTATTACTTATGCTTTTAATAGTTGTGGTTATACTATTAGTATGCGTGTTTAATTTATCGCTGGGGCTCAACAGACTTAGCAGGAAATACGCTATCTTTATGAAAGGTAAAGATGCGCAGTCTCTGGAAAAATTGTTTAAGAGAAAATTCGAACTGATTGAAAAACTGACAGTAAATTCAGAGATAAATGCAGAAAACATTGCAAAGGTGGAAAAAATGCAGAATATGATTCTGGACAAGTACGGAATTGTCAAGTATGATGCATTTGAAGATATGGGTGGAAAGCTGAGCTTTGTGCTGGCTATGCTGGATAACAATAATACTGGATTTTTGTTGAATGCGATTCACAGCCGGGAAAATTGTTTCCTTTATATTAAAGAGATTGTAAACGGGGAATCTTATGTATCACTCAGCGAAGAGGAGATTCAGGCGCTGAAAAAAGCTGTAAACTTTGGTATCGAAGAAAGTGAATTCGATATATAATAAGTTTGCAAGAGCAGGAACAGAAAAGGAGATTAGAAATGTTAGATATTAGATTTTTGAGAGAAAATCCAGAAGTGGTAAGACAGAATATTAAAAACAAATTTCAGGACAGTAAACTTCCATTGGTAGATGAAGTTATGGAACTGGACAAGAGAAACAGAGAAATTAAACAGGAAGTAGAAGCTTTAAGAGCAGAGAGAAATAAGATTTCCAAAATGATTGGCGGCTTGATGAAAGAGGGCAAGAGAGAAGAAGCAGAAGAGGCAAAAAAGCAGGTAACTGCAAATGCGGAAATCGTAGAAAAGCTGTCTGCAGAAGAAAAAGAAGTTGAAGAAAAAATCAGAACTATTATGATGACAATTCCGAATATCATTGACCCATCTGTTCCAATCGGAAAAGATGACAGTGAGAATGTGGAAGTACAGAAATATGGTGAACCGGTTGTACCGGATTACGAAATTCCCTATCATGCAGATATTATGGAAAGTTTTAACGGAATTGACCTGGACAGCGCAAGAAAAGTAGCGGGAAATGGCTTCTATTATCTTATGGGAGACATTGCGAGACTTCATTCTGCAGTGATTTCTTATGCGAGAGACTTTATGATTGACCGTGGATTTACTTACTGTATTCCACCGTACATGATTCGCAGCGATGTGGTTACAGGCGTTATGAGTTTTGCGGAAATGGACGCTATGATGTATAAGATTGAAGGGGAAGATCTGTATCTTATCGGAACCAGCGAACATTCTATGATTGGTAAATTTATTGACACCATTATTCAGGAAGAGGAACTGCCAAAAACTCTGACCAGCTATTCTCCATGTTTCCGTAAGGAAAAAGGTGCACACGGATTGGAAGAGAGAGGTGTGTACAGAATTCACCAGTTCGAGAAACAGGAAATGATAGTGGTATGTAAACCAGAAGAAAGCCCAATGTGGTTTGATAAATTATGGCAGAATACGGTAGATTTATTCCGTTCTTTAGATATTCCGGTAAGAACTCTGGAATGTTGTTCCGGAGATTTGGCTGACCTGAAAGTGAAATCTATAGACGTAGAGGCATGGTCTCCAAGACAGAAAAAATATTTTGAGGTGGGAAGCTGCTCTAACCTGGGTGATGCGCAGGCCAGAAGACTGAAAATCCGTGTCAATGGCAAGGGTGAGAAATATCTTGCACATACACTGAATAATACAGTAGTTGCTCCGCCGAGAATGTTAATTGCCTTTCTGGAAAACAATCTCCAGGCAGATGGCTCTGTGAAAATTCCGGAAGCGCTGAGACCATATATGGGCGGTAAAGAAGTTATTACGCCGAGCAAATAGATGGAGGTGCGGATTGCACAGTTATTTAAAAGCAATTGGTTTTTCTGATATTACAGATAAAAAAAAGTTGGACGCGATTCTGAAAGAAGTTATTCTGACGTATGATGAAAAGACCGTAGTTGAAGATGGTAATCATCGTCTGTTTGGAGAACTGTCTAAAATGTTTGGCTGTGATTTTGGAATTACGGTGTGTGGGGAATATGATGAAAATAATGAGTTTCAAATGGAGTATTATTTTCCGTATTTCAGAGGTACAGGAATTACCCTGCGGGAGCAGGTGAGCATTGAAAAGCATGCGGGAAGGGAATCTTTTGCCGGCGCTTGCGATGATATGAGGATAGGTGTTACCATTATCTTTTATCTGCAGAATGCAGGGGAATATCTTACACAGCGGGGGAGAGGAAACTTTTCTTCCGGAGGTATGTATAATGTAACACTGTCCGGTCTTGCAAAAAAAGGAACCATTCTGCTGCCGGTATGGAAGCAGGATGAGAGGGAAATACAGAACCGGATAGATGCAGCCAATCGCGGACGCCTTATTGCAGCGGCAAAAAACGGGGACGAGGAAGCCATGGAGAGTCTTACCATAGAAGATATGGACACTTATGCCATGATTTCCAAAAGAATTGAAAATGAAGATATTTACAGCATTGTAGATACATATTTTATGCCATATGGAATGGAATGTGACTTGTACAGTGTTATGGGCGAGATTCTGGAATGTTCCAAATTGCATAATATCAAAACGGATGAGGATGTTTATGGACTGAAGATTGCCTGCAATGATGTGGAACTGGATGTATGCATCAATGAAAGCGATTTGATGGGAGTTCCTGAAGTGGGCAGACGGTTTAAGGGTATTGTGTGGCTGCAGGGATATGTGGAATTTGATATGATGTAAGAAAGAAAGGGAGTGCAGACTGGAAAAAGGACTGTGCTTCCTTTTTTGCGACAGGAGAAGATGGAAGAACGGAAAAAATGCTTGAAAAAGGTGGGAAAGTATAGTATCATAGATAAGCAAGTGAAAATGTTTATGTTTCCGTAGTTCAGCGGGATTGAGCGACTGCTTCCTATGTGGTGCGTTTGCTTAAACCCTATTGGAACTTACACAGAGTTCAAATTGATTTCGGAGCGGTGAAAATTGACAGAAAACCTCTATCCGAAAAGGTGATAGGTATGATGTCAAGAAAATATTATTTTTATGTTGGTTGTCAGTCACAAAAATGGCTGTTACCATAGATTCGGTTATCTGACTGAGAGGCTGAAACCCCAGTGTTTAAGGCCGAAATCAGAAAATGTCTTCGTAGCTCAGCTGGATAGAGCACTCGCCTCCTAAGTGGCAGCCCGTTCAAGTCCAAAACTGAATAATTTGGTTGTAGCGGTTGCATAAAACCGTTATAATATAGATAAGTTCCTGTAGCTCAGTAGGATAGAGCGATTGCCTCCTAAGAATATGT
>DXFK01000123.1 GCA_019114495.1 Candidatus Blautia stercoravium
TACGGAAAGGTTTTTATACGATAAGTGCGTTGAAAACCAACCGTATTCTCTATCTATGGGGAATCTGTCAGAAAGCCGGTTTGTTTGCCCTTCATTTGCGGAAAACAGATCCGGGAGTTAGCCTCGTGACCGTTGGTGACTGTCAATTCTATGAGTACCGCTATGAATGGAAACTGAATGGCATTCTCAATGCAGCCGTTATGGAGTTAGCAGGATAACTTTGTGTAAAATTTGATAGTTGCTCGTTTATAGAAGGAAAGAAAAGAAAAAAAAGAAGACGAAAACACGAAAGAAAGAAAATGCAAAGAAAGAGAAGACTGGTAAAATGACGGGGAAAAGAGGGGAAAAGAAAAAAATATTAATAAAACACACAAAAAGTGCTTGACAATAGGGGGAGGGAAGAGTATGATAAATGACATGAAAGGGGTTTCAAGAAACGGGATGCCAAAAGGACGGAACAGAACATAAAAGGATAGAAAAGAGAGTCGAGCTGGTATCCAGGGCGTAAGAAAGAGCTGGCTTTTGTTACGGAAAAAAAGTATTAGAGCAAGCTGGACGTAACAAAAGCAAATTTTTTTTAAATGTCTTGAAAGCGGTTTCGAAAAACTAAGTTAGAAAAGAATGGAGGAAAAAAATGTGAAGAAAAAACAAAGTCAGGAAATGAAAGTTGCCATGACGGCTGGAAAAACCGGAAGGAAGAAATCCTTTGGCAAGACCTTATATAATAACAGAGTGCTTCTGCTGATGTGTCTGCCTGCCGTTGTATTTTTCATCGTGTTTTGTTACTGCCCTCTTCCGGGCGTGTGGATTGCTTTTACCAACTATAATTTCAGGGACGGTATTTTCGGAAGCCCCTTTGCGGGACTGGATAATTTTAAGTTCCTGATCGATTCCGGACAGCTCTGGCTGCTGACCAGAAATACGATTTTGTATAATCTGGCCTTTATCCTTCTGGGAAATGTGTTCCAGATCGCCATTGCGGTCATGCTCAATGAGGTGAGGAGAAAATGGTTCAAGAAGGTGTCTCAGACAGTGATGTTCCTTCCTTACTTTATTTCCGTAGTATTAATCGGTGCCATTGCCTTCAACATCCTGAACTACGATACCGGAGCTTTGAACACTCTGCTTCGAGAGACCGGCGGAGATCCAATCAAAATCTACAGCATGGCTGGCGTATGGCCTTTCGTGATTTTCTTTTGCCAGATGTGGCAGCAGACAGGATATGGCTCCGTCGTATACTTCGCAGCTATCTGCGGCATTGATTCCAGCATGATCGAGGCGGCTGAGGTGGACGGCGCTACCAGTTGGCAGCGGATCCGCTATATCATCCTTCCTTCTCTGAAGGGAACCTTCATCATCCTGCTGCTGTTTGCCCTTGGCGGTATCATGAGAGGTAATTTCGGATTGTTCTGGAACTTGGTAGGAGGTGCGAATTCACAGCTCTTCCCGACCACCGACATCATTGAGACCTTCGTTTACCGTACCATGACGACCCAGAACAACTTCGCTACTTCGTCGGCAGTAGGTCTGTACCAGTCCGTCTTTGGATTTGCTCTGGTTATGTTCAGCAACTGGCTGGTGAAACGTATTGACCCGGATTATGCGTTGTTCTGACGAGGAGGAGAGAAAATGAAAAAATCAAATAAGATTAAATTAGACAAGAGTACCATGGTTCTGAAGATTATTTCCTACGTTGTGATCACCCTGTGGGCGATAATTTGTATCCTGCCTTTTATACTGATCATTTCCGCTTCCTTTAGTACAGAAAGCGTGATCAGCAAAGAAGGGTTCGGACTTCTGCCAAAGGGCTTTACCCTGACGGCTTATTCCTGGGTGTTCCGTTATCCAAAGCAGATTCTCGGTTCCTATGTGGTGACGATCCTTATGACAGTGTTTGGTACTCTCATCGGCCTGTTTATTATCGCCATGACCGGATACGCCCTTCAGAGAAAGGATTTCCCTTTCCGAAACGGCTTGTCCTTCTTCATTTACTTTACCACCCTGTTTTCCGCAGGTATGGCGCCTACCTATATCTGGGTGTCCCGCTATCTGCACCTTCAGGGAAGTTATATGGCGGTGTTTCTGCAGCTTTTGATGACGCCGTGGCTGATCATTTTGATGAAGAACTTTGCCAAATCGGTTCCTTATGAGATTACAGAGTCCGGGAAGATTGACGGAGCGGGAGATTTCAGGATCTTTATTTCCCTGATCTTCCCCATGCTCAAACCGGCTCTGGCTACAGTGGGACTGTTTCTGGCCCTGGGCTACTGGAACGAATGGTACCAGTCTTCTTTGTACCTGGGAAGCTCAGTGGATTATAAACCGTTGCAGTATTATCTGTATAGCATCATCAACCAGGCCAACGCCCTGAAAAACTCTGTGGCGGGAGCCAATGTTACGATTACAGCTTTGCCCAGCAACACTCTGAAGATGGCTACAGCCGTAGTGGCCACAGGACCTATCGTGTTCCTGTATCCCTTTGTACAGAAATACTTTATTTCCGGTATCACAGTAGGGGCAGTAAAGGGTTGATACATAATGCAAGAATGAACCTTCCGGTGTCCCGGAAGTTCAGATAACAGTGGCTGCGAAAAAAACGCGGTCACAGAAAACCTGATAAAAGGAGGAATATCATGAGAAAGAGAACACTAGGAAAACGGGCGGTGGCGCTGACCATGGCTTCTCTGATGGTCGCAGGCCTGGCAGGCTGCGGCGGGGACAAAGGAGGAAGCGACTCGAAGGTAAAGGAGGACGGCTCCATCGATACCTCAAAGCATGAAGTCATCAATATGCTGGTGCTTGGAAACAAGCCTACCAACGGACGTCTGGAGGCTATGTTGGACAAACTGAATCCGATTCTGACAGAGAAGGTCAACGCAGAACTTGAGTTCACCTATATTGAGTGGACAGACTGGCAGACCCAGTACAACCTGAAGCTGTTAAGCGGCGATACCTCTCTGGACTTGATCTGTACCGCCACAGACTGGCTGTATGGCTGGGAGAATGCAAAGAAGGGCGCTTTCATGCCTCTGTCTGAGGATATGCTTAAGACCTATGCACCGAAAACCTGGGCGCAGGTATCTGAGGATGACGACTGGGACATCTGTAAGTATGAGGATGAGATCTACTTTATCCCCGAGGACAATTATGTGCAGTATACCAATCAGGGAATGTTTTACCGGGGAGACTGGGCGAAGGAAGCAGGTATTCCAGACGGAACAATTTCTAAATTTGAAGATTTGACCACATACTTCAAATGGATTAAGGAAAACAAACCGGACTGCATTCCATGGGACGTGCCAGGCAAGAACCTGACGGGAGGTGTTTTAGGCGGATATATTGCATCTAAGACTCCTTACTGTGTGATCAACGGCGTCGGCGTAGGTAACTTTACCGATTTCTGGGGTGTTATGACAGACGATCCAACTACTGTAATGTCTCCGTATATGGAGGATGACTCCATCTATGAAGCAGCTGAACTGATGAAAGAGTGGAACGACATGGGCGTATGGCGTGAGGATGTTCTGAACTTCGACGGAGATTCCAGAGAAGAAATGTACGCAGGTACGTCAGGAGCGGACCAGCACCATGCACAGACCTATTACAGTACCATTGTTCCGAACATGAACGCAAAACAGCCTGGCTCTGATCCCAAGTTCTACTACTGGGGCATGGAGAACCAGAACGTTTCCAAACCACTGAAGCTGCATGGCGCTTGTGCGATCAGCGCCAACTCTCAGCATCCGGAAAGAGCCCTTATGGTTTATGACCTGCTCAGAAATGACGAAGAGTGCTATCGTCTGCTGAACTATGGTATTGAAGGCGAAGACTATGTGGTAACTGACGACGGCAAGCTGGGACATCCGGACGGATGGGATCAGAGTACAATGGCTCTGGGTTCTAACTTCTGGATGGGACGTAATGACGATTTGGAACTTCAGGATTCCACATGGTGGGATGGAACTGCAGATTTTATCGAAAATATGAACAGCTTCGCTTATGATTATCCATTTGAAAACCTGATCATCGACACAACATCTATAGAATCCAAGCAGGCGGCCCTAGCAAATGTGCTTTCTGAGTATATTCCACAGCTGGCTTATGGTAAATATGACGATCCGGCAGCAGCTATTGATGAGATGCGAGAGAAACTGAAAGCGGCAGGCTATGAGGACGTAAAAGCGTCTATCCAGAAGGATATGGATGCTTTCGTGAAGACAAACGGAGAGGTTACTATTAAATAAGTAAAAGATAAGTAAAAAAAATACGGGGATACCAGTCAGCGAACATGAGGTGTGTATCGTTTGGTATCCTCGTTTTTTTCAGCAGAGGCGGGCATCCGCCGGACAGGAGGATATAGGATGCATCAATTTGAGATACGGGATGATTTTTATCTGGACGGGAAAAAAGTGAAGCTCATTTCCGGGGGTATGCACTATTTCAGAGTGGTACCTGAGTATTGGCGGGACAGGCTGGAAAAATTGAAAGCCCTGGGATGCAACACAGTGGAGACGTATATCCCATGGAACCTTCATGAAAAAGAAAAGGGAGAGTTTTGTTTTTCCGGGATCCTGGATGTGAAGCGGTATGTAGAACTGGCTCAGGAGCTGGGGCTGATGGTGATTTTAAGGCCGTCGCCCTATATCTGCGGAGAATGGGAATTTGGCGGGCTTCCTTACTGGCTGTTAAAGGAGGACGGGATGCGCCTGCGCTGTATGTATGGACCCTATCTTCGCCATGTAAAGGAATATTATCAAAAGCTGTTTGAGATCATCGCGCCCCTGCAGATTACCAGGGGAGGCCCTGTGATACTCATGCAGGTTGAGAATGAGTATGGATATTACGGGGATGACAGGGGATACCTGGAATACCTGAAAAACTTGATGGTGGAGTGCGGCTGCGAGGTACCGCTGGTGACTTCAGACGGCCCATGGGGAGACGCCTTTGCCTGCGGAAAGATAGAAGGCGTGCTCCAGACAGGAAATTTTGGCTCCAAGGGGAAGGAGCAATTTGCTGTGATGAGGAAGAAGATTGGCGACAAACCTCTGATGTGTATGGAATTTTGGGTAGGTTGGTTTGATAACTGGGGCGTGGCGTGTCATCAGACGGGAGATACGCAGGAGCATGTGAAGGACCTAGACGAGATCCTCTCGGAAGGCCATGTGAATATCTATATGTTTGAGGGCGGTACCAACTTTGGCTTTACAAGCGGCTCCAATTACTATGACGAGCTGACGCCGGATGTGACCTCTTACGATTACGACGCTCTTTTGACGGAAGACGGAAGGATTACGCCGAAGTATGAAGCCTTCCAGAAGGTCATCGCCAAGTACGCGCCTATCCCCGAGGTGAAATTCACCACTGAGATCAGAAGAAAGGATTATGGGACGCTGAGCACCGTAAGAAGCACGTCCTTGTTTGGAAACCTGGAGCATATCGCCAGGGCCCGGGAGAGCGTCTATCCGGTTTCTATGGAAAAGCTGGATCAGGGGTATGGTTACATTTTGTATGAGAGTCCACTTACCTGTGAGGGACCGCTGGAAAAGGTCCGTCTGTGGGGTGCCAACGACCGGGCATCGCTGTTTGTGGATCAGCGTCCGGTGCTGACCCTTTACGACCGGGAACTGCTGGCGGAGCACGAGCTGAAGGAGCCGCCGCAGGGAGAGAAGCTTTCGATTCTGGTAGAAAACATGGGACGGGTGAACTTCGGCCCGAATCTGGAACGGCAGAGAAAGGGCATCGATGGAAGCGTACAGCTTAACGGACATAACCATTATCACTGGAAGGAATACTGTCTTCCTATGGAAGACCTTTCCGGACTGGACTTTTCGGTTCCCATTCAGAAGGGAAATCCGGGATTTTATGAATTTACCTTTGAAGCGGAAGAAACGGGAGATACCTTCCTGGATTTTTCCGGATGGGGCAAAGGCTGTGTACTGGTGAATGGGTTCAATATCGGAAGGTTTTGGGAGATCGGTCCCCAGAAACGGCTGTATATTCCGGGCCCGCTTCTGCACATAGGAACCAACCGGATCCTCATTTTTGAGACAGAGGGAAGAGCACCCGGAACCATCCAGTTATGCGGCGAGCCGGACCTGGGCTGAAGAACGGGATTGGGAAGAAGGTAGGAGCATGACGAGGAAAGAAAATATTTATTATCTGTATGACAGCAGCCGTCTTCCGGAAATCAGACTGGCAGATACGGCGGCCATAGAGCCGCCGTATGTCCACAAGAGGAGAACACCTCACGAATATATTATCTATCTGGTTCGTCATGGCGAAATGTATCTCTCGGAGGATGAAATACTTTATCATCTTGTTCCGGGAGATTTTTTGCTTTTAGATCCGGAAAAGACCCATGTGGGGAGGAAAGCCACCCGCTGCGAGTATTATTACATCCATTTTCAGTATGCTTCCATGAAGCCTGGGATGGAGAATGAAGAGACCCTGCGGGAGCAGATGATGGAACGGCGGGCAAAAGCGCTGCGCAGCGATTCCTGCAGTCTGGAGGGCGGAGGAGAGGAATCGTCCATGTTTCTTCCAAAATATATGCATCTGGCTGGATACGCGGGATATGCCGAGTTGACCCGGCGGCTGAATGAGGGAATCTCCTTTCACAACAATTATGTAGAGGGCTATAAGGCGCTGTGCGCCTGCTGTGTGCTGGAGGTTCTGATCGCGGTTTCCAGGCAGTATCTTTCTGCACAGATACAGAAGCGGGAAAGCGGCTCAAAAAGCTACCGCAAGGTTTATGACCTTTTGAATTACCTGAATACCTGCTACTATGAACCTATCAGCGGAAACCAGATCGAGGAAGAATTTCACTGCAATTTTGATTATATGAATCGGCTTTTTAAGCAGAACATAGGCAAGACGATTTTTCAGTATCTTACGGAGATAAGGATCGCCCATGCGAAGGAGCTTATGATAAATTCTTCTATGAGGATTTCTCAGATCAGCGAGAGGGTAGGCTTTTCAGACGAAAGCTATTTCAGCAAGGTTTTTAAGCGGTATACAGGAATAACGCCGGTCAATTACGGAAAAACGGTAAAAAATATCTGAGGAGGATACAGGAATAGCGGGATGGTCTGAAATACGGTTTTTTGTCTTTGCGTCAGAGGATGGAAAAACCTTTCAAAATGACGAAGAAGGAAAAATGCGGGAAATTATCGTGTAGAAGGGGGAATGTAAGATGGGAAAAACAGAAGCGTTAGATTTGCAGCGGCTGATTCCCAGAAAAGCCAGGATAGAGGAACAGGGAAAAGAAAGCTGCGTGGTTCGGTTCGGGGCAGAAGGAGGGGGCGTAACCTTCCCAGAGACCAGGAAGTCCAGGCTTCGCTATATCGTGGGAGATGTGGAGGTGCTGGAGGAACACTCCGCAGCCATGATGCTCAGGTGCTTTCTTTTTGGAGAAGAGAAGGAGCGGTTGTTTCTGCGCTTTGGCCTGCTGCCGTCCTTTAAGACCAGGATATGTCTGGACTTAAGCCTTCTTGACAACAGGACGATTTATACCAACCGCACACCGGGAACCCTGAAACTGGTGGTACATGGGCAGAGGACGCCCAGAGAAAAGGTAGAACGCTTTGAACTGGGGATAAAAAGCTGCTATCATGATGTCAGGGTGCGGATGGGGAATTTTTATATGAGCGAGGAGCCGCCCAGGGAGTTCCCGACACCGGACAAAAAGATTGTGGATTGCTTTGGCCAGTGGAAAGAAAAGGAATGGCCCGGCAAGATTCATTCTGAGGAAGAACTGAAAGCGGCGCTGTCCGCAGCCTCGGGCGCGGGAGGCTATCCGTTTCCTCAGTGGAACCGCTGGGGCGGAGATTCTGGACGGAAGCTGAAGGAGGGAACCGGATTTTTTTCTACCTTTAAGACGCCGGACGGCAGATGGCACCTGGTGGACCCGGACGGCTGCGATTACTTTTCTATGGGGCCCTGCGGCACAAGACCGGGAGAGGAAGGCCGGGTGGACAGCTTCGAGAAAAACTGCGACTGGCTTCCAAAGGAAGAAGACCCGGAGTATGGCTACTTCTGGAACTGTGGAAAGAGACGGCGGGCCGCCTATATGGAACCGGAACATTTCCGGCTGTTTAGCTTTGCCGGGGCAAATCTGAAACGGGTTTATGGAGATGAGTGGAAGGAAAAGTGGGAGGAGATCGCTCATCATATACTGATGTCCAACGGCATGAACTCCCAGGGGAATTTTCCGGGGCTCTGTGTGAATCGCCCGGACTCCCGGATTCCCTATGTAAGAGAGCTTCCGGATTTTCCTTCCACGCAGGTGCTGATTTTCCGGGATTTCCCGGACGTACTGTCCCGGGAATACGCCGAAAAT
This sequence comes from Candidatus Blautia stercoravium, assembly GCA_019114495.1. GTDB lineage: Bacteria > Bacillota > Clostridia > Lachnospirales > Lachnospiraceae > Blautia > Blautia stercoravium. The sequence goes on from DXFK01000123.1 coordinate 8,339, forward strand.
GCCGCCCGCTATGCCAGAAAACTAGAGGAATGGAGAGAGGACCCATGGCTGATCGGCTATTTTCTGAGAAACGAGCCGGAGTTTAATTTTGTAGAAAATTTGGCCGTTGTGGACGAGGTGCTGAGAAATCCGGCCAGGACCTGCTGCCGGGAAGGCTTTTACAGGACTATGTGTGAAAAATACCAGAGGATAGAGGCGCTGAACCAGGTTTGGGGAAGCAGCTTCGCGTCTTTTGACGCGCTTTTAGCGCCCATTGAGAAATGTTCCACGGAATATCCTGGTTCAGAGCCGGACGTCCGCAGCTATTCCAGGTTTCTAATCCGGGAATACATCCGGGTGCCGTCCCAGGAATGCAGGAAGGCGGACCCGAAGCATTTGAACCTGGGACTGCGCTGGTCCAAGGCGGATAATCCGGATATGATGGCAGGCTGGGAGTATTTCGACGTGTTTTCTGTGAACTGTTATGATTTTGATCCTGGGAAGGATATGGATTTTATAAAGAACGCAGGGGTGGATCGGCCAATCCTGTTGGGAGAATATCATTGCGGCGCTCTTGACAGGGGGCTGACCGCCACAGGGCTCAAAGGTGTGACAGATCAGAAGGAACGGGCAAAAATGTGGAGGAGTTATGTGGAGCGGGCGGCCGCTCACCCTTACGGAGTAGGGGCTCACTGGTTTCAGTTCAACGACCAGTTCTGTCTGGGAAGATTTGATGGAGAAAATTATCAGATCGGTATGGTGGATGTGTGTATGCAGCCATATCCGGAGCTGATGCAGGCGGCGAAAGAGACGGCTGCCGTACTGTATCAGGTGAAGAATGGGGAGAGGGAGCCCTTTGCCCGGGAGCCGGAGGCCATACCGATGATCGGATATTAGAGTAGGAATGGAAAGGAAAGAATGATATGGAAGGAAGGAGTTTTTATCTGGACTCGGAGTATGGAAATGACGCGTGCAGCGGGCTTTCTCCCAAGGAGGCGTGGAGGACGCTGGCCCCGGCAAACGCCACGCGGTTTTATCCCGGAGACCGGATCTGTTTTCGGGCGGGAGGCGTCTGGAAAGGATGCTTTGCCCCCAAAGGTTCGGGAAGCCGTTTTGCCCCGGTGAAGGCGGAGCCCTACGGAGAGGGGGCGGCACCCCGCATTGACGGAGAAGGAGGTTATGCGGCGGTTCTTTTGGATGGGGTAAGCTTTTGGAGCGTAGAAGGGCTGGAGATTACCAACCGATCTTCTGTCCGGGCTGTACGCCAGGGGATCTGTATATGCGGAAAGCCGGAAGGAATCACAGAAGGGATCACAGTCAGAAACTGCAGGATCCATGACGTGACAGGGGAAAACCGCAGGGCTCGGGAGGTCTATCAGAGTATGTACTGGAACGGAGCCATCTATGTCACTATGCCTGGCCGATCCTCTAAGCAGTCTCATCTGCAGGATATTCTGATTGAAAAAAATCAAATTTATGATGTGACTACAAGCGGGATCAGAGTGAACCAGCAGGAAGATTTCATCAATGATATACACCATACCCATGTGGTGGTCAGAGGGAATCAGATCAGCAGAACCGGTTCGGACGGCATCATTGTGGCAAACTGCATTTCGCCGCTGATTGACGCAAATGTGTGTCTGGACGCAGGGGCCAACGGAACGCTGGAGGACACCCAGCTCATTGCGGGGATCTGGGTCTGCGCTACCCGGGACGCACTGATCCAGTATAATGAGGTGGCTGGAACAAGACTGTTTGAGAACGACGGAACCGCCTTTGATACAGATTGGGGAACGGCCGGGACCACCATATTCCAGTATAATTATACCCACGACAATGAGGGCGGTTTCTGGCTTGACTGTATGGGCCTCAATTACAACAGGGAATGTGAAGGGACTATCCTGCGCTATAATGTGAGTGTCAATGATGGGAGAGGGATTGGCATTTACGACCAGGGGCTGCCCGCAGATTTTTATGGCAACGTATTTTGCTATGAGAAGGATCCACCGCAGATCTGTGTATACGGGGAAGCAAAGCACTATTGCTTTGAAAACAACCAGTTCCTGTTTGACGAACCGCAGGGTGGCTGGAAAAGCGCGTTCTATGCTGGAAATCGCTGGTCAGGCGGCGCAAAAGAACCGCGAAATCCAGGAAAAGAAGACGGGATTCCAGAAGAAATATGGAAGTTTTATAAAAAGCATCTGACAGTGAAACAGAGGGAGCGGCTGGAAGAATGCTGCAAAAAAAACGAGGAGGTAGGATAAATGCAGACCATGAGAAAAGAAGGGCACAAGCTGATTTATGAGTATAACGGAGAGGTTTTGCAGATTGAGCCCTGGGGGAAAAACAGCCTGCGGGTCCGTTCCGCAATGATGAGAGACATCCAGAATACGGATTTTGCGCTGCTTGCAGACGCCGGAAAAGGGGAAGGGCAGGAAGAAATCCAGACAGGAACCTATGAGAGCTCCATTGAGAATGGAAAACTGAAGGCGGTCATGGAAGTCAGTGATTATAACCATAAGTGCCGGATTTCCTTTTATAATAAAAAAGGAAAACTTTTGCTGGAGGAATATGGGGACGGAGGCGCTCTGAATCTGGACAGCCGGAGCTTCCGGCCCATCCTGGGCGGAGATTTTGGCCTGACGGTTACTTTCTCGGCGCAAGAGGAAGAAAAGCTCTACGGAATGGGGCAGTACCAGCAGGACATCCTGGACCTGAAGGGATGCAGCCTGGAGCTTGCCCACCGCAATTCCCAGGCCAGCGTACCCTTTCTCCTTTCCAGCCGGGGCTATGGATTTCTCTGGCATAACCCGGCCATCGGAAACGTTACCTTTGGAAAAAATAAGACTATCTGGCAGGCAAATTCCACGAAGCAGATGGATTACTGGATTACCGCCGGAGACGACCCGGATGAGATAGAGCGCGCCTACGCGCTGGCCACAGGAACCGTTCCTATGATGCCCGAATATGGTATGGGCTTCTGGCAGTGCAAGCTGCGCTACTGGAATCAGGAACAACTTCTGGAAGTGGCCAGGGAATACCACAAAAAGGGGATTCCTGTGGATGTGATCGTCTGTGACTTTTTCCACTGGCCCCACATGGGAGACTATCGGTTTGAAGAGGAGTTTTTCCCGGATCCGGAGGCTATGGTACAGGAACTGAAATCCATGGGGATGGAGCTGATGGTTTCTGTGTGGCCCCAGGTAGACTTAAAAAGCGAGAATTTTGCCGCGATGAAGCAGAAGGGCCTGCTGGTGAAAAGCGAGCGGGGCGTGGAGATCGCCATGCGGTTCGGAGGAGAAAGCACCTTCTACGACGCTACCAATCCAAAAGCCAGGTCTTATGTATGGGAGAAGTGCAAAAAGAACTATTATGACAAGGGAATTCGAATTTTCTGGCTGGATGAGGCGGAGCCGGAATATACGGTCTATGATTTTGACAACTACAGATATTATATGGGGCCAAATGTGCAGATCGGAAATCTCTACCCGCAGGCATATGCCAAGACTTTTTATGAAGGACAGCGTATGGAGGGACAGGAAAAAGTGGTGAACCTGCTGCGGTGCGCCTGGGCGGGAAGCCAGAGATACGGCGCGTTGGTATGGAGCGGAGATATACACAGCGACTGGGAAACCCTGAGACGTCAGCTTTGCGCGGGCCTTCATATGGGCATTGCCGGTATCCCATGGTGGACCACTGATATAGGAGGGTTTTCAGGAGGAAACCCCAAGGAGGAAGGCTTCCGTCAGCTTTTAGTGCGCTGGTTTGAGTGGGGGACCTTCTGTCCGGTGATGCGGCTCCATGGAGACCGGAACTGTGAAGACCGTCATGTTTACAGAAAAGACGGAAGCGAAGCATTGTTTACAGGAGGGGAGAATGAAATTTGGAGTTTTGGAGAAGAAAATGAGAAGATCCTAAAAAAATATATCCTTTTCCGGGAGGCAATGCGCCCCTATGTAAGAGTGCTGATGGAGGAGGCTCATCGTTTCGGAAGACCGGTAATGCGCCCGATGTTCTATGAATTTCCTCAGGAAGAAATATGCTGGGAACTGAAGGAGCAGTATATGTTCGGGTCGGATATGCTGGTAGCGCCTGTCCTGTACGAGAACGCAGTCTCCAGGGAGGTTTATCTTCCTAAGGGAGCGTCCTGGACCATGGTAAGCAGCGGTCAGGTATGGGAAGGGGGCCAGACGGTTACCGTAGATGCGCCTCTGGAAGAGATTCCTGTATTTTTGCGGGATGGGCGCAGAGCAGAACTGATAGGAAAAATCTGATAAAAACGGTGACTGGTACCACTTTGTATAATGAAAAGATAATATCCTGATGATAAGGGCGGCATTTTAAAGCCGCCTTTGTCATTGTGAAAGTTAACCTGCAAAATAATTGATTATAAAAAATTTGTAGATTACAATATAAGTGGGTGATAGTGTGAAAGAAAGTAGATGTCAGCCGTAAATGGGTGCACTTCATTAAGCTGACTATAACAGGCAACTTTTTTGAAGGTATTAATAATTAACAGTTTTGATTAAGAAGTCAAAGGTTCATCAAGAGGCAGTAAGCCTTCTTTTTGAAGAAGTTTCATAGCTTGTTTGATAGCTTTATCCTTTTGTTTTTTGACAAGAGTTTCACGCATGTCAATTTTATACAAATTGTGATATTGTCAAGATCAGTTGACACATTTCCCTCAAGGATTTTGTATCCTATGCTGCTTCTTTCAGGGAATCATAGTATTGTTGTCGTTTAACCATCGGGGGAAGTTCTCCATTGGCAGTGCAGATCCTCCGATTATTCCAGTAACTGATGAAATATCTCCAGATGACACTCTTCAGTTCAAACGTAGTCATTTTCTCAATGTCATAACGGTGATACAACAGTTCTGATTTCATTCTGGCTCACATACTTTCACAGCGGAAGCCAGTATGTATCTAAAGAATATCGAAAAGCAACCGCAAAAATACAGCGCAGCTATTCAAAAAAAGCATTTCCCTGGGATAATGCATGCATAGAATTCTTTCATGCCCTAATCAAACGTGAATGGCTGAACCGGTTTAAAATCCGTGATTACAAACAGGCATATCAGCTGATATTTGAATATGTGGAAGCTTTTTATAATACAAAACGAATTCAAAGCCATTGCGATTATATGTCACCAAATGAATTTGAAAAGCTGTACGAAAAAGCCAAGAAAAACGGATTGCTTTTAGCGAGTTAAGATGAGGATAAATTTCCCATTTTAACTTGTACTAAATCTTGACATAGGACTAAAACTCACATACCCGGCCTCATTGTTCAAGAGAAATTGAGGGGCTGAAATGTGATTGATTTCCATATCGCCATAAACATTGTTAATTTCAATAGGCACTACCAGTTCGGAAGGTATCGTTATTGTTATCTGATCTTTCTTTCCTAAAGCAATTTCATTTTTGCCACTATCCTCGTATGCTTGCAGGATCGACAATGTTCCGTTGGATAGAGAAATGGCCGGGGCTTCTTCCCCTTTAGAAATGGAGCCGGAAATATCAATGCCAACCATATCCCCGGAACCAGCAGACAACGTCACATTCCATGAAGAAGTATGGATGTTCAGCGCAGAAATTTCACTTGCTGCATAGGATTTAGTTTCTGTGACTGTTTTTTCCCGCAACCACTTAGGCATACGAGAATCAATAGACTGATTATTACAAGAGGTGTTTTTTTCATAATACCTTCTATCAGTTCAGATCTTTGTTTTCCACATTGTAAATAGCCAGGAACGCAAAAAACAAGGAGAGTACCATAAGCACAGCAGGCAGAATGGCATTGTCCGACAACGAAAAGTCACCAACATTGGCCTGTGTCAAAAAAATCAGCAGGAAAGAAGATACGATGGTGGCTTTTGATGACTTCATAGCCATGCCAATAAACAGAGCGATAAAACTCATGGTGACAATAACAACGGCCTTTAGGAGCAACTGGATATAGAACCCCACACTTGCCATGTTGTAGTCCAGCGGGAACGAGGAAACCATGAATTGTGAGCCAAGCAAAATACAGCCGTAAATCAGCAGTTTTGTCAGCACCAACGCCACGAAGTTGAAAATCCATACGGCAAGCATTTGAGAAATAAGGATTTTCTGCCGCTTAATTGGATACGAAAACATCAAATTCATGGTTTTGTTGTTGTAGGCACTCACAATGTATGTGGACAACATGACGCTGGTAAACACCAGAAACGCCATGCTTGTAAACAGCTCGATTGAGGAAGAAATCGCACTGTTGCCCGGTGCTGCATCAGGAACACCCGTATCAGGGTCATTGGCAATACCCAAATAGCAAAGAGCAAAGATGAATAGACAGATCAGGACCGACATGATAACCACATTACGAATATACTTGCCCACATTATTCTTTTTCCATTCCAGCCTAATGAGTTTAAGCATGATCTTTCACCTCCCCGGTCAGTTTCAAGAAGTAGTCCTCCAGAGTTTTAGATTTCTTTCCGATGCTCACAACCTCGACATCATTCAGCGCCAGTGTTTTCGTCAACTGCTGGGTGGACGCCGTGTAGTCATAGATGCGAATTTTGCCGCTGTCAAGAATCTTGAAATTATGCAGTTCCAACTTGTCAGTCAGAACATAGGCAGCCCGTTTTTCATCCGTGACAGAAAGTTCCACATAATTGAGGTTCATTTCCTCAATATCCTGCAAACGGATTTCTTTCATCATTTTTCCATGATGGATAATGCCAACGGTGTCCGCAATGCTTTCCACTTCAGACAAAATGTGACTTGAAATCATGACGGTGATTCCGTACTCCGAACACAGCGTTTTCAACAAATCACGGATTTGTTTCATGCCTGCCGGATCAAGACCGTTTGTGGGTTCGTCCAGGATAAGCAGCTCCGGCTTACACATGATGGCTCTTGCAATTCCGAGGCGTTCTTTCATGCCGAGGGAATAGCTCTTGACCGGCTGATCGGCGGCAGCGGTCAAATCCAGCATTTGCAGCGCACTTTCAACGCTGTCAACATTGTAATAGCCCATATATTCACAATGGAGCTGCAAATTTTCACGCCCAGTCATGTGATCGTAAAAGGTAGGAAACTCTATAATATTTCCCATCCTTTTCAACACTTCATAAGATTTTGGCGTCAGTACCTCACCGAACACCTCAATCGTACCGCTGGTAGGCTTCCAAAGGTTGGTAATCATCTTCATCACCGTAGTTTTACCGGCTCCGTTGGGGCCGAGAAATCCATAAATTTCTCCTTTGGGGATATGAATATCAACATCAATGACGAGCGTTTTGCCGCCAATCTTTTTGGAAAGCCCGTTTGTTCGTAAAATAAATGGCATTGTCTTGCCCTCCTTTCTATCTGACATTATAAAGATTTTGATTTTCAAAACTCTTGAATAAATCTTACGAATTTCTTTCTTGAAAAAATGGCCTATGGTTTAATAGGCCATTTTCTTTAGAATGATTGTAAAAACTGTTTTCTGATACGGTTGGCTCTCTAAAGTGATGTCTCCGCCGAGCTGCAAGGCAAGGTTTTTGGCAATCGTCAGTCCAAGACCGTTTCCCTGCATGGCACTATTTCTGGAATCTTCCATCGTAAACAATCGGTCAAAAACAGAATCGGCAAATTCTTTTTCAATTCCACGGCCCTTGTCTACAATGTCGATATAGATATGCGCCTGATCTGCCCGCAAAAACACGCCCAGATATTTTCCATCGCCGCCATAGCGGATCGCATTGGAAATCAAATTGAAAATCATTCTTTGTAGCGCGTCTTTATTGGCATTTGCATACAACACTTGTTCGGGGATGTTGATTTCCACTTGAAAATCTTTTTGTGAAAGGAGTTCATAGAAATCCAAAATGTTTTCTCGGCAGGCTTCATTGACATTCAACCGCTCCAATGGCATATCTGTATCGCCAGCCTCTAATTTGGCAAGAGTGAAAAATTGTGTTATCAATCCCATTACCCGGTGGGCGGTACTTTCCACCTTTTGCAACATTTCATTGTTTTGGGTTCTGTCCAAACCCATGATCTCCAAATAGCCAAGAATCACGGTCATGGGGGTTTTGATGTCGTGTGAAATGTTGGAGAGCATCTTTTTGGATGCCATTTCAGCCCGCCGATACTCCACTTTGACTTTTTGCCGATCTTCCAAGATTCGATTGATTTGTGTCGCAAGCTCTATCAGCGCCTTATTATCCGTAAAGACTGTCACTTTTTCGTCGCTGCCGGTGTCAAGAAGTTCCTTTAATTGGCTGCTGATCTCATGTATCTTTGCTTTTGTGCCAGTATGAAATACAAACTGCTGGTACGCAATGATATAGATTAAAAGCACAATACAGATGGTGAGTAAAAAAATAATTGTCGAATTGTTCATTTCTGTTCACCCAGCTTATAGCCAATCCCCCATACTGTTATAACGATCTGTGGCTTCCGGGGATCATCCTCAATCTTATTTCGCATACGACTAATATGGACATTGACGGCGTTTTCATCCCCTATATAAGCGTCATTCCAGATCAGGGAATAGATTTGAGCCTTTGTGTAAACCTTTTGTGGGTTTTCTAGTAATAGGCGCAAAATGTCATATTCTTTTGCGGTCAGCTCGATAATCTCACCTGATTTTGTGATTGTGTGATTTTCCAAATTCATAACCAATGTTCCCCACACAAGTTTGGTTTGCTCTGGCGGTGCAGCATCGTATTCGGTGTTTCTCCGTATATTCGCTTTAATACGCGCCATAACCTCTGTGATAGAAAAAGGTTTGGTAATATAGTCGTCCGCACCGAGGCCCAGGCCTAAAGTTTTGTCGGAATCCGAATCCTTTGCAGATATGATAATAATTGGCACAGTGCTTTTTTTGCGAATATATTTCATCACATCCATACCTGTGATTTTGGGAATCATCAAATCCAATAAGACAATGCTGTAAGAGCCTGTGTCGAAATCCTCACACGCCTTTTGTCCATCAGCAGCGCAGACAACTTTAAAATTTTCTGCCATAAGATAGCTGCTTAACATTTCGCTTATTTCCTTATCATCTTCAATCAATAGAATCCTCATTGGTTGTCCCTCTCTTTCCTCCTACGCCCATCAGCTGGCTTTTCCGCATCTTTCGGTATCAGCCAGATCGTAGACTTTTTCACAGCGCCGGGAATACGACCACTAGCACAATAGTAATTTACTCGTCGAGGAGTCACGCCCCATTTTTCACTTGCTTCTTTCAATGTCATATAGTCCATAGTCCACCTCCATAAAATATATTATAGTTCTTATACTCGAACAATACAAGTTACAGAATGTGAATCTATAGTACTAGGTACAAGATATATAATCTCTTATTACAAGAAATATCACATCGTTTCAAAAGAATTCTGACCTCTGTACAATATAAAAGTAACATTATAATGGTGCAAGATGGTGAGCTTATGGACGAAAGAAACAACGATTTTGACTTTGATTTTATGCCCATTGGACAGGCGATCAAAAAAGCCCGTGAAGCCAGAGAAATGACCAGAGAGCAGCTTTCCGGGATCATTGGATATGCTCCACGACACATTCAGTCCATTGAGAACGAGGGAGAGTATCCCAGTATTGAGCTGTTTATTCAGCTAATTACCATGTTCGATGTGTCTGTTGATGACCTCAAAAGAAGTATCCTCCATATTATTTACAGGGAAACTCAGCGTTCCGCACAGCCTGTTTACTGTATTGTGGATGATGACATTGCTTCACATACCCGGCCTTCGTCACAGGCTCTACATCCAATCGAAGCAGCGTATTTTCACCAATCACATTTAAAAGGCCGTCAGGATTACGGGCATCAGGTTGTTTCTGTCATGCTTTCCTGCAATGGGATTACCCTAAGTTATGCAGTCAGACTGTACGATAAATCAAAATCCAAGATTCAGATCGTAAAAGAGATTGCAGAAGAGCTTCCCATTGTACCGGTAGTTGCCTATTTTCTTTGTGACAGCTGGTAGACTTCCTCAAAGGTAATGGACAGCTTTATACGGAAAGGTTTTTATACGATAGGTGCGTTGAAGACCAACCGTATTCTCTATCTATGGGGAATCTGTCAGAAAGCCGGTTTGTTTGCCCTTCATTTGCGGAAAAAGATCCGGGAGTCAGCCTCGTGACCGTTGGCGACCGTCAATTCTATGAGTAACGCTATGAAGGGGAACTGAATGGCATTCCCAATGCAGCTGTTATCATCAGCTATCCGAAGGATGCGTTTGGGAATCCCAAAGCACTGCGGTTGCTTCGCTCTACGGATGTCAGTCTTTCAACTCTGGAGATACTGGAGACTTATATCAAACAGTGGCCGATCGAATTATTTTTCCCACAAAGCAAAAATAAACTGGCACTGGATAAATATCAGCTCCGCTCTATCTTTTTATTGCAGTTTGCGGAAACTCAAGTAGAAAAAGGTTGACAATTGCAGAGAAGTAGTTGTTTAATAGAACTATGAGAAAAGTAAAACGTTTAAGTAAAAACGAAAATGAAAAAGGGGAAGAAAATTTTATATGGCAACCATAAAAGAAATAGCGAAAGCATGTAACGTATCTATTGCCACAGTTTCCAATATTCTGAACGGGAAGCCGGGAGCTAGTGAGGCCACCCGCAGTCTGGTATTGAGGACTGTGGAAAAAATGGATTATACACCCAATTATGTGGCGAAAAATCTCAAAATGAAAAATACAAGAAGTATCGGTGTCATTGCAGAGGATATGACCATTTTCAGTATTCCGGATATTATTGATGGCATTACAGAATATTGTCAGGAAATAGATTATCAGATTCTGCTTACGAACATGCGATTATTCAAAAAATACAATGATGTGTATTACAACAAAGAAGATTATTATGGCCTTGTGAAACAGGAAATCCGAAAGCTGATGGCAAAGCAGGTGGAAGGAATTATCTATGTGACTGCCCATGAGAGGATTATGCATTGTATTCCGGATGACCTGCCAATTCCCGCCGTTATGGCCTATGGATATACTCAGAGTGGGAAAGTACCTTCTGTAGTTGTAGACGATGAACATGGGGCTTATGAGGCTGTGCAGTATCTGATTAAACAGGGGCACAGGCGTATTGGTGTCATTACGGGAAAAAGCGACAGTCTTCATATGCAGGCCCGGCTTGTGGGATATCAGAAGGCATTGCGGGACAATGGTCTGCTTTATGAACCGGAACTTGTCTATTATGGTGATTGGAATCGGGAAACCGGGTATAAAGGGGCTGGTGTGCTTTTCGAGCGAAAGGTTACTGCTATTTTCTGTATGAACGATATTATGGCAGGCGGCGTATATGACCGGGCAGACGAAATGAAAAAGAAAATTCCGGAGGAAATTTCTGTGGTGGGGTATGATAACAGAGAATTATCCAGTTATTATAAGCCGCCTCTGACAACGATTACACTGCCGCTGCATGATATTGGATATCGGGCTGCAGAGGTTATGATAGAGATGCTGGATGGCAAAATTTCCTCTCAGAAGGAAGAATTGGTGTACCAGATGCCTTGTCGCAGACTTGTGAGGAAGTCTGTGCAGGAGTTGAAAATGGCAGGAAAATAATGGTACAAGTTTAAAAGAGAGGGTACAAGTAAAAGAAAAATTGCAGCTTTTCAAAACATAAAAAAGTTTTGAAAAGCTGTTTTTTTTTGGTCAATTTTTACAAACGAAAAAAAGGAAAGGCCTTGGAAAATAAGGATTAAGAGAATGAAATA
>DXFK01000014.1 GCA_019114495.1 Candidatus Blautia stercoravium
AAGGCTGTTGACCAGGGAACGGAGAAAATTCAGGTCTTTGATAGAAGCAAGAAGCTGCTTTAATTCCTCCAGAAGATTTTGATGAAAGGTTTCATCCGTTTCTTTTTCTAACAGGTCGGAAATCTCCAATGTTTTCTGAAATACATAGTTGTAATTGCAGATGGTAATGGGATGCGTGCCGGAGTAAAGGTAAATAGTTTCGTACCGCTTTACTTTCCGGCGAACAGTTTCCAGAAGGGGCATGAGAGCGTCATAAGTATCTTCTTGAAAAGTACATGGACTTTGTGTCAGACTCTCTGAAAGAAATCCCGAAAGGCCGGACAGGGCAGAAAGACTCTTTGCCGGGTGGGGAAAGAAAAACAACAGAGAATTTTTCACATAAACGCAGGCAAAAGAGGAATCAAGACCATGGCTTTTGAAAAAATACTGTATCAGGGAAATACAGGAACTGACAAAGGATTCTTCCAGAAAAAATATATAGCATAAATGGTAGGGCATATGATAGAAATCAAGGTGGGTTTCATAAAGGGGGGGCAGCTTTTTAGCGGGCAGGTCTGAAGACAGAAGCTGCAGTAAAATATCATACATCAGATTTTTCTGCAGATGTCCGCCCAAAGAGGGCAGACTTTGCCCTGCAGTCTGTGAGGGCAACTTTTTATAATGCTCCTTTATAGAGTCCTTCACAGCTTCTATGATTTCCTGTTCGCTGCAGGGCTTTAAGATATAGTGTTTGATGCCGTATTTCATAGCTTCCCTGGCATAGGAAAAATCATGATATCCGGAAAGGATAATAAACTGGATATTATCATGATTCTGGGTGATTTTCTGAATCAATTCCAATCCCGACAATTTGGGCATGCGAATGTCTGTCAGGACAATGTCGGGATATTCGTCTAAAATAGCATCGTAAGCCTCAAGACCGTTCTTACATACCCCTACAATCTCAATATCAAGGCTTTTCCAGTCTATAATACTGCACATGGTTTCACGAATAATTTTTTCATCATCAGCAATCAGCAATCGAAGCATATCAGTTTCTCCTTTTTACGTCAGTCCTGTCAGGGACTGTTATTTTCACTGTGGCAAACATTTCCTCATTGATAAATTCCAGGCTGCAGGAATCTCCGAAGGCCAGTTCCAGTCTCTTGTAAACATTCAGAATTCCAATTCCAAAGCCGTTTGGAAGGATTTCTTTAGAAAGCAGTTTTTCCAGAAGATTTTCTTCAAATTGGGACTCCGTATTGGACACAGTAATCACAATGCAGCCAGCTTCCCGGTGTGCTTTTATATAAATCAAACATTCATCGCTGTCCTCCTCCAGGGTATAGTGAATGGCATTTTCAACCAGGGGCTGCAGCGTGAATTTAGGCAGGTAAGTATCCAGAAGTTCAGGCGGTATCTCTGTTTCACAGCGCAGACTGTCTTCAAAGCGGATTTCCTGAATATTCATGTAGTATTTAACCAATTCCAGTTCCTGGTATAGAGACGAATCTTTGTTTTTCCGGCTTAGTGTAATCCGTAGCAGCTTTCCCAGGGATTCTGTCATCAAGGAGATAGGTGCGTCTTTCAACAGCTTTGCCCTCCAGTTGATGGACTGTAGGGTATTGTACAAAAAATGGGGATTTATCTGCATTTCCAGCGCTTTTAATTGTGACTCCTTGGCAAGCAGCTTATGTTCGTAGTTTTCTTTTATCAGAGTCAGTATTTTTGCGGCCATGGAATCAAATTGCTGATGAAGAAGACCGATTTCATCATAACGGCTTTCGTAGGAATAAGGGCAATGAATAATTTCAAATTTTTCATTTCCAAAAGCCTTTATTTTGGTCATCAGCGCGTCAAAATGTGTTACCAGAGGCGTCATAAGCACTTTGGTAAGCAAAATACACAGAAGAAGGGTGGCAAACAGAATAAATATAAAAAGCTTCTGGAAAAATTGAATATTCTTGTACATACCCTCATAAGGAGAGAGACAGAAATAATCCCAGCCGGTATCTGTAATGCGCCCTCGTACAGTAAAGTAACGGTCTTGGCAGACTTTTTGAATGGAATATTCTCCCAAAGTCACTTTTTCCAGTGCAGGCCTTTCGTAATCTTTCAGCGAAGCCGGTGCATAAAGGGTCTGGCTGTCGCTGCACAGAATATAGGACACAGAATCCTGACTTTGGTTTGGGGTGGAGATATCCTCCATCATCTGCCGGATATTAATGTTTATAATCAGCACTCCCAGGTCGTCCAGCTTTAGGTGTTCAATCCGGCGAAGGCTTCGTACCAGAAAAATCCCGTAAGTATCACAGTAATCGGTAATCCAGCAGAGCCGTCCGTCCTGAGCCCGGGCTGTTTCCAAGATTTCCGACTGAAGTTCAGAGGGAAGAACATGGGAATCAATGCCGGAAGATAGAACAGAAAACTTGTCAGTAACTACCTGGACATAATCCACATAGTAGGATTTGTACTTTTGATAGTAGTTGTTTAGTGCGGCATGTATCTGGGCATAGGAATTAGAGGGCGTACTGCTGCCATTGCCGTCCTTGCTTTCCGAAAGGGATGTCTGTATGGAATTATCTTCCAAAATAAAATTAGCCATGCCCTGCACCGTGTGCAGATTCTGCGAAACATCTTTGGAAGAATAAGTCAGCAGTTTTCCGGAAGTCTGATACAGCATACGATTGCTGGAACGTATAATCAACAGGAAGCCAGCAAGGATAAATAATGCAAATAAGAAGATACCCGGCAGCAAAAGCATAAGAAACTTTCGGGCAAGCGGGGCATTTTGTACTTTTTCTCTTATTTTATCAAACATGAAGTCTACCTCCATTTTCTTTAACTGTCAGTAATGATATTATAGCAGTTAGAAAAGAAAAAACCAATGAAAGAGAAAAAATGCAAGGTTTCGTCTAAGAAGAACTAGGTTTTGTTTCTTTTTTCTGTTTCAAACATGGCATATAATAAACATCACAAACGACGGTCGTGAAAAAATGTAAAGGAAAAGAGGTTGCAGAGACTATGAAAAGAAGAGTGTTAGCAGTGATTCTTGGTATGGCCATGGTGTGCAGTATGGCAGCCTGCGGCGGAAGCAGCGGAGATAAGAAAAACAGTGAGAGTACAAAGGAAGATTCCGGGAAAATAACCTTTGCCTGGTGGGGCAACCAGGTAAGAAATGAGCGTACCAGTAAAATTCTGGAAATGTATTCGGAAGAAAATCCTGGCGTAACCTTTGACGGACAGTTTTCAGAGTGGAATGATTACTGGAATAAGCTGGCAACAGCGTCAGCAGGCCATACGATGCCGGACATTGTGCAAATGGATTTACAGTATTATGATCAGTATGTAAAGAATGGGTTGCTTCTGGATCTGACACCGTATATTGAAGATGGAACACTGAACTTGTCAGATGTAGATGAGAGCATTCTGGATTCCGCAAAAGTAGACGGAAAGACTTATGCAGTCTGCAATGGCGTCAACGCACCTGCACTGTTGTACAATAAAACCGCCTTGGATAAAGTGGGAATCCAAGTCAAAGATGGGATGACGATTGATGAATTTGTAGAACTGTCTAAAGAAGTAAAGGAAAAAACGGGACTTCGCACCAATATTGGATATAATCATGAAACTCTGCCGGAGTACTGGCTTAGGGCAAAAGGCCAGGTGTTTTTTGAAGAAGGAAAGCTGGGAGCAAAAAGTGCAGATGATATCAGTACTGTTTTTGACCTGGAAGAACAGGCGGTGAAAGAGGGCTGGCATGTAGACCCAAGTGTATTTACAGAGATTACGGTAGGCTCTGCTGAGCAGGACCCTATGGTTTACGGAAGCAATGAAGACAGCATGTCCTGGTGTGCTTTCGCTTACTCCAATCAGTTATCTTCAATCCAGCAGGCTGCGCCGGAAGGGGTAGAAATCGGAATTACTACCTGGCCTTCAGATGACTTGGAAAAATCTAATTATCTAAAGCCCAGCCAGTTTTTTGCAGTAACCACGGATTGTAAAAATCCGGAAGAAGCCGTAAAAGTGTTGGATTATATTACAAATTCTGTGGAATGTAACGAAGTATTGCTGGGAGAAAGAGGTGTGCCGATTTCTCAGAAAGTATCAGAGGCCATTACTCCCCAGTTAGATGAAACCAATCAAAAGATAGTCGGTTACATTAACGAAGTGGTCACACCGACCTGCAGTACCATAAATCCTGCAGCGCCTAATGGTGCAAATGAAGTTTACGATTTGCTAAAAAATTTAGAAGAACAGGTACTATACGGCCAGATTACCGCAGAAGATGCAGCAAAGCAATTATTTGAAGAGGGAAATGCCTTCATGGAGGCAGGCGCTCAATAAGGAAAAGGAGTAGAGGAAAGTATGAAAAAGACAAAGCAAATGTCTATACGCAAAAAGCTGAATACCGAAAGTGCAGCAGGCGTTATCTGCACCATGCCTTTTATTATTGGCTTCCTGTTGTTTATGATAGTCCCTATGGGAATTTCCCTGTACTACTCTTTCTGCAATTATGATATCCTTTCCACACCCCAGTGGTGCGGTCTGGATAACTACATTAAGATGTTTACAGATGACCCGAAATTCTGGAAAGCTATTGCAGTAACCTTTTATTTTGCGCTGGTTTCTGTGCCCCTGCGACTGATTTTTGCCTTGATTGTAGCGATGATTCTGGTAAAGAGCAGTAAGGCTTCTGCCTTTTACAGAGCTGTATACTACCTGCCTTCCATTATCGGAGGTTCTGTTGCAGTGGCGATTCTGTGGAAAAGAATGTTTGCGGCAGACGGTGTAGTGAATAAAATTTTGTCCGTGTTTGGATTTCCGGCAGATTTTGCATGGCTGGGAAATACGAAGACCGCTATCTGGACGCTGATTATTCTGGCGGTTTGGCAGTTTGGTTCTTCTATGTTGATTTTCCTCTCAGCATTGAAGCAAATTCCCGCAGAATTGTACGAGGCGGCAGATGTGGACGGGGCCAATAAATTCAATAAATTTTTCAAAATTACCCTGCCCCTTTTGACACCCACTATTTTCTTTAATCTGGTCATGCAGATGATAAACGGATTCCTGGCCTTTACCCAGTGTTTTATTATTACCCAGGGAAAACCCATGGATTCTACCTTATTTTATACCGTGTACACCTATTTCCAGTCCTTTAAGTTTTACAACACCGGATACGGCGCAGCGCTGGCCTGGGTTATGCTGCTTCTTATTGGGCTGATTACACTGGTATTATTTGCAACAAAGAAATTTTGGGTTTATGATGAAGGGAATTAACGGATATGAAGAAAGCAAGAATACATAGAAAAATTATCTATCATGTCATAGTTACCATATTTGGCCTGATTATGATTTATCCGCTGATCTGGATGATTATGAGTTCCTTTAAAGATACAAATACTATTTTTACTACAGCGGGACAGTTGATTCCTGAAGAGTTTACAGTGGATAACTACATCAATGGCTGGAAAGGATTTGCAGGAGTAAGTTTTGGAACCTTCTTCAAAAACTCTTTGTTTATTTCCGTAGTAGCAACTGTAGGAACTGTATTTTCATCTTCCATAGTAGCTTATGGACTTGCAAGATGTAAGTTTAAAGGTAAAAGAATTCTGGTAGTTGCCATGTTGCTGTCCATGATGCTGCCGGCACAGGTGTTGATGATTCCTCAGTATCTCTGGTATCAGAAACTGGGATGGGTAAATTCCTATATGCCTTTGATTGTACCATATTGTTTTGCCATACAGGGTTTCTTTACCTATTTGATGATGAATTTCATTCAGGGAATTCCCAGAGAACTGGATGAAGCGGCTAAGATAGATGGCTGCTCGTATTATGGTATTTTCGGAAGAATTATTTTTCCGCTGATGCTTCCGGTATTGATTACATCTGGTATTTTTTCCTTTATGTGGAGATGGGACGATTTCCTGTCCGCTTTGCTTTACATTAATGATTCAGCAAAATATCCGGTGAGTCTTGCTTTGAAGTTATTTAGCGACCCTGGTTCTTCTTCAGATTACGGCGCTATGTTTGCTATGGCTACCCTGTCTGTATTGCCGATTATGCTGATATTTATTTTCCTGCAAAAGTATATTGTAGAAGGAATCAGTACCTCCGGTTTAAAAGGCTGAGCATGATGTGAATATGAAATTTGATGAAAAGGAGAATGTCTTATGATTTACAAAGAAGGAAAAGTGTCTGATGTACAAATTGCTTACATAGGGGGAGGATCCAGAGGCTGGGCATGGACTTTTATGACTGACCTGGCATTGGAACCAAATATGAGCGGTACTATTCGTCTGTATGATTTAAACGAAAACGCAGCAAAGGCGAATGAAACAATAGGAAATCATCTTACAGAAAGAGAAGAAGCGGTTGGTAAGTGGAAATATGAAACTTATACAGATATAGAACAGGCATTAACGGGCGTGGATTTTATTGTAATTTCCATTCTTCCGGGAACTTTTGATGAAATGGCTGTTGATGTACATATGCCAGAGCGTCTGGGAATTTATCAATCTGTAGGAGATACTGCAGGGCCGGGAGGTATTATGCGTGCGCTTCGTACCATTCCCATGTTTATAAAAATTGCAGAGGATATTAAAAAGTATGCTCCGTCTGCATGGGTTATCAACTACACCAACCCTATGAGCTTATGTGTGAAAACACTGTATCATACATTCCCGGAAATCAAGGCCTTTGGCTGCTGCCATGAAGTTTTTGGCACACAGAAAGTTTTAAAAGCCATTGCAGAAGAAAAGCTGCACTTGGAAAACGTGGATAGAAGAGACATTCATGTTAATGTATTAGGTATCAACCACTTTACATGGTTTGATTATGCAGCATATAAGGGTGTTGATTTGTTTCCTGTTTATAGAGAATATATCGAAGAACACTATGAAGGGGGATACAATGAGCCTGATAAAAACTGGGCAAACAGCGCCTTCAACTGCGCCCATAGAGTAAAATTTGATTTATTTAAACGCTATGGTTTAATCGCAGCAGCAGGAGACCGCCATCTGGCAGAATTTATGCCGGGTGATGAATATTTAAATGACCCAGAAACAGTAAAAAGTTGGAAATTCGGTCTGACAACTGTAGAC
>DXFK01000124.1 GCA_019114495.1 Candidatus Blautia stercoravium
TATTGGGTTTCCTTAAACTGTGCAAAGTCCACGCTGGTCATTTCAGAGACGTCAATCCCCTTGGCCTCACCCAAAGCTTCCACAATTTTTTTCGCCACGTCCTCTTTGTCAAATATCCCATGTACATAAGAACCGTAGACATTGCTGCAGGCTGCCCCGTCTGTTTTCGACTCCATTTTTACCGTGTCTGTGATTTCCGTCAAGGATTTTGTACCTTCTGAAAGAATACTTTCTCCCATATGAATTTCATATCCTTCCAGCTGGATTCCGGTGAGTGTATGGAGAGTTCCCGTTACCTCCGGGAAGCGTCCCTGTACCCGGGTTCTTGTTTTGGATTCCCTGAACACTGTATGCATAGGCAGAAGTCCCATACCTTTGATTTCGCCTCCGGCTTCTACATGGTCCGGGTCAGATAAGGTCTCTCCCAACATCTGATACCCACCGCAAACACCAAAAATCACTTTGCCTTCCGCCGCTTTCTTCAGCACAGCTGCTTCCAGTCCGTTCTGACGCATCCAGAGCAAATCTTCCATGGTGTTTTTTGTTCCGGGAAGAATAATCATGTCCGGATTTTTCAGTTCCTTTGCATGCTTTATATAGCGCACAGAGACACCGGGAATGACCTCCAGAGCATTGAAATCCGTAAAGTTAGAGATTCTTGGCACGCGTATAACTGCAATATCAATAAGTTCTACTTCCTGATTTCCGGAAAAGCGTTCTGTCAGGCTGTCCTCATCCTCCACTTCCAGTTCCATATAAGGAGCCACGCCCACCACAGGAATTCCGGTTTTCTCCTCCAGGGCTGCCACACCGGGGTCTAAAATCGTTTTGTCCCCACGGAACTTGTTAATAATCATGCCTTTGACCATCTTCTGCTCGTCTTTCTCCAGCAAAAAAACAGTTCCCATAAGCTGTGCAAAAACACCGCCTCTGTCAATATCTCCAACCAAAAGAACCGGGGCTTTGGCTTGTTTAGCCATTCCCATATTCACAATATCTTCCTGTTTTAAATTGATTTCTGCCGGACTGCCCGCACCTTCAATAACAATAATATCATACTCTTCTTCCAGCTTATGATAGGCCTCCATTACCTTTGGCAGAAGCTGTTTTTTGTAAGCAAAATAGTCTCTGGCACTCATGGTTCCCAGAACTTCCCCATTGACAATTACCTGGCTTCCAATGTCGTTGGTTGGCTTTAAAAGAATGGGATTCATGAGCACAGAGGGTTTGATTTTTGCAGCTTCCGCCTGCATAACCTGTGCTCTTCCCATCTCTAAACCCTCCTCTGTAATAAAGGAGTTCAGTGCCATATTCTGGGATTTAAAAGGTGCTACTTTGTATCCGTCCTGTTTAAAAATTCTGCAGAGTCCCGCAGCCAGCAGGCTCTTCCCCGCATTGGACATTGTGCCCTGTATCATAATTGCTTTTGCCATAATCCCTCTTCCTTTCCGCTTGGTCTCTGTATTGCATCCAATGCATCCAGCAGCTTTTTGTTTTCTTCTTTTGTCCGGACTGCAACCCGGTAATATCCTTCCCCAAGACCCACATAGTTGCTGCAGTCCCGGATAGAAATGCCTTGTTTTAGGGCGTCTTCTCTTAATTTTTCGGGGCCGTGAAAGAAAATATAATTGGCCTTTGAACCGTAAATCCGAAGTCCTCTGGCCTTTAACCTTTCTAATAAAATCTCTTTTTCTATCTGAATTTTTTTCAGTGTTTCCTCTGCATAATCCTTTTCTTTTAAGGCTGCTTCCCCTGCCGCCTGTGCCACAACCGACACATTCCAGGGCTGCATAACGCTGTGCATACGTTCCAGAACTTCTGTATCGCTGCAAAATCCGTATCCCAGTCTGAGGCCGGCCATGGCATATTTTTTTGTAAAGGCCTTCACGAGAAACAAGTTAGAATATTCATCTAAAAAAGGTTTCATCGTATAGCTTTCCGGTTGTTCTGTAAAGTCCACAAAACATTCATCCAATACAAGAAATGCGCCGCACTGCCTGCACTTTTCTGCAATCTTTTTTATATAATCCAAATCCTTTAAGACCCCTGTAGGATTGTTGGGATTGCAGAAGAAAACCATATCTGTGTCTTCAGTAATCTCCTCTATAAAGTCCTGCCCAGGAACAAATCCTTCTTCTTCCCGCAGAAAGAAATGGTGAATTTCACACCCGGACGCCCGTAAAGCCTGCTCATATTCTGCGAAAGAAGGCGCCGGCAAAAGGGCCTTTTTCGGCTTTAAGGCCAGTACCAGTCCAAAAATCAAATCCGCTGCTCCGTTGCCGCAGATGATATGCTCCATAGATACATGTTCTTCCAAAGACAAAGCCTTTCGCAGCGTGCCGCACTCTATATCGGGATAACAGTCTGCTTTTTCTACAGCTTCTTTTGCCGCCTTTTTAACGCCCTCCGGCATTCCATACGGATTGCAGTTTGCGGAAAAATCCAGCATATGGGGATACCGGTATACATCTCCCCCGTGAATATGTAAATTTGCCATAATGTTCTCCTTTAAAGTAGTCCCAAAATTCCCATTGCCAATAAACGCAGAGCTGCAAATACAAAGGTTCCCAGTCCGGCGCTTACATACAGCAGACGATTGGCGCGCGGAATATCTTCACATTCCACGGCACGCAGAGGGTCTCCAATGGTGGGTTTTTCGTAAAGTTTTCCGAAATAGTATGCGTTCCCCGCAAGCTGAATATCCAGTGCACCTGCCATAACAGCTTCCGTTTGCGCAGAGTTTGGGCTGGCATGGTTATAACGGTCTCTGAGAAAAATTTTCTTTGCATTTTTCCCGTCCATACCTGTAATATAAGCCCCTGCAATCATCAGCCAGGCTGAGATTCTGGCCGGAATATAATTAGCAATATCATCCAGCTTTGCGGCGTATCTGCCAAAATGCAGATACTTTTCATTTTTGTATCCCACCATAGAATCCATGGTGTTAATTCCCTTGTACAGAAACATCAGAGCCGGACCGCCCACTGCCATATAAAACAGAGGTGCAATAATTCCGTCCGAAGTATTTTCTGCAATGGTTTCTACGGCTGCTTTTGTTACGCCCGCTTCTGTAAGTTCCGCCGTATCTCTTCCTACAATCATGGAAACTGCATATCTGGCTTTCGGTAAATCTTTCTTTTTCAGTTCCCTGTATACCCGCATACTCTCGTCCCGTAAAGACTTTGTGGCAAGAAGCTGATAGCAGAAAAAAGTTTCCGCCAAAAAGCCCAAAATCACATGAATTTTATATGCGGCATATAAAAACAAAAGCGGTATCAGACCGCTGCCTGCACAAATCAGCACTACCAGTACCAGCCCGGCTTTTTGTTCCCCTTGTTTTGTGGCAGGAAATGCTTTCCGCAGCCATTTTTCCAGAAGAGAAATACTGTTTCCGATGATACGTACGGGGTGGTAAAACCACCTGGGGTCTCCCAGCAGCAAATCTATAAAAAAGCCCAAAACCAGGGCCGCTGCAGTCCACTTAATCATTTCCAAAAGTTCCTTTCTTCACCAGGCTGACTACCTGTTCTTTCTCCCATAATTCTTCCTCTATCGTCAGTTCATAGTACTCGCCGTTTCCAATCTGCCACTGAAAATATTCTCCCCTTGGAGAAGCAAAAGTACTGAGAATACTCATGATGGTTCCTCCATGCACAACCATGGCAGCCTGCTGAATCCCTCTTTGCAGAGTCTGTTCCACACATTGGGAGAATCCCCTGGCGCAGCGTTTTTTAAAGCTTTCCTGAGACTCTCCTTTGGGAAAAGGCAGAGTCCCGTTACTGTCTATCCACGCCTGATACTCCGGACAGTCAGACAGTTCTTCATAGGATTTATTTTCAAATAATCCAAAGTCACATTCTTTTAATAAGGCATTGCTTTCCATGGAAATTCCCGGATAAATACACTGTGCAGTCTCTATACAGCGCTTCATTGGGCTTACATACACCAGCTCTGCTTTAGGATATTTCCTCTTTTCAAGAGCCTCTCTTCCTTCCCGACACAAAGGTTCATCTGTCCTCGATCCGATGTATCTTCCTTTGGTATTTCCATAAGTTTTTCCATGACGTATCAGTATGATTTTAAGCATTTTTTATCACCATTCCCATGCCGCAGACAACCCGGATAACCATCTGGCTTTCTGCAGCTATTTTTGTACAGATTCTCCCGGTTGTCTCTCTGTAAGTCCGGTCAAAAGCCTCCATGGGAACTACGCCGTATCCCAGTTCATTGGAGATAAGAATCAGCTCAGGATTTTCCTGTAAGAGCCTTTGGGTAAGCCCATCAAAATCCCACCCCAGTTTCAGCCCTTTCTGGATCCATTCATGAAAATGGTAAAGACAGGGAACACGGAAAATATCTTCAAAATCAGCGTCTTTTCCATCTGTCATCTGGTCTTCTTGAAGAGAAAACTGCTGTTTTGCGTATTCTTTTTTTCCCTGAAATGCACCGCCTATGATTAATTTCATGCTCATATCCTTTCCTTTTTCTCTATAAAAATCTGCTGATAATATCTCCCGCTACGCAGAAGAAAGCCATAACCAGCTCACTCATCTGCATATGAAAACCTGCCAAATCTCCTGTAATGCCGCCGAACTCTTTCATAGACATTTTGTAGTAATACAGGAATTCCAAAGCAGCTCCAAGAACCGTACAGCCTCCGATGACAGGGTCATAAGCCAGCATTAAGACCACGCAGAGAATTCCGTAAATCGTACATACCATTTTCACACATTGCTTCTGTGCGCCATCGGAAAAAGCTGCCGCCAGCCCTGTGTTTTTCGCCATGGGAAACGCGGCTATGGAAAAGCCTCCCAAGGCTCTGGAAAGTACAAAACCAATGCAGACCACCGGCAGACTTTTCAGCGTTATTTCACTGTACACACCCAAGTATAAAAGAAAATACACCACTGCTGTAATAATAGCAAATGCACCTGCATGGGAGTCCTTCAAAATTTCCAGTTTTCGTTCTCTGGGCTGATAAGAATGAAGGGCGTCTGAGGTATCCAAAAGTCCATCCAGATGGATTCCTCCGCTTACCGCTACCGGTATCAGTACCAGAACAGCCGCATAAAAGACATGGCTGCTGACAAGAACTTTCCCAAAGTATCCCCACAGCCAGGTAAGTCCGCCGATAATCACCCCAATCAGAGGGAAAAAGCACATAATGTAGCGCATATTTTCTTTTGTCCATTCACTTTTCGGCATGGGTATTTTGGAATACATCGAAAACGCAATTTTAAAACTGTTCCACAATCGTCCCATTTATCTGTCCTTCTCTTCTGTAAATTTTTCTGCATTTCCCTTAAAAAACAAGGGAATTCCATAAACCACCTCAACGGCACAGTCCGCCATACGGACGATTTTCTGATTGATTTCCCCTAGATAACTCTCATATCTCTGTGTCTCTGTATCATAGGAAATGCCGTCTGAAAATATCTCATTTGTTACAATTACCAGCTGTTTTGCCTGAGCCTGAAGGCTGCGTACTCCCTCTAAAATTTCTTCCACGGTATGCTCTCCTGCCCCGTCTTTTTGAAACATTTCATTGGCCGTCAGGTTTGACATACACTCCAGAAGCACGCAGCTTTTGGGCACAACTTTCAGATATTTCAGTCCGGTATAGGACTCTATAGTAGAGAACTTTTTTTCTGCCCGCATCTGGCGATGGCGGGCGATTCTCCGGTGGCTTTCCTCATCAAAAGGAAACATAGTGGCAATGTAAATCCTTTCCAGGTCTCCGAAATCCGTAACTATTTTTTCAGCATAGGCAGACTTCCCGCTGCCGCTGCCTCCTGTAATGACTGTAATCATATACTGCGCTCCATCAATCTAAAGGTTTGTAGGCCTCCATACCCCAGCCGCTGAAATCGCTCATGCCATTGTACACAGCCAGTCCCGTATCCAGAAGGGGGAAGAGGTTCAAAGCTCCGGTGCCTTCGCCCAGACACATATCGCAGTGCAGAGGCGCTTCCTTTCCAAGAGCCTCCAAAAGCAGGGCTCCTGCCGGTTCTTTGGATACATGGGAAGCCAACATATATTCTTTTGCAAGAGGACAGATTGCTGCGGCTGCCAGAGCTGCGGTGGCTGAAATTACACCGTCAATGACCACCGGCATCTGTAAGGCTGCACCGCCTAAAAACAGACCTGCGATGGCAGCGATATCAAAGCCGCCTACCTTTGACAGTACATCTAAAGCATCCTCTTTATTCGGCTTATGCAGGGCAATGGCGTCCCTGATAACCTGGATTTTTTTATGAAATCCCTGTGTGGAAAGTCCTGCGCCTCGTCCGGTCATAGTTTCCAGCGGAAGATCCAAAAGCACAGACGCAACAGCACTGCTTGTGGTGGTATTTCCAATGCCCATTTCTCCTGTGGCAATGATATTGTAACCTTTGTCTTTCATCATTTCCGCAATTTCGATACCTGTTTCTACGGCCTGAACCGCCTGTTCTCTCGTCATAGCAGGTTCTTTTGCCATATTTTTTGTGCCGTATGCGATTTTGCGATTGAGGATGCTGACATCTGCAGCCACTCCCACATCTACAGGAAAAATATCACAACCTACACTTTTACACATAATACTGGAGGCCGCCTTTGTCTGGAGAAAATTCTCTGCCACCAGAGCCGTAACCTCCTGTCCGGTCTGAGTGACCCCTTCCTCGACGACACCGTTGTCTGCACACATGGGAACCAGCACTCTTTTGGGTTTCTGCACATCCGGGCTGCCTGTAATGCCGGCAATCTGTACTACCATATCTTCCAGCTTTCCAAGGCTGTGAAGGGGATGTGCAATGCTGTCCCAACGTTTTTGGGTATACGCCATAGCCTCCTGATTCAATGGCTTAATTCTTTCGATGGTCTCCTGTAAATTCATTTTTATAAACCCTCTTTCTTATGTTTTCTGTAGGCTCTGCAGCAATCCGTAAAGGCCAGAGGAAGCCGGGGATTTCCGTAATAATAAAAATGGGGGAAGCCTGCCAGCATAGTATCTGTAACATGCAGGCAGTCCCAGCCCCTGCTGCTCTCCGGCTTTGCAGCATAACAGTCTGTACCGCAGTTTGTAGAATCAAAATAGTGAAATTCATGTGCCGGGCAGCTGCCTGTATCTGTTCCGAACAGTTTCCCGTTTTTACTGTTCACCTGAATGTATCCGAAACGTGATAATCGGGGTGTGCGATAGGATTTCCCGGTTATGTGCCCAATACCCTTACAGAAATTTCCTTCCATATCTTCAAAGGTATCGTGCAGATACATAAAGCCTCCGCACTCTGCCAAAAGAGGCAGTCCCTGCTGCAGTTTTTTTCGGATTTCCAGCCGTAAAGACTCGTTTTCTTCCAGTTTCTTTCCAAAAAGCTCCGGGTAGCCGCCGCAGAGCAGCAGTCCGTCCAAATCTTCTGGAAGATGCGCCTCATGCAAAGGAGAAAAATAACAGATTTTTGCTCCCATTTTTTCCAAAAGCCGAAGATTGTCCGAATATAAAAAGCAAAACGCCTCATCTTTGGAAACACCGATACGCACCGGAGGTTCCTTATGTTCCGCATTTGATTTTATCAAAAAATCCGGGGTTTTCACCTCCAAATCCGGGGCTGATTTTCCCAGACGAAGCAGCCCGTCAAGGTCTATGGTATCTTCCAGAACAGCGGCCAGACGATTTAGCTTTTCCTGAAGTTCCCCTATCTCATCCGGCAAGACCAGTCCCAGATGACGGCTTTTTAGCTCACATTCATCCACCCGGGGAATATAGCCGTACACCGAAATATGAAGCTGGTCTTCTATAAGTTTTTTCACTCTGGGATACAGCATGGGGGACATCTGATTTAAAAGAACGCCTTCTATCCCACTATCCTTCTGATACTTTGCAAACCCTTCGATATACGGCAGAATAGAAACACTCATGCCCTTGCAATTTACCAGTAATACGGCAGGAGCCTTTGTCGCCTTTGCCAAATCATACGCGCTGGCTTTTGTGGTTGTGCCTCCCACTCCATCGTAATAACCCATAACCCCTTCCATTACGGAAATATCACACCCTCTGCTGTTTTCCTCCAGCAGATAGCGGGTGGTTTCCACCCCTGTAAAAAAGGTATCCAGATTGGCTGAGGCAGTTCCAATAACCTTGGCGTGGAACATGGGATCAATATAATCGGGGCCGCACTTAAAAGAGGCCACAGCAAGCCCTCTGTTCTTAAAAGCCTGAAGAATTCCGCAGGTTACCAGTGTTTTTCCGCTGCCGCTGGCCCCTGCAGTGATTAAAAAACGAGGTATGTTCATAAACGTTTCCTCTCTTATTTTCTGAAGTGTCAGTTCCGGTACAGGAAATAATATAAATAGGATTTTCTCCCATCATCATATGGTAACTGGCCACACTTTTTGCCTTGCTTGCCGATATTTGTACAATCTCTGTATCCGTAAGCGGCAGTTCCTTTAAGCACTGTAAAGTTTCGGAAAGTGTCTCCAGTGCAATGCAGTTTATGACAATCCGTATACAAGGATTTTTCTTCAAAAGCAGACGGATAATCTCCTTCATATTTCCCGAAGAACCGCCAATAAACGCATGGGTACAAGGTTCCAAATCTTCCATGGCTTCCGGGGCCAGACCTTCTATAATTTCC
>DXFK01000125.1 GCA_019114495.1 Candidatus Blautia stercoravium
GTATTAGAAAATCATTATTGGGATGAGTGGGAAAAGAAGATTATAACTATAGATGCAATAAATGTATCTATGTGTCAAGGGTGTTGTTCGTGTTTTGCAAGTGGAAAATGCCCAATAGAAGATGATATGGATAGGCTAAAAGAAGAAATAATAAATTCTGATGTGCTTATTGTAGCATCTCCAGTATTTTTACATCAAATTTCAGGATGCCTAAAAAATTTAATTGATAGAATCGCATATTGGACGCACACTTTTGAGTTATTGAATAAACGAGTAATTCTTTGTGCTGCTACAGCAACGACGGGATGTGAATATGTTTTATCCTATTTGAAGAAAGCTTTTTCAGCTATGGGAGCATATATAACATATGAAATAGCAGCCGATGTATATATGGAAAATGAGGATTTAGAGCAGATATGTGGGCAAGTTATTCAAAAATTGAAAGAGTCGTATATGAACGAAAAGATCAGTGCAACTTTTTATCAAGAGCAATTATTTCAATCTCTAAAAGCGTTATATATACAACAAAATAGTTATGAGTCTGAAATATGGAGAAAGAGAGGGTATTTCTTATGTGATAATTTTGTAGAATTGCAAAATAGATAGTTCTTTATTACATTGTGAACAAGTGGTATATGAATATTTGGAGGTGTTTATATGTACATAGGGAAAACATTTGAAGAAACAGGCTGTAGGCAGATGGCAGCTACACAGTGTGGAAATGATACACTATCATGGAGACCAACAGCAATAACTTATCATTCGTTGACAGGGAGTTGTGTAACACCAGTAACTGTGATTACTCAAAATACTGTTACAGAAGATCCAACAATAACAACTTTTAATTTATAGCCACTAGTAAACTCATATACCACTTGTATGATAAGGAGCTGTCGCATTAATCAAAATCGAGAATATTTATACATTTTATTGCTCAGTCTGTGCCGCTTTGAGCCTATGGTCTCAAAGCTATGCTCGACAACTTCACATAAAATGTATAAATATTCCTGACATATGACTAATGCGACAACTCCATCAAAATCTCTTTTTCTATTAATTCTTACATACTATATAATATTTTCTTTTTATCCCCTATTTTTCTATAAACCATCACTAAACTTGGGGATTTTCCGGGACTATACGGTTATAATTCAAAATTCCAATATTTAACCGTTTTACCCTGTTTAAAACTACGGTTCAAATTGTAAAAACCATTTTTTAACCGTAAATTTTGCTTTTTGACGGTTCTTATTTCCAAGATTCCAATACTTTCCCTTTATCCAAAACTTCTTTTAATAGTATCCAGTTTCCCTGCCTTCTCCACCCAGTTCTCTACACAGCCGCAGCGGCAGCAGACATAGCGGATAACCGGAATCTTCCCTATCAAGGTCATTGATGTTGTATAAATATTATTGCCGCTGGTATAACGGCGGAGATTATCGGGAACACGGACAATATCCATCGAACCGCACTTGGGACATCTTCCTGAATTTTTCATACCTGTTTTCCCCCTTAAAATTCTTTTTTCTTTATAATTCCGATACTGATCCTTACAGACAAAAGTAAAATTAAAACAGTGCCGGCAATCAGGATCATCAGGAAAGCCCCGATCCCTATCTCGGGAAGGGAATCCAGAAGAGGTAAAAAGTCTTTTCCCCACTGCTCTACACTCTGTGCAAGCAGGGCTATGGTCAAATAGACCACAGCAAAGCAAATGATCACAGCAATCCTCCCTTTCTCAGCGCCAAATTTCAGCATGACAGGTATCATCACCGCCATCATAAATAATACAAGGGGCAGAACAATAAAAGCAGTTATGACCAGTTCACTGACAGGCCCCTGGCCTCTGACCACTCCGGCAGCCGTTGCCAGAGCGGATACTGCCAGCCAGGCTCCCAGGCCCATGATCAGTCCGAAACAATATTTTTCAACGGCGTAGGTCTTTCTGGCGATGGGAAGGGAAAACAAAAAGGCGTTTCCATTGTCCAGTTCATCATAGCTGATGGTACTTACCGAAAACAAAGAGAATATAAAGGATACAAATCCAATAGTATAGGATGTGTTTTTTGAAAACAGAGCCATTCCGATCCCAATGACCATGATCAAAGCGAAATAGTTTTTCTGTACCTTCATTAACCGAAAATCTTTTATCAATAATCCTTTCATAATCTTTCACCTCTTATCATCATAGTTATCACTTCATCAATATTTCCTTTTTCAATGGCGATACCCGGGTAATTCTCCAGGTAATATTGTTTCTGGTCTGTCAGGCAGCTATATCCATAAGGTTCTTCCTTTTTCCGCAGGATATAGTTTTTGTCCAGCCCCGCATACTGGTCTCTGTCCACTTTCAAAAGTCCGTAATCGCTGAGAAGTACATCTGTGTCTTCATGAAGGATGATCTTTCCCTCATGGATCATATAAAGGTCATCGCACAAGGTTTCCAGGTCGCTGGAAATGTGAGAGCTTATAAGGATAGACCGCTCCTCGTCTCTCTCCATAAATTCCCGGAGCATTTCCATGAGTTCATCTCTGGCTACCACGTCCAGACCGGCAGTAGGCTCATCCAAGATCAGCAGTTTTGCATTATGGGAAATTGCTGCCAGAACTTTCAGCTTTGCCTTCATTCCTGTAGAAAAATCTTTCAGACGTTTCTTTTGGGGAAGCTGAAACCGCTTCACCTGTTCTTTGAAAAAGGCTTTGTCAAACCCGGAATAGAGGCTTTCCATAACAGGAATGATATCTTCGATAGTCAGATACCCGCTAAACCCGGAGTCAGAAAGGACAACTCCCAATTTCTGTTTGTCTTCTGCTGAAAAATCCTTCAGGTCTTTTCCAAAAATCCGGATACTGCCGCCGTCTGTGGAGATCAGCCCCAGGACTGCCTTAAAAGTGGTGCTTTTTCCTGCCCCATTCTGTCCTATGAGACCTGTGATACAGCCTGGCTGCACCTCCAGGGAACAATCCAGAGCGAAACTTCCATAATTTTTTCTTAAATGATCGATTTTTAACATAATCACCCCTCCAACAATAACTCAAATATGTCTTTTAAATCCTTATCGCTGATCCCGCAGCGTCTGGCCTTCTGGATGGCTTTTTCCAGGTCAGCCTCTACCTCCTTTTTCTGCTCCTCCAAAAGCCGTTCTGTATTGGTGGCCGCCACATAGGTTCCTTTGCCGTGAACAGTAACGGTAAAGCCTTCGGCTTCCAGATCGTCATAGGCCTTTTTCACGGTCAGGGCGCTGATCTTCAGCTCCCTGGCCAGAGCGCGTACAGAAGGCAGATTATCATTCTCCTTTAACTCCCCTTTCCGGATAAGGGTCTTGATCTGGTCCACGATTTGTTCATAGATTGGGATCATCAGAGAATTGTTTATGATTATCTTCATGTACGGTTCCTCCTTTGTTGCAAACAGTATATAACAGAAATTAACTGTTGTCAACTGTTATATACTGTTTATTTTAAAATAAAAAAGGGGCTGTCGCATTAGTCATATGTCAGGAATATTTATACATTTTATGCGAATTTGTCGAGCATAGCTTTGAGACCATAGGCTCAAAGCGGCACA
>DXFK01000015.1 GCA_019114495.1 Candidatus Blautia stercoravium
TTTTCATTTTTTTTTCAAAAGCCATCCATCATTTTCTGTGAGACAAAAAAACCGCCTCAAGTTTCTAAAAAACTTGAGACGGTAATAACATACATTATTATCGCGGTACCACTCAATTTGACGAAATGTCCACTTTCTCACATACTGACATATGCTCCTGATTGATAACGGGTTCGGTTCCCGACGACGCCTACTTTTTTCATTTCGGGCCGCCCTCGAAAGGCCATTCAGCTTTAAAGTCCATACGGCAATCTCACCATCTGCCGCTCTCTGTGATTTCCTTTCAAACCTACTCTTCTTTCTCATCGGTTTCGCTTTTGTTGGTCTTATTTTATGTCGCTTTTTCTGTTTTGTCAACCTGTTTTCTGCAATTTTTTTCTGCCCACTTCATTTATGATACCTGCTATAACTCTTATTTATAGCTAAGCCCAAAGTTCAGTTCATAGTAATTTCCGGCAGCATCTCTGTATGCATAAGCCTTACCGTTTTCGTCTTTCATAGACTCCGGCATGTATTTATCCTTGTCATATCCCGGCACATCATTCGGTGAAACGCATACGCCTTCTGCATTTACAGCAATGACGCTGTCATCTTTTGGAAGGGTCATGGGCATCTTTCCTACTGGTGCAAATCTGCCGAAAATCACATCCAGAACAGCACTTGGATAGGTATCAAAACCAGCCAGAAGTGCATCTGCATATGGTTCTACATTGCCTACCATCCAGGCCAGCGTAAAGTTAATATTGGTTACCACTTTTCCCTTATTTTTGTGTACTGCTTCCGCAATTTTCTCCAGTTCTTTCGCACCGGAAAGTGTGGTTTCCAGATGTGTGGTTTTGGCAGGTCTACCCTCTTCATCCACATCGCAGATTTCCTTTCCGTCACAGATATCCAGTTCCAGATATCCCGGTGTTGCATTGAAGTATTCCCCTGAACTTGGAGATACAAACAAAAGAGCCAGGTCTGCTTCTTCAGGATTTTCGGTAAGCGTAAGCGAAGTCTCTGCCTGCAGCTGTTTTTTCAGTTCTTCTGTTGCTTTTTGTGCATTTTCTTCTGTCTTGTTAAAACATCTTGCATAAACCTTTTTACCGGTTACTTTTTCTTCGGTCAGAGGAAGTGTACCGTCGTTTTTCAACAATACCACAGACTGACGGTGTACCTGCTGTGCGTGTGCCCAGTCTTCCGGATTGCTTACGATTTTCACTGCTTCTTCCGGATTTCTGTATGGATTTTCAAACAATCCCAGTTCAAATTTTTCAATTAGAGTACGTTCTACTGCCCTTGTAAGCGCTTCATCGGAGAGAGTAATCTGCTCTGCCGTATAACCTTCCGGAACTTTATGTCCCTGTACGGTATAGTAGCCTTCTTTCCATCTTCTGTAAGCCTCTTTGGCATCTTCCAGATCATAAGAACCGCTGATAATATCCACACCGGCATTAATGGCCAGAGCTGCTCTCTCGCAGATTTCCAGTTCTTCCACACCCCAGGCCATCATCTGCATGATACCGGAATCGCTGTTAATATACCCCTTAAATCCCATCTGTTCACGCAGCATTTTATTGATAAAAAAGTCGTTAAAAGCAAAGCCTACGGGTTTCCACTCAATGGGATTTCCTTCTAAATCATACTGCTTCTGACTCTTTTCCTTTGCCGGCTTTGCGTAATAAGGCATAATGGAAGAAGTGTTCTTTGCAATGGCTGTTTTAAAGGGCGGAATGTGATAGGTTTCCAGGCTGTTTTCTGTTTGGTAAACATTCCACTGCCCCTGTTTATAATGAGGGTCAAAGCCGTTTTCTCTGGCGCTTCCGCCCGGAAAATGCTTTACAGTCATGGCAACGCCGTCTGCTGTTACGCCTTCTTCACTTCCCTGTACACCGGGAATCAGACGTTCCAGAATCTCACTGATAAGCTGGGAATCCTCCCCGAAGGTTCCGTAAGTTCTCTGCCATCTGGGGTCTGTCATACAGTCTGCCATGTACATATAGCCCTTCTTCATACCTACTGCATCCCACTCTCTTCGGATACAGGAAGCAAAATCGTCAATAAGTTCTGCACCTGCACCTTTTACGGCAGCTGCAATTCCCAGGGTTCCCGGCCATGCTGCAAAGACACCGGAAGCGTCGTTCATACCGAAAACCACCTCACCGTTTTCATTTCTGGAGTTGGAAATAACCAAAACCGGCAGGAAATGCTCGCCCTCTTCTGCCACGCTGTTCATCTCATTAATCCAGTCTGCCAGTTCGTCGGGCTTTGGATTTCCTCTCAAAATAAAGTGCCGTACTTTCCAGTTTTTGATGGTTTCTGTAGTTCCCACAGTAGAATTGACAGCAAAAATAGAGCTTCCCTTTTCCACCGGTTTTTCATCTAACAGTCCGGTTTCGTCTACAAATTCTTTATCTTCCTGCTCAATTCCCATTTTCCAGGAACTCAAAAACAGCTGACCGATTTTTTCATCCACAGAAAGGTCTGCGGCCAGGGCTTTGGCTCTTTCTTTTGGAGGTTTTCTCCAGTCTTTATAGGTATTTAACTTTCCGTCTCCGTTTATATCTCTGAAATACAGTCCGTCTTCGCAGATAACCTGCTGCTGTGTAACACCGATTTCAGGTCCGTTTTCATTTTTATAATAGCGGATTTTATCGCTTGCTTTCTGCTTTTTAATTTCTGTCATAGAAGTTCTCCTTGTTTTTCTTTT
>DXFK01000126.1 GCA_019114495.1 Candidatus Blautia stercoravium
ATATAAACATGAATAAAATTCGGGATGTGTATATGAAAGCACATCCCAGAAGATAAAAAGTAATAAAAAACCCTTTTGGGGTATGCCAAGAGAAAGGTATACCCCAAAAGGGTTTTTATTTTGTACGGACGTCAGCAGAGCTCTGCAATGGTGTAGATGAGTTTTTCGGTGTCTTCCCAGCCAAGGCAGGGGTCTGTGATGGATTTGCCGTAAACATGGTCAGAACCGATTTTCTGGCTTCCTTCTACCAGGTAACTTTCAATCATAACGCCTTTTACCAGATTACGGATATCCGGAGAGACCAGACGGCTGTGGAGTACTTCTTTTACAATACGAATCTGCTCCTTGAATTTTTTGCCGGAATTGGAGTGGTTGGCATCAATGATGGCGGCAGGATTTGCCAGGTCTTTTTCCCGGTACATATCCAGAAGACGCTGCAAATCTTCGTAATGATAGTTGGGAATCGTATTGCCATGCTTGCTGACGGCGCCTCTTAAAATGGTGTGAGTCAGAGGATTTCCTTCAGTAGCCACTTCCCAGCCTCTGGAGATAAAATCGTGTCCGGCCTGTGCTGCAATAACAGAATTTATCATAACGGAGAAATCACCGCTGGTAGGGTTTTTCATACCTGCCGGAATATCCAGACCGCTGACCATAAGGCGGTGCTCCTGATTTTCTACAGAACGGGCGCCGATGGCAACGTAGGAAAGCAGGTCAGAAAGATAATGCCAGTTATCGGGATAGAGCATTTCGTCAGCGGAAGTCAGACCTGTTTCGGCAAGAGAACGCAGGTGCATTCTGCGAATAGCCAGAATACCGGCCAGAACGTCAGGCTTAGCTTCCGGGTCAGGCTGATGCAGCATGCCTTTATAGCCCTCGCCTGTGGTACGCGGTTTGTTGGTATAAATACGGGGTACCAGTACCACACGCTCCTTTACTTTTTCCTGCAGGCTGGCCAGGCGGTTGGTGTATTCGCAGACTGATTCCTCGTTGTCCGCAGAGCAGGGACCTACAATGACAAGAAATTTGTCTGATTTTC
This sequence comes from Candidatus Blautia stercoravium, assembly GCA_019114495.1. Classification (GTDB taxonomy): domain Bacteria; phylum Bacillota; class Clostridia; order Lachnospirales; family Lachnospiraceae; genus Blautia; species Blautia stercoravium. The sequence continues at coordinate 1,040 of DXFK01000126.1, forward strand.
CGGTGAAAATATCCTGAATCATGGTATCACGGATGGCTTTCGCTTTTTTTAATTCTTCGGGCACCGGAATTTGTTCTTTGACTTCATCCGGGGTGGGGAGTTGTTTGATGAATTTAAAACTCATGGCAGTCTCCTTTGTATTTCGTAATCAATATTCTTCAAAACCAAATTATAATACAAGAAAACAGTGTTGTCGATAGTTTTTGTACAAAATACTTCAAAACTTTAAAGCGATTATGTATGAAAATAATCGCGAAGAAAATAAACAGACAAAAGTGTGGACAAAAGTTCACTGACGATCAGTCCCCAAAGGTAACCGATAATGCCGTATTTGGGAATGACCAGGCAGACGAATGCCAGACGGACTCCAAGCCCCAGGGTATTCAGCAGGAAGCTCTGGTTTACCAGCCCCAGACCATTTAAAATGCCTCCCAGGGTACCAGAGAGGTACAGGCAGGGACAAATAAAGGACAGGATTTTGATAAAGGTTCCGGCAAACTCGCTTTTGAAAAGGAGCAGTCCCAGGAAATCTCCTGCAAAATAGAAAAAGGCAGTAGACGCCGCCCCTAAAATCAGACAGTATTTCATAGAAAGAAAGATACTGCGACGGATGTGGCTGCGGTTGCCAATAGCCTGCTGTTCTGCTACAGAGGGCAGCAAGACCGTAGAAACGGCGTTGGTAATGGCAGAGGGAAAGAGTATCAGTGGCAGAGCCATTCCGGTGAGAGTTCCATAGACAGAAAGGGCAGAGGTATTGTCCAGTCCATACAGCCTAAGATGTCCGGGGATAAGCACAGACTCGATACCATGCAGCAGATTGACTAAAAGCCGGTTACAGGTCAGAGGAAAGGAGAGGCAGACAATGGCTTTTAAATCTGCAAAAGGCGATTTCATACAGCGCAGAGAATATTTCTGTTTCTTATAATCCAAAAGAATAAAAAATCCGGAGAACACCATGGAGGCCAGTTCACCGCCTAGAAGTCCGCTGACAGCCAGTGCGGGTGTAGGGGAAATCCCTTGTTCTGTCTGAATAAGAAAAAGAAGATAGGAAGTGCCGATACGGGCGCACTGTTCCAGAAGCTGTGCAGCAGCAGGAACGGCCAGTTTTTTCCGGGCAAAACAGTAGCCGTTGACACAAGCATGAAAAGTTCCCATGGGAATGGAAAGAGCCATGATCTTTAAAAGGGGAGTACAGCTTTCTTCCAAGAGAATGTGCACGGCAAACCAGGAGGCATGACGGTACAGGAAAAAAGAGGACAGCAATGCAATCAAAACGGACAGGAAGGTAGAAAGAAGAAAAACATCTCTGGCTCCCTGCTCGTCTTTTAAGGCAGCTCTTGCGGCTGTAAATCTGGAGATTGCGGTCTGAATCCCTCCTACAGATAGGGCAAAACACAGGGTATGAATAGGGAAAATAAGCTGATAGATTCCCATGCCCTGCGCACCAATCACCTGGGAGAGGAATATTCTATAAATAAATCCTAGAATTTTTGTCAGGAATCCGGAGAGGGTTAAGAGCAGGGTTCCTTTTAAAAGCAGATGCCTGTCATTCATAGTTTCACCGATTTTTCCTTTTTCCTAAATATATTCCCAAAAGGTGCTTGACAGAACAGAGGAAAGGTGATATTCTACTTCCAGATTAGAAATCCGACTAAAATAGTAGGAATTGAAAAGAGGCGATAAATTGAAACTTTCCACAAAGGGCAGGTATGGTCTGCGGGCGATGATTGACTTGGCGCTGTATAGTGATGAAGAGGCAGTGTCCATACAAAGTATTTCTGCCAGACAGAGCATTTCCGACAATTATCTGGAACAGCTTGTGCGCAGGCTGAAGAAAGAAGGGCTGGTGGTCAGCGTCCGGGGAGCCCAGGGTGGTTACAGACTGGCAAAGCCGGCAGATGAGATTTCCGTAGGAGATGTGTTAAGAGCTTTGGAAGGCAGCCTGGAGGCGGTTTCCTGCGGTGAGGGAAATAACCTGCACTGTCAGGGAGAAGACTTATGTGTGACCCGCTATGTCTGGCAGAGGATTAATCGAAGTATTCAGGAAACAGTGGATTCCATTATGATAAGCCAACTGGTAGAAGAAAGCCGCAAAGTGCGGGAAAAAGGACAAATTAAAGTGCAAAAATGTGATTAATAGGAGATGAAGATTATGAAGACAAGAATTTATCTGGATAATGCAGCAACTACAAAGACTTCTAAAGAAGTAGTAGATGCCATGCTTCCTTATTTTACGGAGGATTACGGAAACCCTTCCAGTATTTACGAAATTGGACAGAGAAGCAAAGAGGCTATTACAAAGGCTCGTGAGCAGATTGCACAGGTGATTGGCGCAAAAACGGAAGAAATTTATTTTACCGCAGGCGGCAGTGAGTCTGACAACTGGGCGTTAAAGGCAGCTTTTGAAGCATATTCCGGCAAGGGCAATCACATCATTACTACGAAAATTGAGCACCATGCGATTTTGCATACCTGCGAATATTTGGAAAAACAGGGTGCCAGAATCACCTATCTGGATGTAGATGAAAACGGTCTGATAGATTTGGAAGAACTGCAGAAAGCCATCTGTCCAGAAACGATTCTGATTTCTGTTATGTTTGCCAACAATGAAATCGGAACCATTGAACCGGTGAAGGAAATCGGTATGATTGCAAAAGAACATGGGGTGCTTTTCCATACCGACGCAGTACAGGCATTTGGTCAGGTTCCCATTGATGTAGAAGAGATGAACATTGATATGTTAAGCTCCAGTGCCCATAAGATTAACGGACCCAAGGGAATCGGCTTCCTCTATATCCGCAAAGGTGTGAAAATCCGTTCTTTTGTACACGGCGGTGCTCAGGAAAGAAAGAGAAGAGCCGGAACGGAAAATGTACCGGGAATTGTAGGATATGGTGTGGCTGCCAAAAGAGCGGCAGAGAGCATGGAAGAGCGTACAAAAAAGGAAAGAGAACTGAGAGATTACCTTATTGAGAGAGTCTTAAAAGAGGTTCCATATGTAAAATTAAACGGAGACCCGGTAAAGCGTCTTCCTAATAACATGAATTTCAGTTTCCGGTTTGTTGAAGGGGAATCCCTGCTAATTATGCTGGATATGAAGGGAATTGCAGGTTCCAGTGGTTCTGCATGTACTTCCGGCTCCTTAGACCCCTCTCATGTACTTCTGGCTATCGGCCTGCCTCATGAGATTGCACACGGTTCTCTGCGTCTGACCCTTGGGGAAGACATTACAAAGGAAGACTTGGATTACACCTTGGAGCAGATTAAAGAAATTGTAGGAAGACTGAGGGAGCTGTCCCCATTATATGAAGATTTTGTAAGAAAACAGGAAAAACAGAAACAGTAAGAAAAATAAGAGAATTTTTGAATAAACGGAGGAATTTATTATGTACAGTGAAAAAGTTATGGACCATTTTCAGAATCCAAGAAATGTAGGAGAAATCGAAAATGCCAGCGGTGTGGGTACTGTTGGCAATGCAAAATGCGGAGATATTATGCGTATCTATCTGGATATTGACGAAAACCAGATTATCAGAGACTGTAAGTTCAAAACCTTTGGATGCGGTGCAGCAGTGGCCACCAGCAGCATGGCAACAGAACTGGTAAAAGGGAAAAATATTCAGGAAGCGCTGCAGATAACCAATAAAGCGGTTATGGAAGCGCTGGACGGACTTCCGCCAGTGAAGGTGCACTGTTCTCTGCTGGCAGAAGAGGCTATTCATGCAGCATTATGGGATTATGCGGAAAAGAATGGAATCAAAATCGAGGGACTTTCCAAACCGAAATCTGACATTCATGAGGGCGAAGAGGAAGAAGAGGAAGAATATTAATGGCAAAGAAAAAGGTAGTGGTAGGGATGTCCGGCGGCGTGGATTCTTCTGTGGCAGCCTGGCTTTTAAAACAGCAGGGCTATGATGTCATTGGTGTTACCATGCAGATATGGCAGGAGGAAGACCGGGAGCTTCAGGAAGAAAACGGGGGCTGCTGTGGTCTGAGCGCCGTAGACGATGCCAGAAGAGTGGCTCAGGTGCTGGATATTCCCTACTACGTCATGAATTTCAGAAAAGAGTTTAAGGAGAATGTCATTGATTATTTTACCAGGGAGTATCTGGAGGGCAGAACACCGAATCCCTGTATTGCCTGTAACCGCTATGTAAAATGGGAGTCACTTTTAAAGAGAAGTCTGGACATTGGCGCTGATTATATTGCCACCGGACATTATGCCAGAGTGGAGCAGCTGCCAAATGGGAGGTATGCTATCCGCAATTCGGTTACTGCAAAAAAAGACCAGACCTATGCGCTCTATAATCTGACACAGGAACAGCTTTCCAGAACGCTGATGCCGGTGGGAGATTATACAAAAGATGAAATCCGCCGTTTGGCAGAGGAAGCCGGTCTTCCCGTGGCACATAAAAAGGACAGCCAGGAAATCTGTTTTGTGCCGGACAATGACTATGCAGGTTTTATTGAGGAGCATACAGGCAGAAAAACAGAAAAGGGAAATTATGTTCTGAAGGACGGCAGTATTATCGGGCAGCACCAGGGCATTATCCATTATACCATTGGCCAGAGAAAAGGTCTGAATCTTGCCATGGGTCATCCCGTTTTTGTGACAGAAATCCGTCCTGAGAGCAACGAGGTAGTCATTGGAGAAAACGAAGATTTATTTGTGTACAGCCTGCTTTGCGACAGGGTGAATTTTATGGCAATAGAAAAGCTGGAAGAGGGCAGAAATCTTACAGCGAAAATTCGTTACAATCATCCGGGCGCACCTTGTACACTACAGGAAGCAGGTGACGGAAAGGTAATAGTGACTTTTAAAGAACCTCAAAGAGCCATTACGCCGGGACAGGCTGTAGTCTTCTATCAGGGCGAATATGTGGCAGGAGGCGGCATTATTCTGGGAAAAGCGTAAAGAATATGCAGATAAGAAACAGGGGCTGCCGTATCAGATGGATATTGTCTGATACGGCAGCCTCTGTTGCGATTGAGAATCTTGTTTTTAAAGCTTTATAAATTCCGGTTTTCTCTTTTTGAAAATGGTATAATACCGGAATCCGCAGGCTTTTAATAGTTCTCCTACTTTTGGAAAATCGTAAGCCATATGTTCCGGTGCATGGCCGTCAGAGCCCAGCGTCAGAATTTCGCCTCCCAGTTCCCGGTAGCGAATCAGAATATCCTCGGTGGGGTTTGGATGCCCCAGTCCATATTTAAAGCCCGCGCTGTTACATTCCAGCCCAATGCCTTTTTCAATCAGAGTTTTGAGAATTTCGTCCAGAATATCCCTGTAAGCCCGGTAAGAATAATCTTTGTTTTTCTCAGGGCCGTAGCGTACCACATAGTCAATATGCCCGCAGGTATCAAAGCAGGAGAACGTTTTCAGATTTTCCAGAACTACTTCAAAATACCGGTGGTAGGCCTGGTACTGGGTTCTGTTCTCATAAAAATTTTTCTTATAGGGGTCCAGACGGTCGGCCACATGCACGGAGCCGATGAGAAAATCAAAGTCAGAAGAAGCGGCAAGAGCCGGAATTTCTTCTTTTAAATGAGGCTGAAGTCCGATTTCCAGACCGAAAAACACAGAGATGGCATCTGTGTATTTTTCTTTCAGCTCCCGGCAGCTTTTTTCGTAGGCAGGCAAATCAACCAGAAAGTTCAGTTCTCCCGGGGGAAAATCCAAATCCATATGTTCTGTAAAGCAGATACCGGGAAGTCCCAGGGCAATACCTCTTTGAATCATGGACTCCATAGGGGCCCGGCTGTCACTGGAAAAAGAGGTATGCAGATGAAAATCATAATACATGGCAAAACTCCTTTACTGTAGAATATACTTTTTTCTACATTATAAATTCTTTAGGTTAGAATCGATGATGGGGTAAACGAAAAAGCAGTTTTGGCATTCCAGTGAACTGCCCTTTCGTTTACACCATTTTCGATTTGACCTAATTGAACAAAGTGAGCGTCCGGATAGCTACTG
>DXFK01000016.1 GCA_019114495.1 Candidatus Blautia stercoravium
CGCCCAAGGTAATATCGGTGTTTTATTTGTCAAATGTGAAAAACCGCCCGGTATTGGCGTACCGAACGGTCTAACATATATCCGAAGATATACTCTTTATTTTAGCAAATATATTGCATCATCTTCGGAACAGTTTAACAATCAGAACATTTATTCTATTGTTGACTGTTATTTTTGTACTCAAAAATAGAAAGGAAGATGAAAAATGTGGATTGAAGAAACCCAATCTGGAAAGTTTAAATTTACGGAGCAATACACGGATTATATGACTGGTAAGAAAAAGAGAGTATCCGTTACTCTTCCCAAAAATACCGCAGCTGCCAAAAAAAAGCGCCGCTTCGATTTTGGTAAGAATGATCGAGGAAAAGCAGTCTGTTCCAAAGCAAAACACCGATATTACCTTGGGCGAATTGATTGAGGAATATCTCCAGCATCAAAAATTGGTTTTAAAAGTATCCTCTTACAATTCCACCTATTACCTATGTAATGCTATTTTAAAAATTTTTGACAAGGATATAAGGGTTGCAAATATGAGCCCTATTTTCCTTAAAGAAACCCTGATACGGACAGGGAAACCCAACGGATATCTTAATAATATCCGTAACAGAATGGTCGCTATATTCCATTGGGGATATGACAACGATTATATTGCAGATATTTCTTTTGTTTCTAAACTTAAGCCTTTTAAAAGCAAAACCCATCGCGAGAAGATAGAGGATAAGTTCCTGGAACCCAAGGAACTTGAAACTCTCCTGAAGGGATTTAAAAATAATAAATGGGAATTGTTGACCCACTTCTTGGCCCTGTCTGGTTTAAGGATCGGGGAGGCATTATCCCTGGAGACACAAGACATTGATTTTGCAAACCACGTTATCCATATTACAAAGACAATTTTCCCCGCTTTTAAAAGTGTAGATACACCTAAAACCCTGTCTTCCATAAGAGATGTGTATATACAGCCGGAGTTAGAAGCAATCTGCCGCGATATTATTCTTTTTATTAAGCAGGAAGGGTTATTTCTCGGGTACCGGACAAATCTTTTTATCTGCAATACGCGAGGAGATTATTTATCTTATATCGTTTACAGCAACGTTTTAAAAAAGACATCCCTTGAATTGCTGGGGCGTGAAATTACTCCTCATGTGCTGCGGCACACCCACGCTTCGCTTTTGATGGCGAACGGCATGAGTGCTGATGCCATATCGAGAAGACTGGGTCATGAAAACAGTGAAATCACCAGACAGGTATATTTGCATGTTACAGAAAAGTTAAAAGAGCAGGAACAGGAACAGATAAAGAAGATTCATTTGATAGGTTAAAAAAGGGGACAAAAAGGGGACGAAAGGGGACAAAAAGGGGATTTTTTACGCGCTTTCCATTCCGTCAAAAAGCAATCCAAAACGCCGGAAACCCTTGATTTTACTGAGTTCTTCCGCCATTTGATAATTAAACGGATTTCCCTCTTTACAAATAGTTTTAAAAACTATATAATGGGGAGCAGAGGTGATAAGATATGACAATAGACACAAAAGATATTTTAAACAGTATTCTCGCCAGTATCTCCCGCATTGATTATATCAAGCTGGAAGAGATTCCCGGCATTCATTTATATATGGATCAGGTGACTACTTTCATGGAAGAACATCTCTCTTCCTCCAAGCGTCGTCCCGAGGATAAGGTTCTGACAAAGACCATGATTAACAATTATGCCAAGAACCATCTTCTGCCGCCGCCTGTAAAGAAAAAATATTCCAAAGAACACATTTTGATGCTGACGTTTATTTATTATTTTAAAAATATTATGTCCATCAGCGATATTCAGGTGCTTCTTGGTCCTGTGGCAGAACAGTTTTTCCCCGGAGAGGGAAGTCTGAAACTTACAGAAGTCTATGAAGAAATCATGAATCTGGAACTGGAACAGATTGAACCTCTGATAAAGGATATTACCAGAAAATTTCGGAAGGCCGGAACTTCCTTTCCGGATGCAGATACCGCAGAACAGGAATTTTTACAAAAATTTGCCTTTATCTGCATGTTAAGTTTTGATGTTTATGTAAAAAAGCAGGTCATCGAAAATCTCATTGACCAGATGGCACCTGTTTCTGATGAAAAGTCAAAAAAACGGTAACAGAAATTTCTGCTACCGTTTTTTGTACTATACCATGTATATTTTATTTTCCGTCTTCGATTCTCTCAAATACCATATCATATCCGTCATTACCATAGTTCAGGCTTCTGTTGACACGGCTGATGGTAGCAGTGGACGCACCTGTCTTCTCAGAAATTTCCAGATAAGTTCTCTTTTCTTTCAGCATTTTTGCCACCTCAAAACGCTGGGATAAAGATAAAATTTCATTTACCGTACACACATCTTCAAAAAATAAATAACATTCTTCTTTGTTCTTTAAACTCAGGACAGCGTCAAACAAAGAGTCAACTGCCTCTGTATGAATTTTCTTACTCATGCTCCATGTTCTCCTTACATTTTTAGTATGCACCCCTGAAAGGTCTCGGCCAAGGGCTGTGTCATGCTTCCTTTTGCACATTAGCGCTTTACCAGTTATACCTTTCATCACTCACATATATATTAGCACAGTAAATTTTTAAAGTAAAGAATCCAAAAGCACATTTTTAGGAATTTTTCTAAAAATTTTATAAAGTCCTGTATTTATTGACATACTTCTTTAATTCTGCCCCACTTCTGTTCACAATCAATTCCTCCGGAAATTCCATATCCCGGAAAATCTCAAATGCATATTTATGAAAACCTACTAAAGTATCTGTATGAGCGTCACTGTTTGCTACCACGGGAACCTCATATTCCTGACAGTATCTCAGCATAGTTCTGATGTTTTCCTCGCCGCCCTGTCGGGTACATCTGGGGTCCAGAGAATTGTTATTGACTTCCAGAAGGACGCCATACTCCTTCGCTGCCTGCACCAGAGCCAGATAATCTATAGGATATCTGCCGTCATCAGGATGTCCAATGATATTGACATAGGGATTTTTCATGACTTCCAGGCAGGCCTTTGTGTTTTCTTCTCTTGTTCCCGGTTTGATACAGGGAATATGCAGGCTGGCTATGACAATGTCCATTTTCTTCATGGTGGTGTCTTCCATGTCCATGCAGCCTTCATAGTTCATAATGTTTACTTCTGCCCCCAACAGCAATTCCACGCCGTACATACTTCTCTCCACCATTTTCAGATTTTCAAAATAAAAGGCGCCACAGGTTCCCGGCATGGACACTGCGTGTTCCGTAATCCCCAGAATTTCCAGTCCTTTCTCGGAAGCTGCCCTTGCCATTTCCCGCATGGTGTTGTACGCATGTCCGCTGGCAAGAGTATGGGTGTGTACATCTAAAATATCTCGCATTTTGTATCATTCCTTTCTGTTTTCCAGTTCAGTATAGCATAAAAGAACCGCAGAAGCAGTACTTCCGCAGTCCTTTCCATTGTGTCTCAGGTATATTAAATAATTTCTCCAAATAATTCTTTTACAGTCGGATAAATTTTCGCAAACTTCCGATATTTTTCTTCGTATTTTGCAGCCAGTTCCGGCTCCGGTTCCACAGTATCAATGACTTTTACAATCTTCTCTGCCGCTTCCTCCACGGATGCATACTCTCCGTTTGCCACAGCCGCCAGCATAGCACCCCCAAGAGCCGGACCTTCCTCGGCTTCGATGACATCCACTTTTACATTCAGAATGTTGGCAATCATCTTTTTCCACAGCGGGCTCTTTGCCCCGCCGCCGCAGATTTTGGTTCTTTCAATCTGAATGCCCAGAGATTTTGCCACTTCAAAGGAATCCCGGATAGCAAAAGCCACGCCCTCTAAAACAGCCTGTGTCATATCTGCTCTGGTGCTGTCCATAGTAAGTCCAATAAAGGTTCCTCTGGCATTGGGATTATTGTGAGGAGAACGCTCGCCCATAAGATATGGCAGGAAAAATACATTGTTCTCTCCCAGCTTTGTTATCTTTGCCTGTTCTCCTGCATAGTCCGCAGTGCCAATAATTTCATCCATCCACCATTTATTGCAGGAAGCGGCACTTAACATACAACCCATGAGATGATAGTTTCCATCTGCGTGTGCAAAAGCATGAAGGGCATTGTACGGGTCTACGCCGAACTCCTTGCTGGAAATAAAGATAGTTCCGCTGGTTCCCAGAGAAATATTGCATCTTCCATCTCCTACGGTTCCGGTTCCCACAGCAGCTGCTGCATTGTCTCCGGCTCCTGCCACGATTTTACAGGAAGCGGGAATCCCCAGTTCCTCTGCCAGCTCCGGTTTCAGAGTGCCCACAGTTTCATAGCTTTCAAAAAGCTCTGGCATCTGTTCTTCTGAAATACCGCAGATGTCCAGCATTTCCTTAGACCAGCAGCGGTTCTTCACATCCAGAAGCAGCATGCCGGAGGCATCAGACATATCACTGCAGTGTACGCCAGACAGTTTATACGCCAGATAATCCTTTGGCAGCATGATTTTTTTGATTTTCTTAAAGTTTTCAGGCTCATGCTCTTTTACCCAAAGAATTTTCGGTGCGGTAAAACCTGCAAAGGCAATATTTGCCGTATACTCGGACAGTTTTTCTTTCCCGATAACCTGATTCAAATAATCGGTTTCTTTTCCGGTTCTTCCGTCATTCCAGAGAATGGCCGGGCGAATGACTTCATCCTTTTCGTTCAGAATCACCAGACCGTGCATCTGTCCGCCAAAACTGATACCTGCTACCTGGCTCTTGTCACACTCTGCTGTCAGTTCTTTGATTCCCTCAAGACTCTGTTTCCACCAGTCCTCCGGATTCTGTTCGGACCAGCCAGGGTGCGGGAAAGACAGAGGATATTCTCTGGAAACAATTTTCTGAATCTTGCCCTCTGCGTCCATCAAAAGCAGTTTGACTGCAGAGGTTCCTAAATCAACACCAATATATAACATGCTTTTCTCCTTTTATGCAAATGGGTTTTCTGTCGGATACAGTGTTCCCTTCGGCTGATTGTAGTTGATTTCTTCCACTTCTACTCCCAGGTATTTGAATACTTCATACAGAGCTTTTCCAAAGTGTCCGAAAGCAACGGCTCCGTGGTGCGGATAGTTTTTCTCTACCAGTACATGACGGTAGAAACGTCCCATTTCCGGAATTGCAAAGATACCGATACCGCCGAAGCTCTGTGTTGCTACAGGCAGAACCTCACCCTGTGCAATGTAAGCGCGGAGTTTGCAGTCTGCGGTGCTCTGGAGACGGTAGAAGGTAATGTCGCCCGGAATGATATCTCCTTCCAGAGTTCCCTGTGTAACTTCTTCCGGCAGAGTTCTGGCCATAATCATCTGATATTTCATAGAACATGCTGTCAGCTTGCTTGCTGCTGTATTTCCGCAGTGGAAGCCCATGAACGTATCTTTCTGTGTATAGTTGTATTTTCCTTTGATTTCATCATCGTAAATATAAGCCGGAACGGTATTATTAATATCCAGCAGTGTAACGGTATCCTGGCTGATAACCGTACCGATGTATTCGCTTAAGGTTCCCCAGATATCTACTTCACAGGAAACAGGAATGCCTCTGTCTGTCAGACGGCTGTTTACATAACATGGAACAAAGCCAAACTGTGTCTGGAATGCAGGCCAGCATTTGGTTGTCAAAGTCACATATTTTCTGCAGCCTTTATGTGCTTCCACCCAGTCTAAAAGGGTAATTTCATACTGTGCCAGTTTTGGCAGAATTTCCGGTTTCATATTACCTTCGCCAAGCTCTGCTTCCATTTCTTTTACTACGTCAGGAATACGCGGGTCATCTGCATGTTTGTTGAATGCTTCAAATAAGTCTAATTCTGAGTTTTCTTCGATTTCCACGCCTAAATCATACAGTCTCTTAATAGGCGCGTTGCAAGCCAGAAAGTTGGTCGGACGAGGACCAAAGCTGATGATTTTTAAGTTTCTTACAGCAACTAATGCTCTTGCAACCGGTGCAAATTCATGAATCATTTCTGCCACTTCTTCGGCAGTTCCAACCGGATATTCCGGAATATATGCTTTTAAGTTACGCAGTTTTAAGTTGTAGCTTGCATTTAACATCCCGCAGTAAGCATCGCCTCTGCCCTGTACCAGATTGCCTTCTTCTGCCGCTGCAACTACCATGGACGGACCGTGGAATACTTTTACCAGCATGGTTTCTTCTGTTTCCGGTCCGAAGTTTCCAAGGTAAACTACCTGTGCGTTACATCCTGCTTCTCTTAAATCTTTAGAAGCTTTCATCATGTCTGTTTCACTTTCCACAACGATAGGACATTCGTAGATTTCACCATTAAAATTTTTCTTATATGCTTCCACAACTGCTTTTCTTCTGTTTTCAGATAAAGACATTGGGAAACAGTCACGGCTTACTGCCACGATTCCTAATTTTAATTCCGGCATATTTGATAAATTCATAGTATTTTCCTCCTGATTCTTATCATATTCTCTCTTATTTTACAGATAAATTTTCGCCCTTTAAGCCTTCAAAAGCGCCCTCAATTTTAGCTTCTTTATGGGCAATGAGCCATTTGTTTCTTGCAAAAAGCAGCTTGTCCTCCGGTGTATTTCCCGCGGTTTTCGGCGCCTCTGTATTGGTTCCTTTGGGCAGCGCAACAGCAGTGCAGAACTTATTTCCACGGGCATTGCACGGAGCATAGTGCAGCGTTGTGGCATATACCTCGACCACAGTTCCCGCAGGTATGAAAAAGGCCTCCATCTTAGAAGTGTCGTATGTAAAATCTTCTTCAATGTCCTGTTCTTTTCCCAGAATCAGAATCAAATCGGTAAGGGCCACATTCACTTCAGAGTCTCTGTGATACTCCACTGCATTCAGCAGATAATTGCTGCCGCTGCAGTACCCAATCTGTATGGGCATTCCTCCAAACAGACTATTGCCAATCTCTTCACAACAGCCGCACGCTTCCAGCTTGCTGTCAGATGCCACATAAATCACATCATCCGGCTGTGGAACTTCCTTTAAAGCTGTGAGAAGTTCAGATACATCAATGCCCTTCACTACTTTGCCATACGCTTGAAAGGCCGGGTCTGTAACCTTCAAAATATTCATCACGCACTGAAACCTCCTTACTTAGTTTAGTCATTAAACTATATTTTCATGCTACCATTCCTCCTCTAAAAAATCAAGTTGTTTTTTGAAAAAATCCGTCGTAATTTTAAACAAAAAAAGAGAAGAATCATAGGGCATATTTCCATGATTCTCCTCTTGAAAAGATAAAATTTTCTCTATTCCTTTGTCTGTACCGCCACGGTAATATCTTTCTCAAAATATTTCTGGGAGAGTTCTTTTAAGGTTCCGTCTTTCTTTAATTCCTGAAGATTTTCTTCCAGCTTCTTTGTCATAGGATTTCCTTTTTTTGTAAACACCGCAAGTTCTGTATATTCCGTATCTTGTCCTGTTTTTTCCTTTACGGAAGAAATGTCCGCATAAGGAGCGGTGTGGGAGTAATGGGTCTCATTCCAGTCTGAAAGTCCCACAGAGGAAATCACACAATCATACAAATCTGCGTCCAGTGATTTCAGCAGATTTTCCTCTGAGGTGTCTACAATTTCCAGTTCCAGTCCCATTTTTTCCGCCAGTTTGCCTGCCAGTTCCACGTCAAATCCCTCCGGCTTATTCGTATCCTCTGACAGATAGCACATGGAGGGAATTTCCAGATACATGCCTACTTTCAGCATACCCTTTTCCACCGGTTCTGCCTCACTTCCCGGAAGCTGACAGCCTGCCAGCAGCTGTGCAAAAAGTATGCAAAGCAGCCCAATGATTGTCCCTTTTCTCCATACATTTTTCTTTTTTGTTCTATTGTTCTGATTTTTCATATCGTTCATTCCTGCTTTGTCCGTTTTCGTATATCCGCTCCAGACCACCATACCACGGGAAGAAAGGATTTGTCAATCTGTACGGTAAATATCCATATATTCCAGCAGGCAGCCCCCGTCGTCAAAGGCGGGGAATAAAAATCCTCCTACCGGTTTCCCCGGCTCGTAATCACCGGACACAGGGCAGACAGCGCAGATAAGATATTCAAAGGTCTGCTCAGATTCTCCCAGTCTTTCATGGTCCGCAGCCTTAGCCGGAATGTCATAGCGGTCGTGAAAAAGGTAAATGGCATAGTCATAAGGCAATTGACACATCTCTATGACACGCTCATAGAAAATGTCCAGCAGGGCGTCGTTTTTCAGTCCGCAGTCCCGAATAGCCCAAAGAAGCTGCCATAAGCCTTCTTTTCCCATTTCTTTCTCCGAAAATTTTTCTCTCTTTAGTTCCTCGTTGGTCTTCGCAAAAGGAATCGCCTTTGCAATAGCCAGATTTTTTTCCTTGTCACTTGGGGAAAGCTTTAAAAAGTCTGTATTAAAAGTTCCGTCTATAAAACCTTCTCTGTCAACATAACACCCGGCAATCCTGGTAATGGACGTGCGCTTTGGAGTCATGCGCCTGGTAAGCAAAAGCATGTCTTCTCGATTGATTTGCATAGTGTTTCTCCTGTTCAGTGTTTTATACATTTTAATACATCCCCTCAGTAAAAACAATCCTGAATTTTCTAACACTTGTAAAAGATTTTCCACAATGGTATGATAGACATAGAAAACGTAAGAAGAAAGGCTGGCAAATGAAAAACTGGAACGGAAAACCATACCACTCTTTTGATTCTATGCTGAAAGAACGCTTTCACGGTAAGGTATATAAGGTGGCCCTAAACGGCGGCATGACCTGTCCCAACCGGGACGGCACTCTAGGCAGCCGCGGCTGTATTTTTTGCAGTGCAGGCGGTTCCGGGGACTTTGCAGGGGACCGGAGAGATACCATCACCCAGCAGATAGAGAAGCAGACGAAAAGTATTCGGGCAAAGAGAAACGCAGACAGCTTTATTGCCTATTTTCAGGCATACACCAATACTTATGCCCCTGTGGAATACCTTCGGAACATCTATACAGAAGCCATTTCCCATCCGGACGTAGTGGCGCTCTCTATCGGAACGCGCCCGGATTGTCTGGGGGAAAATGTCCTGAACCTCTTAGACGAACTGAACCGCATAAAGCCTGTGTGGGTAGAGCTTGGACTGCAGACCATTCACGAGAAAACAGCCCGCTATATCCGGCGTGGCTACCCTTTAGCCTGCTTTGACACAGCTGTAAAAAACTTAAGAAAACGAAATCTGGAAGTCATTGTACACACTATTTTAGGGCTTCCCCATGAAACACAGGGCGATATCCTGGCTACCATGGACTATTTAAACCGCATGGACATCCAGGGAATTAAACTGCAGCTTCTGCATGTGCTTAGAGGCACAGATTTGGCTGACGATTATCTGGCAGTGAAATTTCAGGTGTATTCCATGGAAGAGTATCTGGATTTGCTCATAGACTGTCTGGAACACCTCTCACCGGAAATTGTCATTCACCGGCTCACCGGAGACGGTCCCAAAGACCTGCTGCTGGCGCCTTTATGGAGCAGCGCAAAAAGAACTGTGCTGAATACCCTGCATCGGGAATGTAAAATCAGAAATTCCTATCAGGGAAAACAATATAAGGAGGATTAAAAAATGTCGGAACCTCTTACACTCTATAAACTGATTATTCTGTATATGCTGGAAAAGGTGGACTTTCCCCTGACCAATGCCCAGATTTCAGGCTTTGTGCTGGACAAAGGATACACCAATTATTTCCACTTACAGCAGGCCATTTCGGAGCTCATTGACTCCAATCTCATAGAGGCGAAAACCATACGAAATTCCTCTTACTTTCATATTACCGAACAAGGAGAACAGACCCTTTCCTACTTCGGAGACCATATTTCCGATGGTATCAAGGCCGATATTTCTGCTTTCTTTCAGGAAAACATTATACAGATGCGGGAAGAACTGTCTGCCATTGCAGATTATTATAAGGGCGAAGAAGGGGGCTGGCAGGTACGCTGCCGTTTGAAGAAAAGAGACTTCCCCATGGTAGACTTAACCATTGCAGTCCCCACGGAAGAAGCCGCTTCTGCCGTATGTCTCAACTGGAAAGAGAAAAGCCAGGATATCTACGAAAATCTCATAGAGCTTCTGCTGTAACTGTAAAAAATAGGGGCTGTCGCATGAAGTGCATATCAAGAATATTTATACATTCCTGATTGCTGTTTCATGCGGCAGCCTCGTTTTTACTGGGGCAGTCCTTCCAACAACAGCTTCGTGTAGGAAGATTTCGGATTGGCAAACAAGTCTTCCGTATCCTGCTGTTCTTCTATTTTTCCGTCTTTCATGACCATCACCCGGTCGCACATCTGATAAATCACGTTCAAATCATGGGAAATAAACAGAATCGACAGTCCCATTTCCTCCTGCAGGTGCACCATGAGTTCCATAATCTGCTTCTGTATAGTCACGTCAAGAGCAGATACCGGCTCGTCTGCAATGATAAATTTTGCTCCCTGTATCAGCGCGGCAGCAATACTCACCCGCTGCCTCTGGCCTCCGCTTAACTCCCTTGGATACCGCCTAAGCTGCTCTTTTGTAAGCCCTACCTTTTCTCCCATGGCAAACACCTTCTGCTTCCGCTGTTCCTTTGGTATTTTCTGCATACGGAGAGGTTCTTCTAAGATCCATTCCACCCTTTTGCTGGGATTCAGAGAAGAAAAAGGGTCCTGAAAAATCATCTGAGGACGTTGTGTATGATGTACAATCTCTCCCTCATCTGTTTTTACAAAGCCCAAAATTGCCTTAGACAGTGTGGATTTCCCACATCCGCTCTCTCCTACCAGTCCCAGAATTTCATTTTCCCGTACTTCAAAGCTGATGTCCTTTAACACTGCTTTCCGGCTTTTGCCTTCTTTATAAGAAACAGACACTTGTTTGACTTCCAGTACCTTTTTCACTGTTCTTCACCGCCTTTTCTTCTTCGCAGAGATTTTCCCCGTGTGGGAACAGCTGCCAGCAGCTTTTTCGTATATTCCTGCTGGGGCTTTTGAAAAATCTCTTCCACTGTTCCCATCTCCACTATTTCTCCCTGATTCATGACAATCACCCGGTCACAGAGCCGCCGTATCACGCCCAAATCATGGGAAATAAACAAAATTCCCGTGTGATGTTTTTCATTGATTTTCTTTAACAGTTTCAAAATCTGACTCTGTATAGTCACATCCAATGCCGTGGTGGGTTCGTCTGCGATGAGAAGTTTCGGTTTTGTCACCAAGGCTGCTGCAATCATAATTCTCTGCCTCATTCCTCCAGAAAGCTGATGGGGATAACGGTTATAAATATTTTCCGCTTCGGCTAATTCTACCTCACGCAGCATATCCAGAGCCCGTTTTTTACATTCCTCTTTTGTATAGGAAGTATGCAGCCTGAGCCCCTCTTCCACCTGCTGTCCCACAGGCAGTACAGGATTTAAAGACGTCATGGGTTCCTGGAAAATCATGCCGATATCTTTTCCCCGTACAGCTTCCAGTCCCTTTTGAGAAAGCTCTGCCAGATTTTTGCCCTCAAAGATAATTTCGCCCGCAGAAATTTCCTCATGCTTTTTCAGCAGTCCCAGAACTGACAGGGCGGTCTGTGTTTTCCCGGAACCGGATTCTCCCACAATACCCAGTATTTCTCCCTCCTTCATGGCAAAAGAAACATCTTTTACCACCTCCAGAGGCGGCTGTGTATCGTAAAATGTCAGCTGCAGATGTCTGATTTCCAACAAGCTCATATTATTTCCCGCCTTTCTTTAAAAGTCCGTCACTTAAAAGAGAAAATCCAAGAGCCAGCAGCAAAATACAAAGCCCCGGAAAAATGGCGCACCATGGAGCGCTCATAAGATACGTCTGGGATTCTGACAGCATTCTTCCAAGAGAGGCATCTGGAGGCTGAACACCGATTCCCAGATAACTCATACCCGCCTCTGCCAGCACCGCATTGTTAAAACCAATGGCCGCTATGGAGAGTACCGAAGGCAGTGTATTTGGAAAAATATGCACAAGCATAATCCGCAGATGGGAAACACCCATAAGACGGGCGCTTTTCACATAATCCATTTCCTTCTGAGCCAGAAATTCACCTCTGGTAATTCTGGCAAAACTAGGAATAAAGACAACGGAAAGTGCCAATATCACATTGTATTTGCCTGGTCCCAAAACTCCGATGAAAACCAGAGCCAGAAGAATATGGGGAAAGGAAAAAACCACGTCGTTAAACCGCATCAGCACTTCATCCACCCAGCCGCCGAAATAACCGGTAAAAGCCCCCACCAGAGTTCCGATTCCGCCTCCCAGCACTACTGTGGATACTGCTACAAAAAAAGTCGTTCCCGTTCCCTTCATCACCCGGCTTAATATGTCTCTTCCGAAGTGATCGCACCCAAACAGATGCTCTGCGCCGGGAGCTGCAAACTTGGCCGCCCCATTCATGGCGTCCGGGTCATAAGGTATATAAAAGAGCCCTACCAAAAGAAACAGCAGCATAAAAAGGACAATGGAAATCCCCAGAATCAAATTGTAATTTTTCTGTTTTTTCTTCATCTTTCCACCCCTTACTCCCGGATTCTGATACGCGGATCAATCCTGCTGTACAGCAAATCCACAATAAAGTTAATCAAAACCACCAAAGCCGCAATCAGTACAATAATGCCCAGTACCACCGGATAGTCCCGGTTGGAAATAGAGGAAATCAGCAAACTTCCCATTCCAGGAATGGTGAAAACCTGCTCAATAATCATACTGTTTGCAATGATATCCGCAATAGTCATGCCCCAGAAGGTCAGTACCGGAATCAGGGCATTTTTCAAAACATGATGATACATTACTCTGTTATTCGTATTTCCTCTGGCCAGAGCCGTCCGCACATAGTCTGCCTCCATCTGGGAAATGACAGAACTTCGCAGCATTTTCACACCCATGGCACACCTGGGCAGGGCAATAGCCACGCAGGGGGCTATAAGATACCTCAGAAACCCTGCAAAATCTTCCGAGGCCGCCACATAAGCCCCAGGTGTAAACCACTTCAACAACAGTCCGAAGACATAAGTGATGACAATTCCAAGCAAAAATCCCGGAACGGACATGACCACCTGATTCAAAATCATCAGTACCCTGTCCAGCCAGCCGTTCTGGTGTTGTGCCGCAAAAATTCCCAAAGGCACAGACAGAATCAGAATCATGAGAAAAGCCATGAGAGTAATGGCTATCGTCACCGGAATTTTTTCCTTCAGCATCTGGGCCACGGGCATGGAATAGCTGTAGGATTCTCCCATGTCTCCTGTCACAAAATTTTTCAGCCAGATACCATACTGCACCACAATGGGCTTATCCAGTCCCATTTCCTTTTGCAGGGCCTCTATCTGTTCCTCTGTGGCTTCTGTCCCCAGCTTTGACCTTGCCGCATCTCCCGGAATTACAGAGAAAGCAAAAAAAGACAAGAATGAGACAATCAACAACGTTATAATGAGAGTTCCTGTTTTTTTAATCACATATTTCATATTCTGTCTTTCTCCTTTTCTCCTGTTCTTTCTAATTCTTATTTTGTCTTATAAATTTTTGCCATATCCAGCACATACAGCGGATAGAATACATAGCCGCCGTAGTCCTTTCGCAGCACCACTTCTGACGCCATGTCCTGAATATAGACATTGGCTGCGTCATCGCTTAACAGTGTCTCCATTTTCTTATACAGCTCTATCTGTTCCTGCTCATTGGTACTCTTCTTCACCTGTTCATACAGCTTGTCGTACTCCGGATTACTGTAATTGATAAAATTGGTTCCTGCCTGTGAAGTAAAACGCTCTAAAAGAGCTCTGCCGCTTAAATAAGCTGCGTCAATTCCCACAACCGTGGACTGGAATTTCCGGTCTGCATACACATCACTGAGCCAGCTGTCCCATTCTATAAGCTGAATCTGTGCGTCAATTCCTATCTGCTTTAACTGCTCTGCCAGCACCTGAGCCGTGTCAATATGCTGCTGATAGTTGTTTGGTACGGTAATGGTCATCTCAAATCCGTCCGGATAACCCGCCTCTTTTAAAAGCTGCTTTGCCTTTTCAATATCCTGCGGATATTTATCTGCTAATTCCGGCATATAGTACTTCTCAAAAGCAGGAAACATACTGCTGCCGATAATGGTTCCTTTACCGTCTGCCATCATGTCCAGCACTTCCTGACGGTTGACTGCATAGCACAGAGCCTGGCGCACCTTCACATTGTCAAAGGGTTTTTCCTTATTGTTCAAATACAGCGCCTGAATCAAGTTCATGCCTCCCTCATAAATGGTCAAATCCTTATCATCTGCAAGCTGAGCTGACTGCGTAGAATTGATTCTCGGATACATGTCTATGGAACCGCTCTTTAATCCGGTCACAATGGCATTGCTGTCTCCCGCAATTTTAAAGGTTACCTTGTCCAGGTAAGCCTGGTGCTCGCTGTCCCAGTAATCTGTAAATTTCTCTATTACAATATTTTCCTGAGGAGAGCGTGATACATACCGGAACGGACCTGTTCCCACCGGATTTTTGTCCAAATCCGCAGCATGTTCCGGCACAATCGCCACTGTCAGATAAGCCAGAAATTCTGTATCCGGCTCTTTTAGCGTAATGGCAACCGTCTGTGCATCCAGTATTTCTACCTTCTCCACATTAGAAAACGCCGCTACCAGCGGAGTTGTTCCCTCACTGATACCGGCGCAGCGTTCAATCGAATATTTTACATCTTCTGCGGTCACTGTAGTTCCGTCATGGAATTTCACATTCTGTCTCAAAGCAAAGGTATATACCTTTCCGTCTTCTGAAATTTCATGGGACTGCGCAACTGCGTCTGTGTAATTTCCCTGTTCATCAGGTTTTACCAAACCTTCATAAATGTTGAATAGGACTTCTTTCGTTCCTGCCGCTACCGATTTGTGTGGGTCAAGACTATCCTCCAAATCCTGAGGAATCCCTACTACTATAGAACCGCCCATAGTCGGTTCTCCCTGTGTTTCCTGAGAACTGCTGTCTTTTTGAGATTCTTTGTTCCCATCCTTTTCGTCCTGGCAACCGCCAA
>DXFK01000127.1 GCA_019114495.1 Candidatus Blautia stercoravium
ACTTATAGTATTCCAATAGAACTTTCTAAAGCAGATTTAAGAAGTCTATGCTGTAAAGCAGGAGCAGCAGGATTGACTGTGGGTGAACTGTTAGAGAATTTTGTGAATGATTTGATCATAGGAGAGCGATCCAATGGATCTGATGAACGTATGTATGCAGATCAATGGTTTCAACGCTGTTGGTTCAGCATTGACTATGGAACATCATCATTTCTTTCTTATCTCTGCAATATGAGTATGATAGATTATGTAGAAGGTCTGATAGAAGAGTTGGAATACTATGATTCGATCCACAAATTAGAAGATTATGAAAAGCTGGAAAGGAAGGAAATCCAGAATGAATTGGAAGGGATTTTTAATGATTATAAAAATGAATGCAAAAATGAAAGTTGTAATTTTAAAGAGGAGATTGAGGAGATTAAGAAATGGCTAAATGAACGTGAAAGTCTTATGAAACA
This sequence comes from Candidatus Blautia stercoravium, assembly GCA_019114495.1. GTDB lineage: Bacteria > Bacillota > Clostridia > Lachnospirales > Lachnospiraceae > Blautia > Blautia stercoravium. Next base: position 459 of record DXFK01000127.1, read on the forward strand.
AGCAGGCATTTATTCAGAGAATAAAAAGAGTCCCAGTAGATAGTGCAAGTTAGCAGTATGATACCAATATCTGAGAAATATTCAAAATACTATAAGTTAAAAAGATCAGATATGAACTATATTTTTTTGAAAAATCGTTGACACGGTAGGGAAAAACTACAACTGTAAAAATGATAAATGGATTGCTAAAACCTACAACAGGAAAAGTTGTTGTGGCAGGTATGGATACAAAAGATTTTACTACAGCTGCATTATCAAGAAAAGCGGGCTATGTTTTCCAAAATCCAGATGACCAGATTTTTCATAATACTGTAGAAAAAGAAATTCGTTTTGGACCGGAAGTGTTAAAAATGAGTGAGAGTAAAATGAAGGAGATGACAGAGTATTCGGCATCGCTGACCGGGTTAAGGGAAGAAATGGAAGAAAATCCATACAATTTACCTCTTTCCGTGAGGAAATTTGTGACCATAGCTTCCATTATAGCAATGGATACAGATATTATTATTTTGGACGAACCTACAGCAGGCCAGGATATCAAAGGAATACGTCTTTTGGAAAATATGTTAAAAGAGTTAAAGGCGAGAGGAAAAACAATTGTTACAATAACTCATGATATGGAATTTGTGGTAAACAATTTTCATAAGGTGTTTGTAATGGCACATAAAAATCTTTTAAAAATTACAAATCCAAAAGAGGTATTCAGTGATGACAAACTTTTGGAAGAAAGTATGCTTTTGAAACCATATATCAGCGAATTGGTATCTGAACTCGGAGTTACAGAACAGATTACATCAAGGACAGAATTTGCAAATTATATAAAAAGGACAGCTACAAGATAGTCTATGCTTTAGGGACAGAACCGGAAAAACAGGTTCTGTCCTGTTTTGCTTAGAATGGCAAAAATTTATATGCAGGTTTTCGGCTATAAATTTCCCCCGTAAGCAAAAAAATATTTGACGGCTCTTAGGGATTGGCTTATAATAATCATGTATGTTTATGCCTTACGGTAAATCAAAGACATAAGAAAGAGTTCAGACATGATAAAGAGCATGACCGGCTTTGGCAGAGCCGAATTGTTAGACGAAGAAAAGAAAATTACAGTGGAAATGAAGGCTGTCAATCACCGCTATCTGGACGTAAATATGAGAATGCCGAAGAAATTCAGCATTTTTGAGGCTTCTATCCGTTCTCTTTTAAAGGAATACATTCAGAGGGGAAAGGTGGACTTATTCATTACCTGTGAAGACTATACCCAGGGCAGAATGGCTGTGAAATACAACCGGGATATTGCGGCACAGTATATGGAATGTCTGCGGCAGATAGGCGAGGACTTTGAGTTGGATGAAGAGGTGGACGCTGCTGCGCTTTCCAGATATCCGGAGGTTCTGACCATGGAAGAACAGGAAAGCGACGAAAAGGAACTCTGGAGTTCGCTGGAAGATACTATCCGCAGGGCAGCAGAGCAATTTGTGGAGACCAGAACCCAGGAAGGCGCCCATTTGAAACGTGATATTCTGGAAAAACTGGCGGACATGAACGAAAAGGTTGCCGGGGTGGAGGTAAGGTACCCGGATATTATTAAAGAATACAGAGAAAAACTGGAGACAAAGGTCAGAGAACTGCTGGCGGATACTCAGATAGAAGAGAGCCGCATTGCAGCAGAGGTGGTACTTTTTGCAGATAAAATCTGTACGGATGAGGAGACGGTACGCCTGAAAAGCCACATTGCACATATGGGGCAGGTGCTTTCGGAAGATGACGGCATTGGCAGAAAGCTGGATTTTATTGCCCAGGAAATGAACCGGGAAGCAAATACAATTCTGTCCAAGGCGAATGACCTGGAAACTTCAAATCTGGCCATTGATTTGAAGACGGAAATCGAGAAAATCCGGGAACAGATTCAAAATATTGAATAAAGGCAGGAAAAACAATGGCAAAGCTTTTAAATATCGGATTCGGAAATGTTGTGAATATGGATAGGATAGTAGCTGTGGTAAGCCCGGATGCTGCCCCCATTAAGCGGCTGGTGCAGGCGGCTAAAGAGTCGGGGCGGTCTGTAGACGCGACCCAGGGTCGAAAGACCAAGGCTGTGCTGATTACAGACGGAGATATGCTGGTGCTGTCTGCCCTGCAGCCGGAAACCATAGCAAAGCGTTTTGGTACATTTTCAGAAAATGAAGCAAAAGGGGAATATGATGGCTGATAAAGGAATTTTAGTAGTGGTATCTGGATTTTCCGGTGCCGGAAAAGGAACACTGATGAAACGTCTGCTGGAAAAGTATGACAATTATGCGCTGTCTGTGTCTGCAACTACCAGAGCGCCAAGACCGGGAGAAGAACACGGCAGAGAATATTTTTTCCATACAAAGCAGGAATTTGAAGAACTGATTCTGCAGGACGCTCTGATAGAGTACGCCCAGTATGTGGACAATTATTACGGAACACCCAAGGCTTACGTAGAGAAGCGGTTAAATGCCGGAAAAGATGTGATTCTGGAAATTGAAATCCAGGGTGCATTAAAGGTAAAGGAAAAAATGCCGGAAACCCTTCTGCTTTTCGTAACTCCGCCAAGTGCCCAGGAATTGAAACGCCGTCTGATTAACCGAGGCACAGAGAGTATGGAAGTCATTGAGTCCAGACTGGCCAGAGCGGCAGAAGAGGCAGAGGGAATGCCGAAATACGACTATATTTTGATTAACGATGAGATTGAAGAGTGCGTAGATACCATGCACAGCATTATTCAGAGCCAGCATGACACGGTAAAAAACCGTGAGTCTTTTATAGAGAAAATGACAGAGGAAGTTGCTGTATTTAAGAAAGGAGAAGAAGTATGATACACCCATCTTACACAGAATTAATGGAAGCTATCAATGAAGGTGCAGAAATGGAGGACGAACCGTTAGTAACCAGCCGTTACTCCGTAGTGCTTGCTACCAGCAAAAGAGCAAGACAGCTCATTGCGGGAAAAGATGCCATGGTGCCAAGCTATGGGAAAAAGCCGCTTTCGACTGCTGTAGAAGAAATTTATAAGGGCAAGGTTCATATTCTGCCGGAAGACGCAGAATTGGACGAAGAGCCTGCAGCAGAAGAAGAGACAGCAGAAACAATGGAATAAGAAATAGAAAGGACTGCTGACCGGCTTTGGCGGCAGTCCTTTGTGCAATAAGGAGGATGCATGAGGAGAGTATTGTTTATTTCCCTGGGCTGCGACAAGAATCTGGCGGATTCGGAAGAAATGCTGGGAATACTGGTGGAAAATGGCTATGAAATTACCAATGACGAGACAGAGGCAGAGGTGATTGTAGTGAATACCTGTGCCTTTATTCATGATGCAAAGGAAGAAAGTGTCAATAGTATTCTGGAAATGGCGAAATATAAGGAAGCGGGGGTTCTGAAAGCCCTTTTGGTTACGGGATGTCTGGCCCAGCGGTACAAAGACGAAATTATGAAGGAAATCCCAGAGGTAGATGCAGTGCTGGGAACCACCAGCTATGATGGAATTATTACAGCTTTGGACAAGGTGTTTGAAGGAGAACGGTATGAAGAATTTAAGGATATCAATGTGCTTCCGGCAAACAGCAAGAAGAGAATGATTACTACTGGCGGATATTTTGAATATTTGAAAATCGCCGAAGGATGTGATAAGCGGTGTACTTACTGTATTATTCCAAAACTCCGGGGAAATTACAGAAGCGTGCCAATGGAGCAGCTGCTGTCCCAGGCTGCCTATCTGGCAGAACAGGGCGTGAAAGAGCTGATTTTAGTGGCGCAGGAAACAACGGTTTACGGAAAAGACCTTTACGGGGAGAAATCTCTCCACAAGCTGTTAAAAGAGCTGTGTAAAATACCGGGAATTCAGTGGATTCGGATTCTTTACTGTTACCCGGAGGAAATTTATTCGGAACTCATACAGACCATGAAGGAAGAACCGAAAATCTGCCATTACCTGGATTTGCCCATTCAGCACTGCAGTGACCGGATTCTGAAAAGGATGGGAAGGAGAACCACCAAGCAGGAGCTCATAGACATTGTACACACTCTGAGAAAAGAGATTCCTGACATCATTCTTAGAACCACACTGATTACCGGATTTCCGGGAGAGACGCAGGAAGACCACGAAGAACTGCTTGATTTCATTGATGAACTGGAATTTGACCGTCTGGGTGTTTTCACTTATTCCGCAGAAGAGGATACCCCTGCGGCTCTGATGCCGGACCAGATTGACGAGGAAGTGAAGCTGGATAGACAGGCGGAACTGATGGAACTGCAGCAGGAGATTTCCATGGATAAGGGAAATGATAAAATCGGCGCTGTGGTAGAAGTGATGATTGAAGGAAAGGTAGCAGATGAAAATGCCTATGTGGGACGTACTTACGGGGACGCGCCCAAGGTAGACGGCTATATCTTCGTGAACACAGATACGGAACTGATGTCAGGCGATTTTGTACGGGTGCATGTCACAGGTGCGTTGGAGTATGATTTGATAGGAGAGTTGGAAGATGAATACACCGAATAAATTAACCATTGCGAGAGTCATTATGATTCCCTTTTTCGTAGCTTTTTTAATGTATGATATTACAGGAAGTGCAGACAAATGGATTGCCTTGGCTATTTTTGTCATTGCCAGCCTTACGGACACCCTGGACGGTTATCTGGCCAGAAAGCACAATCTGGTAACGAATTTTGGAAAGTTTATGGATCCTCTGGCTGATAAGCTGCTGGTATGTTCTGCGTTGATTTGCTTTACATCTACAGGACAGTTGGCAGCCTGGATTACCATTGTCATTATTGCAAGAGAATTTATCATCAGCGGTTTCCGCCTCATTGCGGCAGATAATGGTATTGTCATTGCAGCAAGCTACTGGGGCAAGTTTAAGACGGTTTCCCAGATGATTATGATCATTCTGATGATTATGGATATCCAGAATACTGTTTTCCAGGGAATTATTACGCTGTTTGTAGTCATTGCGGTAGCACTGACTATTGTTTCTCTGGTTGACTATATTGCAAAGAACAAAAGTGTACTGAGCATGCAGGATTAAAAGGGAGTGGAGAGCATGACTGCGGAATTGATTTTTATAGGAATGGATTTGCTGGAAAATCAAGCGGCCAAAGACGGCAGTCGGTATCTGGCTGAAAAGTGCAGGCGATTTGGATTTTCTTTCAATGGGATAAGCCTTGTAAGGGAAGAAAAAAAGCAGGTAACAGAAACAGTAAAGTCGGGTCTGAAACGTTCGGATTTGGTTTTTGTGTGTACGAAAACAGGGGAACTCTTGGAAGAACTGCCCAAAACTCTCACACAGGAAAAGGGGCTGATTCTTCTTCCACAGGAAGAGGAGAAAATGGCTGCAGTATTGGAAGAGAGGCTTGCCTGCTGTCTGGAAGAAAAACAGGAAGGGGCGGTCTGCTGTGAGACCGTGAAGCTTTGCAGTCTGGAAGAAAAAGAAATTCGGGCAAAAATCAGAGACCTGCAGGAAGAAAAGCAAAATCCTGCACTGGAAGTCTTTTCTTATCCTGGTGAGGTGCATATTTGTGCAGCAGCATACGGGGAGAACAAAAAGGCAGCCGCAAAGCTCTTAAAACCGGTTATCAGGGAACTCAAGGTTCGTTTTGGATCTGATATCTATACCACAGATGAAAACAAAAATCTGGAAACCGCAGTGGTGGAACTTCTGAAGAATCAGGATTTGACGTTGACTACGGTAGAATCCTGCACAGGAGGTGCGCTTGCCGCAAGAATTATCAATGTTCCAGGGGCTTCGGATGTGCTCAAACAGGGCTTTGTGACCTATTCCAATAAAGTGAAAAGAAAAGCGGTTAAGGTAAAGAAGCACACGCTGAAAAAGTACGGCGCTGTCAGTGAGCCCTGTGCCAGAGAAATGGCAAAGGGCGGCGCCTTTGCGGCTGGTGCAGATACGGCATTGTCGGTTACCGGATTTGCAGGCCCAGAGGGCGGTACAAAAGAATTTCCGGTGGGAACCGTGTTTATTGGCTGTACTGTGAAAGATCGGACAAGGGTAAAGGAATATCATTTTACAGGAAACCGAAGCAGCGTAAGAGAACAGGCGGTTACCCAGGCTCTGGTGCTGCTCCGGGAGTGTATTCTGGAAAATTTTGAACAGAAAGGCGGAAAATAATGGTTCAGCGCATCATTTTTATCAGTTGAAGCATACGATCCATGCGCTGGATTTCTTCAGGGGATTTTCCGGCTTTTAGGACCTGAATGATAGTTTCCATTTCCTGAGAGGAAAACTGCATGTTGTTTTCTTTGTTTCGGGAAGCGGCGGACATGAGAAAGGGCAGAAGCTCCTGTGGGCTTTTGCCCTTTCCCTGTTCTGCCAGTTGCCCCAGCATAGCCAATTTGGACATATCCATGCCGGACAGTTTGGGATTGTTCATCCAGGATTCGTTTTGATTATTCATAGCTATGTTCGCCTCCTTGCGCATACATGCCGTCCGTATGAAATTCCGGGGGCAGGGGTTTCTGGGACAGTTCCAACATCTGCAGCATTAAAAGTGTGTTAATCATATTGTCCAGCTTTTCTTTTGCAGGGCCGTGGCAGGCATTGCTGCAGGCCGTCAGCATTTCTACCGGGTCGCTTTTCTGTCTGGAACAGATTTCCATGCTTCCTTTGGAAGAATGGAAAAAATGTATGGTGTTCTGCAATTCCAGAAACTTGGCAAACACAGATACCACAGACTGCTCCGAAGACGGCAGATAGGGAAGCGCAGCCTTTAAAATCTGTACGGAATCTCCGTTTACCATCTCATCTAACAAATTCTGAGAATCCATATACAGGCTCCAATTCCTGAGTTTCTATCACTATATGCGGGGAATGCCAGCAGTATGAAGGATTTCTATGCAATGTTTTTAGAAATATGGTTCCTTAGTGCCCGGTTTCCGTCAGATGCTTTGTGATAAACACTTCTATTGAAAATTTTGAACAGTTTGAAGATATTTGCTACGGACAGCCTTATAAGAACAAAAAGCTATTCTTCTGCATACCCTATTACGAAAGGAGAAATTTTCTATGAATGATGAAAAAACCAGATTGGTGGAGGAAGGCAACACCATTTATGAAATAGATTTGGAATGTATGCAAAGGAAACAGGAGCGGAACCGGAAGTGGGAAAGCAGAAAGAAAAGAATACAGCCGCCGAAAAAAACTCTTGACAAATCCCAAAATCCCCCTTATACTTTGTAAAAAATTAAAACTTTAAACCGATGAACAAGAGGAGTAAGCAGAGATATTTGTTTTCAGAGAGCCGCGGATGGTGGGAGCGGGGCAGCAAGAGTTTTTGCTGAATGGACTTGTGAGGGCAGCTTGAAATCTTCAGGGAAGAGAGTAGACGCTGACGGGGAAACCAGCCCGTTATCCGTTGGGAATGTATGTCAGTACATGAAAGAGTGGTCTTGTGTCCGGCAGTTTCGATATGTTTAGGAAAGAGCCGAACCAGGCAATTTGGGTGGTACCGCAGAGGCATAGAAGCCCCTGTCCCATTTGGAAATGATTCCAGTGGGGCAGGGGCTTTTTCCAATTCAAAATCCACAGGGGCTCTTTCTGAAAAAGGAGGAAACAAAGATGTTAAAACCAGATTATGAAACCGCTGAAAAGTTTGCAGAGAAGTACTCCGTGCTTCCTCTTTACAGGGAATTGCAGGGAGACAGTACAACGCCTATTGCCATTTTGCGAAAGCTGTCGCAGAAAAAGAAGAGATATTTTTTGTTGGAAAGTGTGGAGGCACAGGAGAGGTGGGGCAGATATTCGTTTCTGGGATGTGACCCAGTATGCCGGGTCACCTGTAAAAATGGAATTGTGAAGGTGGAAAGCGGAGGTGGGACAAAGACCGAAAGGACAGAAAAACCGCTGCATATTTTACGGGAGATTTTAAAGGACTACCGCACGCCGGTATTTCCGGAACTGCCGCCTTTTACCGGAGGATTGGTGGGATATTTTGCATATTCTATGATAGGCTATGCAGAACCCGTTTTAAAAATAAAAGAGAGTGCATTTGCGGATTTTGATTTGATGCTGTTTGACAAGGTGATTGCCTATGATCACCTGAAACAGAAAATCTTTGTTATTGTAAATCTGAAAACCAGCCGGTTGAAGGAAAATTATGAAACAGTCGAGAAAAAGATAGAGGAATTGTGTCAGCTGCTGCAGCGGGAGCTGCCGGAAGAAAAGCCGCGAGAGCCGGAAAGCATTACTTTTACCTGCAATACAACGGAAGAAGAATATTGCAGGACTGTGGAAAAAACAAAGGCCTATATTCACAGAGGAGATATTTTCCAGGCAGTGATTTCCCGGCAGTTTCAGGGAACTATGAGGCAAAGTCTGTTTCCTGCCTATCGGATTTTGCGAACCACCAACCCCTCCCCCTATATGGTCTATCTGCACACAGAGGAGGAAGAACTGATGAGCACGTCCCCGGAAACCCTGGTGCGGCTGAAAAACGGCAGGCTGGTGACATTTCCGGTGGCAGGTTCCAGACCCAGAGGGAAAACAACAGAGGAAGACCGGATGTTAGAGAGCGAACTTTTGCAGGATGAAAAAGAACTGGCAGAGCACAATATGCTGGTGGATTTGGGTAGGAATGACCTGGGGAAAATCAGCAAATTTGAATCCGTAGAGGTCACAGAATATATGATGGTTCATAAATATTCAAAAATTATGCACATTTGTTCCCAAGTGGAAGGAAATATCCGGGAAGACAGGGATGCTTTTGACGCGATTGAGGCAGTTCTTCCGGCAGGAACCCTTTCAGGAGCGCCTAAAATCCGAGCCTGCCAGATTATCGAAGAACTGGAAAAGACACCCAGGGGCATTTACGGCGGCGCTTTAGGCTATATGGATTTTACCGGAAATATGGACACCTGCATTGCTATCCGCATGGCGGTGAAAAAGGGGGATACGGTTTATGTGCAGGCAGGCGGCGGTATTGTGGCAGACAGTGTTTCCCAAAAGGAATATGAGGAATCAGCCAATAAGGCGGCAGCCGTTATGCAGGCAGTGATAAGGGCAGGAAAGGGGCTGGATATATGATTTTATTTATTGATAATTATGACAGTTTTACTTACAATCTGGTGCAGTATCTGGGGGGTCTGCAGCCAAATCTGGAAGTAGTGCGGAACGATAGGATTACCTTAAAGGAAATCGAAGAAAAAAATCCCACTCACATCATTTTGTCACCGGGACCGGGATATCCCAAAGAGGCAGGTATCTGTGAAGACGTTATCCGGTATTTTCAGGGGAAGATTCCCATTCTGGGCATTTGTCTGGGACATCAGGCCATTTGTGAGGTATACGGCGGAGAGATTGCGCCCGCTTCCCACCTAATGCACGGGAAAACCAGTCAGATTTTTCCAAAGGGCACAAGTCCTTTATTTGAAGGAATGGAGGGAGAATTTCGGGGAGCCAGATACCATTCGCTGGCGATAAAGAGAGAAACTCTGCCGGACTGTCTGCGGGTGACGGCTTTGGCGGAGGATGGAGAGATTATGGCTGTGGAGCACCGGGAATATCCAGTGTACGGACTGCAGTTTCACCCGGAATCCATACTTACGGAGCAGGGAATGAAATTTCTGGAAAACTTTTTAAAAATACAGGGAAGAAAGGAAAGAACGCTTATGATAAAGGAAGCCATTCACACGCTGATGGACGGGAAAGATTTGGACTACGGCACCGCAAAGGCGGTTATGGAGGAAATGATGGAAGGAAGAGCCACACAGGCGCAGATGGGAGCTTTTTTGGCTGCGCTGCGGATGCAGGGGGAAAGTATTGACGAGATTACCGCCTTTGCAGAAGTCATGAGAGAAAAAGGCGTGAAAATCCGGCCCCAGAGAGAAGTCATGGATATTGTGGGAACCGGAGGGGATGAGGCAGGTACCTTTAACATTTCCACAACGGCAGCTTTTGTAGTGGCGGCGGGAGGAATTCCGGTGGCAAAGCACGGAAACCGCAGTGTGTCCAGCAAAAGCGGGGCAGCAGATGTATTGGAACATCTGGGGGCTAATGTTTCCCTGGACGCAAAGCAGAATGAGACGGTGCTGAACCAGACGGGGATGTGTTTTCTCTTTGCCCCGGTGTACCATTCCTCTATGAAGTATGCAGCTCCGGTGCGAAAGGAAATGGGAGTGCGGACCGTTTTTAACATTCTGGGTCCTCTTTCCAATCCGGCGGCAGCCACCATGCAGCTTCTGGGCGTTTATGACAAAAAGCTGGCAGAGCCTCTGGCTCGGGTGCTGGGAAATCTGGGGGTAACCAGAGGGGTAGCTGTGTGCGGCGCAGACGGTCTGGACGAGATTACTTTGACGGGAGAAACCCTGGTGTGCGAAATTCGTTTCGGAGATATTACCAGCTACACCATTACCCCGGAACAGTTTGGACTGAAACGGTGTACACTTTCTGATTTAACCGGAGGCAGCCCACAGGAAAATGCCCGGATTACCAGAGACATTCTGGAAGGCAAAGAGCGGGGACCTAAAAGGGATGTGGTGTTGTTAAACGCAGGCATGAGCCTGTATCTGGGCATTGACGGTATTTCTCTTGAGGAGGGTATTCGTATGGCAGGAGAGCTGATTGACAGTAAAAAGGCTCTGGCGAAACTGGAAGAATTTGTGGCGGCAACAGGAAAGTATGAGGAGTAGAAGATGATATTAGACCAGATTGCAAAAGATACCCAAATCCGGGTGGCGAAAAAGAAAGAGGCATGCCCGCTGGAAGAAATCAGAGAAAAGGCTCTGGCTTGTGAAAATCCTGGGGAATTTCCATTTGAGAAAGCTCTTGAGGGAAAGGAAATGTCTTTTATCTGTGAGGTGAAGCGGGCTTCTCCTTCAAAGGGTATCATTGCCCCTGCGTTTCCTTATCTGGAAATTGCAGAGGAGTATGAAAAAGCAGGCGCTTCTGCAATTTCCTGTCTGACGGAGCCAAAATACTTTCTGGGGCAGGACAGGTATTTGCAGGAGATTGCTTCTAAGGTGGATATTCCGGTGCTTCGCAAGGATTTTACAGTGGACAGCTATCAGATCTATGAGGCAAAGGTTCTAGGCGCCGCTGCCGTGCTGCTTATCTGCAGTCTTTTGGAGGAGGAAACCCTGCGTGCTTATGTGGAACTTGCTCACAGCCTGGGGCTGTCGGCTTTGGTGGAGGCTCATGATGAGGGTGAAATAGAAAAGGCTCTCAGGGCAGGCGCCAGGATTTTAGGAGTCAATAACCGGAATTTGAAGGATTTTACGGTAGATGTGGAAAACAGTCTGCGGCTTCGCAAGCGGGTTCCGGAAGACGTGATTTTTGTGGCAGAAAGTGGGATACGCACCGGGGAAGACATAGAAAAGCTGAAAAGGGGAGGGGTACAGGCCGTGTTGATTGGGGAAACCCTGATGCGGAGCAGTAATAAAAGGAAAATGCTGCAGGAACTGAAAGAGGGAAAGATATGAGCAGGGTGAAAATCTGCGGACTGAAAACCGTGGAGGAGATTCGTATGGTCAATGGTCTCATGCCGGATTATGTGGGAATTGTTTTTGCAAAGAGCAAAAGGCAGGTTTCTTTTTCACAGGCAATTGTCATGAAGCAGGCGCTTTCTCCAAAAATCAAAAGCGTGGGTGTGTTTGTCAATGCCCCAAAGGAGGAAGTGCTGCAGGCAGCCAGGATGGGAATTGTGGATTTGCTTCAGCTTCATGGGGACGAGGATTCGGAATATGTGCAGTATATAAAAGCGGAGACAGGGCTCCCAGTCATAAAAGCCATAAGAGTCCGAAACCGGGAGGATATTTTAAAAGGAGAGGAACTGCCCTGTGATTATCTCCTGTTGGATACTTACAGGGCAGGGATATACGGAGGATGCGGGGAAGTCTTTGACTGGAAGCTGATTCCAATGCTTAAAAAGCCCTTTTTTCTGGCAGGAGGACTGAATGGAGAAAATGTACAAAAGGCAGTTTCCCGGTGCTGCCCTTTTGCCGTGGATGTCAGCAGCGCGGTGGAAGAGCAGGGAAGAAAATCAGAGGAAAAGGTGCGGGAATTTCTAAAAAAGGTAAGAGAGGTACAGAAATATGAGTAAAGGAAGATATGGGATTTACGGAGGACAGTATATACCGGAAACATTAATGCAGGCAGTACAGGAGGTGGAAGCAGCCTATGAAAAATACAGCAAAGACGAAGAATTTCAAAGGGAACTTGAGGATTTGCTGAAACATTACGCGGGGAGACCCTCTCTTCTCTATTATGCTGAAAAAATGACAAAAGATCTGGGAGGCGCCAGAATTTATCTGAAAAGGGAAGATTTAAACCATACCGGATCCCACAAGATAAATAATGTGCTGGGGCAGGTGCTTTTGGCTAAGAAAATGGGAAAAACAAGAGTCATTGCAGAGACCGGGGCAGGACAGCATGGGGTGGCAACCGCTACAGCAGCGGCTCTTATGGGCATGGAATGTGAAATTTTTATGGGAAAAGAGGATACAGACCGTCAGGCTTTAAATGTCTTTCGCATGGAGCTTTTGGGTGCAAAGGTACATGCTGTAACCAGCGGAACCCAGACTTTAAAGGATGCGGTAAACGAAACCATGCGGGAGTGGAGCCGCCGCATGGACGATACCCTCTATGTTCTGGGTTCTGTCATGGGGCCGCATCCGTTTCCCATGATTGTCCGTGATTTTCAGAAAATCATCGGAAAAGAAATCAAAGAGCAGCTTATGGAAAAGGAAGGACGTCTTCCCAATGCGGTCATTGCCTGTGTGGGAGGAGGAAGCAATGCCATGGGTGCTTTTTACGAGTTTCTCCCCCATAAAGAGGTGCGGCTTATTGGCTGCGAAGCGGCGGGACTGGGGGTAGATACTGCCAAACATGCAGCCACCATCAGCCGGGGGACAACTGGGGTTTTCCATGGCATGAAATCTGTTTTCTGTCAGGATGAATACGGACAGATTGCTCCGGTATATTCCATTTCCGCAGGACTGGATTATCCGGGAATCGGACCGGAGCATGCCCATCTGGCGGAAACCGGAAGGGCAGAGTATGTGCCGGTTACAGATACAGAGGCGGTAGAGGCCTTTGAATACCTCTCCAGAACGGAAGGCATTATCCCTGCCATAGAAAGCGCACATGCTGTGGCTTATGCCAGAAAGCTGGCCCCTTCCATGGAGAAAAACCAGATAATTGTAGTAAATATTTCGGGCAGAGGAGATAAGGATGTGGCAGCCATTGCCAGATACAGAGGAGTGAACATTTATGAATAGAATCCAGGAAGCATTTCAGAACAAAAAAGCATTTGTTCCATTTATCACAGGGGGAGACCCCTCTTTGGAAATCACAGAACGTCTGCTTTATGCCATGGAAGAGGCAGGGGCAGATTTGATTGAAATCGGAATTCCCTTTTCCGACCCCACAGCTGAGGGCGCGGTGATACAGAAAGCCAATGAACGGGCCTTAGAGAGAGGCTGCACTACAGATAAATTGTTTGATACCATAAAGCGAGCCAGAAGAAAAGTCCGGGTTCCCATGGTATTTCTCACTTATGTCAATCCCATTTACACTTATGGGAAAGAAAGGTTTATGAAAAGATGTGTGGAGTGCGGGATAGACGGCCTGATTGTTCCAGACATGCCTTTTGAGGAAAAAGAGGAGCTGGCTCCTGTGTGTGCGGCTTATGGAGTGGAAATCATTTCTCTTATTGCGCCGACGTCAAAAGAGCGCATACAGAAAATTGCAGAAGGGGCACAGGGGTACATTTACTGTGTTTCCTCTCTTGGTGTTACAGGGGTGAGAAGTGAGATTACCTCTGACATTGCAGGTATGGTGAAACTGGTGCGCCAGGTGACAGATACTCCCTGCGCTGTGGGCTTCGGCATTTCTACACCGCAGCAGGCAAAGGAGATGGCAGGGATAGCAGACGGCGCCATTGTGGGAAGCGCTATTGTGAAAATAATCGAAGAATATGGAAAAGACGCAGTTCCCTATGTGGCGGAATATGTGCAGAAAATGAAGAGGGCCGTATCTGAAAGCAGCCAGACGGACAGCGCACAGGATTTTTCTTGAAATCAGGAAAATCCTGTGCTATCATTAAAAACAATGATTATACTGTCCAGGGTCCGTATTTTTAAGGCCTTTGGCATAACAACATATACCATCAGGAGGGAAAAACCGTGCAGAAATACGGAGTAAACGAACTTAGGAAAATGTTTTTAGAGTTCTTTGAGAGCAAAGGACATCTGGCTATGAAGAGCTTTTCTCTTGTTCCTCATAATGACAAGAGTCTGCTTTTGATTAATTCCGGTATGGCGCCTTTAAAGCCATACTTTACAGGAGCAGAAATCCCGCCCAGACGCCGGGTGACAACCTGTCAGAAATGTATCCGTACAGGTGATATTGAAAATGTAGGAAAGACAGCTCGCCACGGCACATTTTTTGAAATGCTGGGAAACTTCTCTTTCGGAGATTACTTTAAGCGTGAAGCCATTGCCTGGTCCTGGGAATTTTTGACCGAGGTTGTGGGACTGGATCCGAACCGCCTGTATCCTTCTATTTACGAAGAAGATGAAGAGGCTTTTGAAATCTGGAATAAAGAAATGGGAATTCCTGCAGAGCGTATTTTCCGTTTCGGCAAGGGCGACAACTTTTGGGAACACGGCGCAGGTCCTTGCGGTCCCTGTTCTGAAATCTACTATGACCGCGGGGAAAAATACGGCTGCGGAAGTCCGGATTGTACCGTAGGCTGCGAATGTGACCGTTATATGGAAATCTGGAACAACGTATTTACTCAGTTTGAAAATGACGGTGAAGGCCATTACACTGAACTGGTACAAAAAAACATTGATACCGGTATGGGGCTGGAGCGTCTGGCTTCTGTAGTACAGGACGTGGACTCTATTTTTGACGTGGATACTTTGCGCGCTTTGAGAAACAAGGTCTGTGAACTGGCTCACACGGAATATAAGAAGGATGAGACAAAAGACGTTTCCATCCGTCTGATTACCGACCATATCCGTTCTGCAACCTTTATGATTTCTGACGGTATTATGCCCACAAATGAAGGAAGAGGCTATGTACTGCGCCGCCTTATCCGCCGTGCAGCCCGCCACGGACGTCTTCTGGGAATCGAAGGCAAGTTCCTGGCAGAGTTAGGCGCCGTTGTCATTGAAGGCTCCAAAGACGGTTATCCGGAACTGGATGAAAAGAAGAGCTTTATTTTTCAGGTGCTGACAAAAGAAGAAGAGCAGTTTAACAAGACCATTGACCAGGGGCTTCACATTCTGGGAGAAATGGAAGAAGCTATGCAAAAGGAAGGCAAAACGGAACTTTCCGGTGCAAATGCATTTAAGCTGTATGATACCTATGGTTTTCCGATGGATTTGACAAAGGAAATTCTGGAAGAAAAGGGCTATACCATTGATGAAAAAGGCTTCCAGGAAGCTATGCAGGAACAGAGGGAAAAGGCAAGAACAGCCAGAGAAACCACTAATTACATGGGTGCGGATGCAACCGTTTATGATGAAATTGATACAGCCGTTACCACAGAATTTGTAGGCTATGACAAACTGGTATGTGATTCTAAAGTAACTGTTCTGACAACAGAAGAGGAAATCGTAGAGGCTTTGACCGAAGACCAGAGAGGAACTCTCTTTACGGAGCAGACGCCGTTTTATGCGACCATGGGCGGACAGCAGGGCGATAAAGGTGTGATTGTCTGCGGCGACGCAGAGTTTAAGGTAGAAGACACCATTCATTTAAGAGGTGGAAAAGTAGGACATGTTGGCGTTCTCACAAAAGGAATGATAAAAGTGGGCGATACCGTAACCTTAAAAGTATGTGAGACAGAAAGAGCCAACTGCTGTAAGAACCACAGTGCAACCCACTTGCTGCAGAAAGCCTTAAAGACGATTCTCGGTTCACATGTAGAGCAGAAAGGTTCTCTGGTAACTCCTGACAGGCTGCGTTTTGACTTTGCACATTTCCAGGCCATGACAGCAGAAGAACTGGAAAAGGTAGAGGCTATGGTAAACCGGGAAATCCGTGCAGGACTTCCGGTTGTGACGGATGTTATGAGCATTGAGGAAGCCAAGAAGACAGGCGCTATGGCTCTCTTTGGCGAAAAATACGGAGAAAAAGTCCGTGTGGTTTCTATGGGGGATTTCTCAAAAGAACTCTGCGGCGGTACCCATGTAGCCAATACAGGAGAAATCGCGGCCTTTAAGATTGTAGCAGAAGCAGGTATTGCGGCAGGTGTGCGCCGTATCGAAGCTCTTACCGGAGACGGTGTATTTGCTTATTATAAAGAAATCGAGAGACGCCAGGCAGAAATTGCAGCTATGCTGAAGACTTCTCCAGCAGAAATCGAGGAAAAAATTGCACATCTCCAGGCGGAGGTGAAAAATCTGCACAGCGAAAATGAAGCGCTGAAGGCAAAAATGGCAAAAGACGCAGTAGGCGATGTTATGAGTCAGGTACAGGAAATTAAAGGTGTGAAGCTTTTGGCGGTTTCCTTAGATGATGTGGATATGAACGGACTGCGTGACTTGGGAGACCAGTTAAAAGAAAAACTGGGTGAAGGCGTGGTAGTGCTGGCCAGCGTAGCAGGAGGAAAGGTAAGCCTTCTGACTATGGTGACAGATGAAGCGCAGAAAGCAGGCGCTCATGCAGGAAATCTGGTGAAAGGTATGGCTGCTATTGTAGGCGGAGGCGGCGGCGGACGCCCCAACATGGCTCAGGCTGGAGGCAAAAACCCGGATAAAGTACCGGAAGCCTTAAAAGCAGCAGCAGATATACTGGCAGACCAGATAAAATAAAAAAATTTGTTCTAAGAAAAAGGAGGCTGTTTCATGGGACAGCCCCCTTTTTTTCTATTCTGCTGTATTTACAAACTGACTGTTGTACAGTGTCTTATAAAAACCGCCTTTTTCCATTAGATCTTCGTGGGTGCCCTGTTCTATAATACTTCCATCCTTCATAACCAGAATTTCATCTGCGTTGCGGATAGTGGAAAGTCTGTGGGCTACAATAAAGCTTGTGCGCCCCTGCATCAGACGGTCAAATGCCTTTTGAATCATCAGTTCCGTTCTGGTGTCAATGCTGGAAGTGGCTTCGTCCAGAATTAGCATAGGAGGCAGACAGAGCATAACACGGGTGATACAGAGAAGCTGCTTTTGTCCCTGGCTGAGACTGTCTTCTTTCAGGGTTGTGTCAAGCCCGTCGGGAAGACGGCGGATAAATTCCCAGCTATGGGACATTTTGGCTGCCTGTATGATTTCCTCGTCCGAGGCTTCCGGTTTGCCGATAATAATATTTTCCCGAACCGTGCCGCTTTTTATCCAGGTGTCTTGAAGCACCATGCCGTAGCTACTTCTGAGGGCATGGCGGGAAACCTGGCGGATGGATTTTCCGTCTACAGAAATGGTTCCGGAATCTACATCATAGAACCGCATCAGCAGGTTGATAAGGGTTGTCTTTCCACAGCCGGTAGGTCCTACCAGGGCAATTCTTCTGCCCGGCGCTGCCTTCAGGTTAAAGTCTTCAATCAGAGGCTTATCGGGTACATAACGGAAAGAGACATGTTCAATGGCAACGTTCCCTTTCACATCTGAGAGGACCCCGGAAGCGTCAGAACTTTCCGGTTCTTCTTCCAAAAGGGCGAAAATTCTGGAGGCGCAGGCCAGTGCATTCTGCAGTTCTGTGACAACAGAACTGATGTCATTAAAGGGTTTCATATACTGGTTTGCATAAGCCAGCATAACAGAGAGGCCGCCTACGGTCAGAGCACCCTGGGGAATCAGAAGCGCACCGGTCAGGGCAACTGCCGCATAAATGATGTTGTTGACAAACCTTGTAGCAGGATTCGTCAGGCTGCTGTAGAAAATGGCATGCTGACTGGCTTCTTTTAACTCTTCATTTATCCGGGAGAAACGGGCAGAAGATTTTTCTTCGTAACCAAAGGCCCGAACCACCTTCTGGTTTCCAATCATTTCCTCAATCAGGGCGGTCTGCGCTCCCCTGGCTTCGCTTTGTCTCCGGAACATTTGAAAGGAATGGGAGGAAATAAACTTTGCCACAAAAAAGCTGAGAGGAGTCAGTACAATGACCAGAAAGGTGATAAATACGTTTTTGGAAAACATAAATATCAGGGTGCCCATAATGGTGACAATGCCGGAAAAAAGCTGAGTGAAGCCTAAAAGCAGACCGTCTGAAAGGGTGTCCGCATCGGCAATCACCCGGCTGATGATATCTCCGGTACTGTGTCTGTCCAGATAGGAGAGGGGAAGCATCTGAATATGGCGGATAGCTTTTGTGCGGATGTCCTGTACGGTGCGGTAGGTCATGCGGTTATTGATGATGTTCATGACCCAGGACGCGACACCTGAGAGGGCAGCCAGGATGAGAATCTGCCATAAATACTGCCACATTTTAGAAAAATGCACCTGGTTTCTAGCAATGATTTCATCAATGGCGTTTCCGAAAAGAATCGGAACATAAAGCTGAAGGATTACGGAAACTGCGGCAAGCACAATGCTGGCTAACAGCAGAAACCGGTATCTTCCAATAAAGCGGAGCACTTTTTTGAAGGTTTCCATGCTGCCGGTCTTTGTTTTCTTTGAAATACTCATGGGTTTTCCTCCCTTTTAGATGCCGGAAAGTTTCCGGCTTTGTGGTTTTCTGTATGTTCTGTGCGTTCTTCGGGGAACTGTGAGAAAAAGATTTCCCGGTATGTTTCACAGGAGTTTACCAGCTGGTCGTGGGTGCCTTTTCCCACCAGGACGCCGTCGTCCAGAACGAGAATCTGTTCTGCATGACGGATACTGGCAGAGCGCTGGGAAACCAGAAAGGTAGTCACATTTCCGCTCAGTGCATGGAGGGCTTTTCGCAGCGCTGCGTCTGTGGCAAAGTCAAGGGCACTGGCGCTGTCATCCAGAATGAGAATATACGGATTTTTTACAAGAGCCCGGGCAATGGTAAGACGCTGACGCTGGCCTCCGGAAAGATTTTTTCCGTTCTGTGTCAGAAGAAAGTCAAGCCCTCCCTCTTTTTTCTCCACAATTTCTCTGGCCTGCGCCATGGAAAGTGCTGCCCAGATTTCATCATCTGTGGCATCCTCCCGTCCCCATTTCATATTTTCGCGGATGGTTCCCTTAAAGAGCGCTGCCTTTTGAGGAACAACCCCGATTTTGTCTCGGAGCACATCCTGGGTATAATTGCGAATATTCTGTCCGTCCAGAAGCACCTGTCCTTCTGTGGTATCATAAAAACGGGCAATCAGGTTTACTAGAGTTGTTTTTCCGCTTCCGGTTCCTCCGATAATTCCCACAGTCTGTCCCTTTTTTACAGAAAAGCTGATGTCAGAAAGACTGGGAGCGCCTGTGCCCGGATAAGAGAAGGTCACATGTTCAAAAGCAACGGCACAAGCAGATGGAATGTGCGCTGCGGTTTCTTCCGGATAGTCCATGGCAGGCGCAGTTTTCAGAATATCAGCCACACGGCCGGCACAGGCTGCTGATTTGTTCAGTGTGATAATCAGAGAGGCCAGCTTAACCAGTTCTACAATCATTTGGGCCATATAGTTATAAAGCGCAACCACTTCGCCCTGCTGCATATTTCCTAAATGAACCTGGATTCCGGCTCTGCTGATGAGAACAACGGTAGCAAGGTTAATCAGCACATAAGTAATCGGGTTTAAAAGGGCGGATAGTCTTCCCACAAATTCGTTGAGCTTTGTCAGCTCCCGATTGTGCAGTTCAAATTCTGCCACAGATTCCTGTTCACGGCAAAAGGCTCGAATGACCCGGATACCGGTGAGATTTTCTCTGGTAAGTCCGGTGACTTTGTCAAGCTTCCCTTGCACTTTCCGGAACAGGGGGATACTGAGATACATAATGATAAAGACAGCCAGAAAAAGTACAGGAATGGCCACAACAAAAATCAAGGCGCAGCGCACATTGACTGTAAAGGCCATGACCATGGAGCCAAGGACAATAAAAGGGCTGCGCAGCAGCAGGCGAAGCCCCATGTTGAGGCCGTTTTGTACCTGGTTAATGTCGTCGGTAAGCCTTGTAATCAGAGTATCCTTTCCCAGCCTGTCAAGTTCGGAGAAGGAAAAACTCTGTACATGGTCAAAGACAGCCTGCCTAAGCTCGGCCGCAAAGCCGGTGCTTGCCTTTGCGGCAAAAAACTGGGCTGTAATACTGACAGTCAGCCCTGCAGCAGCCATAAGAAGCAGAATAAAAAAATTCTGGATAATAACCCCCCGGTTATTTCCCGCAATTCCCACATCAATGATACGGGCGATGACCACGGGAACCAGCAGGTCAAATACTACCTCCAGAAACTTGAAAAAGGGAGCCAGTATGCTTTCTTTTTTGTAGTTTTTCAAGTAGACAGCGAGACGTCGCATGTTCTGTTTCCTCCGTTTCTAAAAAATATCTTCTCGGAATCTTCAGCCCTTATTTTATAAGGCTTTCAGAGTCCATATTTT
>DXFK01000128.1 GCA_019114495.1 Candidatus Blautia stercoravium
AAGACATTTTTTGTCCGACAGATTGAAGAAGTGTTAAAATATGTGTTGGCAAATCAACGGGCAGATGAAGAAAATCCGATTGAAAAATTTCCATCTTATGAATATTTGAAGGACAATGAAATGATGGCTAAAATAGATTTGAAGCATTCTTATTTGCCAATCTATTATAATGCATGGATGTATGATAATCATAGCGATCCACTTATGTCCCTGCTGTTAGTCATGACAAAGACTTGCAAGGGAGTTTATGATACGAAAATAGATTCTGAAAAAATTAGTGAAAAACTAATAAATGCATTGTCAACATTACCTATTTCATTAGGTGAATTTAAGATGAATCCATTTACAGTAGCTGAAAAGCTACAAGTGAAAAAGGTAGATATTTTATCACTTGTACAGACTGAGGAAGAAATCCGGGAACGTGTAAAAGGAATCTTCAATGACATTATTGTAGAAAGAGCGCAGAAACTGGTTATATTTATTGATGAATTGGATCGCTGCAGACCATCTTTTGCCATAGAAATGTTAGAGAGAATCAAACACTATTTTGATGACGAGCGTGTGATTTTCGTGGTGTCCCTTAATAAGGAGCAGTTAATACATACCATAACAAATTATTATGGAAGTGGGTTTGATGCAACCCGATATTTGAA
This sequence comes from Candidatus Blautia stercoravium, assembly GCA_019114495.1. GTDB lineage: Bacteria > Bacillota > Clostridia > Lachnospirales > Lachnospiraceae > Blautia > Blautia stercoravium. Next base: position 654 of record DXFK01000128.1, read on the forward strand.
TAAGTTTTTTGATGTGAATATAAATCTTCCAGCAATGGATAAATATCAAAAACAGACCTTAGAATTTTCTGAACAACAAACAGAAGGAAAATTTTGGTTGTATAAATTAGCTGAAGAGCTAAGTGATTATTATCATTTATCTTTAAGAGATAAACTAATTTACAAAAGTCGTATTGAAGCAGTACCAGCTACTACAGGAACATACACGAGTTTAGAATCATATTTTGTATTGCTGTTCGTAGCAAGTATTATATTACTGGACATTATTGATATTCAAGAAAAGAAAAAATTTTTAGAAGGTAAAAGTGAGTTTGTTACAAATGTGTTGCCAGAACTGAAAATTTACAAGAGATTTATTAATAGATTGATTGGAGATGGAAGCAGAACAGTTGAAGAGGAACAATTTAAAAGTAACTGCGAAGAAGTTGTGAAAGTATATAAATATGCATTTGAAACAGAATCAGATGAATATTATGAACGGTTCGAAATAGGACGCGAATTGAAACAAAAATGTATTGTTGCATGCAACGGAAATAGGTATCATTAAGAGTATAAAAGCAAGTGGGAAATTCTGGAAAAAAAGACCTGCTTGCTTTTATCGTAGAAGGAAAGTGTACACAGTACACAAGTGTGTATTCCGTTCAAGCCCCTGTTTTTAAGGCATAAGAGGACAGGGGTACAGTTTACTGATGAACCCACCGGAAACCTGGACTCGAAGACTTCTCAGGAGGTTCTGGGGCTTTTCAAACTGACAAATTCCAGGTTTTCCCAGACCATTGTTATGATTACTCATTCCGAAACACTGGCCCAGCTTTGTGACCGGATTATCCGTATCGAAGACGGCAAAATTGTCAAATCCGGGGGTGAGGATTTATGAGAAATAACAATAAAAAGGTCATACAGAAGCTTTCCATCAGAACTATGAAGCAGAGCCGTATGCGGAACCTTTTCGCCATTGCAGCTATCTGCCTTACCACCCTTTTGTTTACCGCCGTTTTTTCCATGGGCTTCGGCATGATGCAGATGCTACAGGAGCAGACCATGCAGGAGGTAGGGGGAAGGTTTCATGCAGGTTTAAAAGGCGTGACCATGGAGCAGTATGAGAAGATTTCCCAGTCTTCTCAGGTGGCATCTTCGTCCTGGAATATTTTGCTCGGAATGGCGGATAATCTGAAAAAGAGGCAGGGAGAAATCCGTCTGGCGGGTAGCAAAGAGGAACTGGAGGGGGCTTTTATAAAGATAAAAGAAGGCGCTTATCCGGAAAAGGAAGACGAGATCCTCATGGATACCATTACCCTGAAGGAACTGAAAATCCCGGCCAGAGTCGGGGAAAAGGTAACGTTGGAATACACCTTTATGGGGAAGAACCTGAAGCAGGAATTTATCCTTTCCGGCTGGTATGAAGGAAGCGAAATTTCCCATGCCAGTGAGCTTTATATTTCAAAGGCATACTGGGAAAAGGTAAAGGGAAATTATACAGAGAAAGACTTTTTAGAACAATATGAGAAAACAGGGGATTTGCAGGGATTGGTAAATGGCAACCTGTATTTTCACAATGCCAGAAATATTGAGGATAAGGTTGTCCGGGCTATCAAAGAGGCAGGCTATACACCGGAAGATGAATCGAAAATGTCCAGTACAGATACGATTAGCTATGGGGTCAACTGGGCCTATATGACGTCTAGAACAGAGAATCTGGATATGGAAAGTGTGGTTCTGTTTGCGGCAGTTTTCTGTTTGATTCTGGTGACAGGATACCTGATTATTTACAATATTTTTCAGCTTTCCATTCTCCGGGAAATTCGGTTTTACGGACTGTTAAAAACCATTGGTACTACGAAAAAGCAGCTGCAGAAGCTGGTCTACCGGCAGGTGTGGAAACTGTGTGGCGTGGGGCTTCCCCTGGGAGCGGTGATGGGGTATTTTCTGGGACAGCTTTTGCTTCCCATGCTGGCAAGAATCAGCACATACACAGGCAGCGGCGGCTTTTATTTTAACGTATGGATACTGGTATTCGGGTGTGCGTTTTCTTTGCTGACAGTGCTTGTCAGCTGCCGCAAACCAGTGAGAATTGCAGGAAATGTATCTCCCGTAGAGGCGGTGCGCTATACGGAAGGCGGTCTGAAACGAAAACGAATTAAGAAGTCTAAAAAGGGCGCCAAAATTGCCAGAATGGCCTTTTCCAATCTGGGAAGAAACAAAAAGAAAACCGTGTTGGTCATTACATCTATTTCTCTGAGCGTGATTTTGCTGGAACTGGTTATGACGGCTGTGGGCAGCTTTCGGATTGAACAGTATCTGGAGGAACGGATAGCAGGAGATTACATGATTGGAAATACCAACTGGACCAGTGCTTCTCCCAGAGAAATAGACTTTCAGATCGATGAAGCTTATGTGCAGGGAGCAGATAATCAGCAGGGAATTACAAGTACTTCGGAACTCTGGCATTTGGACTCTGAACATATTTTATCCGAAAAAGGGCAGGAGGAATTTCGGAAGTTGGATAAAGCGGGAAAGATAAAGACGGGAGTGGCTTACAGGTCTAGAGAGGAAGACAAGGAAAAAATGGGCAGGGGAGAAATGGCCCTGAATGAGGACCGCTATGGATATTCAGATTCCATGCTGAAAAATTTGAAAGCAGTAAAAGGCACCATTGATTTGAAAAAATTCAAAAGCGGAAAGTATGTGATTTTGCAGGAGAATATCTGCACAGATAATGCAGAAAAGGGCGACAGTTTCTACCAGCCGGGAGATAAAATTGTGCTGCAGACACCCACCTCTCTGACAGAACAGAAAGTGGAATATGATGAAAACGGAGAGGCACTGGGGGCCGGTCTTACCAATCTGGAACAAAAGGAGTATGAGGTTATGGCTGTTGTGGAAGCCCTTCCAGGCAATATGGACCTGCACATGTATTCCATCAATGCAATTACCACCATTCTTCCGCTGGAGGAAATGAAGAAGTGCCCCACAGCCGTCATGTTTGCAAAATCTTATACCGTAGAGCCAGAGTATGCAGAAGCTTTTGATGGATATCTGAAATACTATACGGAAGAAGAGAATGTGTCTATGGGTTATCTGTCCAAAGAAAGTGTGAAGGCAGACTTTTCCGGCATGATTGACGGGGTATCGGCGGTGGGATACGGGCTTTGCGCCGTGATTGCCATTATCGGAATCTTGAATTTTGGCAATTCCATGCTGACGGGCATTTTGTCCAGACGGCAGGAGCTGGCCGTCATGCAGAGCATTGGCATGACAAAGGAGCAGGTACAAAAAATGCTCTTGTGGGAGAGTGGGTATTATCTGATCATTTCAGGCGTTATCAGTGTGACAGCAGGAAGCGTCATCGCCTATTTCGTTGTCAGTGCCTTAAACAATGTGATTATGTGCTTTGCCTATCGCTATACAGCCGTCCCATTTCTGATAATGCTTCCAATGTTTGCATTGATGGCAGGAGGAATATCTCTGGCCGCTTACCGGCAGACACAGAAGAAAAGTGTGGTGGAAAGAATGAGGGAAACGGAATAAAAAACACAGGTGTATGACTTCGCAAGGCAATCCGCAATATTGGCTGAGCATGTGCTAATATTGCGGATTGCCGGCGAAGGGACTCCTCTTGCAAAGGAAATAAATTAAAAATTGAAATTTTTGAAAAAAATTGAAAAAAGGTGTTGACAATTCATGGAATTTCAGTATATAATAGCAAAGCAGTCAGCGATACGGCTGACGCAGAACGGGATCTTAGCTCAGCTGGGAGAGCATCTGCCTTACAAGCAGAGGGTCATAGGTTCGAGCCCTATAGGTCCCATTCTTTTGCCAAAAGACAAAAGAACAGAACATGGCGAGATAGCTCAGTTGGCTAGAGCATACGGTTCATACCCGTAGTGTCGAGGGTTCGAATCCCCCTCTCGCTATTTAGTAGGAGAATACCCTTTTTGCACAAGACAGTTGTGTGGAAAGGGTATTTTCGCACAAAAAAAGAGGCAAAGAATAATGAAAAAGGAACAGCGAAAGAAGCAGTTAAAAAGAAAATTATTTATAGTATGTACCTGCTCACTGGCAGGTTTTGCAGCTATATTCGGATGCGTTTTCCTAAAGCGGGAATACGACCAGAGGCAGGAGGAAAAACTGCGGATAGAAAGGGAGGAAGAACGAAAAGAAGAGGAAAAGAGAAAGCTGGATGCGCGTCTGAATGTAAAAATTGATATGAATATTTACAGTAAGGCGGCTATTGTAAAAGATTTGAAGAATCAGAAGGTGTTGGCATCCAAAAGCCCGGAAGAGAGGATTTATCCGGCTTCCATGACGAAAATTATGACGGCGCTGTTGGCCATTGAAGAATTAGAGGATTTGGATAAAAGTATTGTGATTCCCGTAGATGAGGTACTGGATCTGTACGAAAGAGGGGCTTCTATGGCTGGCTTTGAGCCGGGAGAATCGGTTTCAGTAAGAGAGCTTTTGTATGGATTAATGCTGCCTTCCGGCGCAGACTGCTGTATGGCCCTGGCCTGTGAAATCGCCGGAGATGAGGCGGGATTTGCGCAAAGAATGAATGAGAAGGCAAAAGAGCTGGGAATGAAGAATACGAACTTTGTCAATGCAACCGGTCTTCATGATGAGAATCACTATTCCACTGTGCAGGATATTCTGGTTTTGCTGGAATATGCTTTAAAGAACGAGACTTTTTATCAGATCTTTACCACTCGTTCCTATACCACAGCTCCAACCCAGAAGTATCCGGAAGGGATTACTTTTGAGAGTACCATGTATGAGAAAAAAGACAGCCTGGAAGTGACAGACGGCGAAATTTTAGGCGGAAAAACAGGATTTACGTCCGCGGCAGGACTGTGCCTGGCCAGTCTGGCTGAAGTGGAAGGTCAGAAATATATTCTGGTGACTGCTGGGGCAGAGGGAAATCATGATACAGAGCCATTTCATGTTCTGGACGCAGAGAATATATACAGTCAGATTGGAGCGGCGATTGAAGAGTAGAAAATTGACAATTTTGCGGCTGACACACTAACAATAGTGCGCAGCCTTTTTTTGTAGTCTTACAGTTTTTTCGTCTTTGCAATACAAGCCCGTACAGCGTCCATGACTGCGCTCCGCATGCCTTCTTTTTCCAGCACGTTTACGCCTTCAATAGTGGTTCCGGCAGGTGAGCATACCATATCTTTCAAAGCGCCGGGATGGATTCCTGTTTCCAACACCATTTTTGCGCTTCCAAGAACAGCCTGAGAGGCAAATTCATAAGCCTGTTTTCTGGGCATACCTTCCGCTACGGCCCCGTCTGCAAGGGCTTCAATAAACAGAAAGACAAAAGCAGGAGAACTTCCGCTGACAGCCCCTACAACATCCAGAATTGGTTCTGTCACTACGTCTGCACGTCCGAAGGAGCGCAGCAGGGTCAGCACCTGACTGATTTCATCCGGGGATACAAACTGATTTGGGCAGACGCCGGTAATGCCTTCCCCCACCAGAGCAGGGGTATTGGGCATAGTGCGGATGATTTTTTTGTCTGTTCCGAAATTTTCCTGCAGCCAGTCCAGATTTTTTCCGGCGATAATGGAAATCAGAACCTGTCCGGCAGGCAGATCGTCCCGGATTTCTTCTGCTACATCCCCGCAGAACTGGGGTTTGATACAGAGAAAGAGATAATCGGCTTTTTTTGCCACTGCAAGATTATCCGGGGAGCAGGAGATACCCAAAGCGTCCGTGATTTTTTTTGCGGAAGCTTCGGATTTTGTGGATGCGAAAATCTCCTCTTTTTTTACAATTTCTTTTTCCAGAATACCGGAAATAATGGCGGAAGCCATATTGCCGCATCCGATAAAACCTAATGTCATAAAGAACCCTTCCTTTCTGAGATAAAATATACAGGATTTGTTCTATTTTAGCACAGTTTTTTTCACCGGAGAAGAGATTTTCCGGAAAAATCGGGCTGTTTTCTGGTTGCTGCGGTCTGTACAAAAAAGGGGAAATATACTAAAATAAGATAAATAGCCAAAAGTGAAAAAAGGAGTAAGAAAACATGATAAGCAGAGAAATTTTCACGGTGTACCACTGCAAAGCCTGCAATAAAATTGAGGTGAGCCAGTATATTACCAAAGAACAGATGGAGGAATTGGGACTGACAGAGGAAGATTTGAAACCTATCTGTCCCTTTACCGGAAGTTCCGATTTGGAAGAACTGGGACAGCTTGCAGAAAATGAACTGCGCCACTTTGCCTATACGGATGTGGAGGGCGTAAAAAAGTATTTGAAAGAAAAGGAAAAAAAGACGCCGAAACTGTAGTCTTTGTATCCAATTTTTCCCCGTATCATAGAGTATAGTATACCCGCAGAATCTATGGCAGGTTTTGCGGGATTTTTTGATTTTTGGGAGAGAGATTATGAAAAAGAAAATGAGCATGCTTTTTGCAGCCCTTTTGTGCCTGAGCATGGGACTTACAGGGTGTGGAACGAACAATGAGGGAGGAAAAGAGGATACAAAAGAAGAGCTGACAAAGGTGACATTAAATGAGGTGGCGCATTCTGTGTTCTATGCGCCCCAGTATGTGGCCATAGAAGAGGGATATTTTGTGGAAGAGGGCATTAAGCTGGAACTGGTAACCGGCTTTGGCGCTGACAAAGTCATGTCTGCGCTGCTGTCAGGAGAGGCGGATATTGGCTTTATGGGTTCTGAAGCAACAATTTATGCGTATCAGCAGGGGGCGAACGACAAGGTGATGAATTTTGCCCAGCTTACCCAGAGAGCCGGAAATTTTGTTGTGGCAAGAGAAGAAATGCCGGATTTTCAATGGACGGACTTAAAGGGGAAGGATATTCTGGGAGGACGCAAAAGCGGTATGCCGGAAATGGTCTTTGAATATATTTTGAAAGAAAAAGGTATGGACCCCGAAAAAGATATGAACATTGACCGGAGTATAGACTTTGGCTCTACGGCAGCGGCTTTTTCCGGCGGACAGGGGGAATTCAGCGTGGAGTTTGAACCTTCAGCCACCATGCTGGAGCAGGAGGGAGCCGGTTATGTGGTAGCGTCCTGCGGTGTGGAATCCGGTTATGTACCTTATACGGCTTACAGCGCCAAAGAGAGTTATATTGAGGAGAATCCAGAACTGATTCAGAGATTTGTCCGAGCGCTGCAGAAGGGGATGGATTATGTGAATTCTCATACTCCGGAAAAAATTGCCGCTATTATTGCACCTCAGTTTGAAGAAAACGATATGGAAACCATTACGGCTATTGTGAAGCGTTATCAGGAACAGGATACCTGGAAAGATAATCTTGTTTTTGAACAGGAGAGTTTTGAACTTCTGGAAGATATTCTGGAAAGTGCAGGGGAACTGGAGCAGCCGGTGCCGTATGAAGAACTGGTACTGACAGAATACGCCGAGAAAGCAGCAGAGTAAAGCCACCGGTAAAGGGTGATTTGGTGAATCATCTGCCCAGGCCGTATCCGGATAGAATTCTGTGGATACGACCTGGGGCAGAGAGCCGCTGAAGTCAGCCTTTCTTTTTACCTGAGGATAAGGTGCTGTTGTGATAGGCAGAGGAGAAAGTCACATCTTCCCCGAACCAGGCAGGGGGAACAAAGGCGGTTGCCTCGTCTTCTGTGGAAAATTCTACCTCTGCCAGCCAAAGACCTTCATAGGGAGCGTCAAAAACGTCTAGTTCAATGGTTAGATCATTGGGAAGGGGAAGCAGGTACCTGGTTTTGGAGAGCACAAGGCCGTCAGCCTTTTCTTTCAAATGCTCGTAGGCTTCCTTAGTCAGAGGAAGATTGTATTCCTCCCGTACCATCATGCCTTTTCCCTTGTAGGTCAGATAATAATCGTCATCCTGTCTGCGAATACGGACGACCGGATTGACACAGAGATAGGCTTGCTGGATTTTTCTGGAGGGAAAGTTTTCCAATTCTTTGGGAAGTTGATGAATCAGATATTTGCGTTCGATTTCCATAAAAACTCCATTTCTCCGCATAACTGCGGTATGATAAATCCTGAATGAAAGAACAGTCAGGCTTCTCTTGATGAAAAGCTAAAAGTATCATATAATTTTCAGATGAAAAAAGCAAGGAGTAAGGCGTAAAAATGGCATTTATCATGGAAATGGAAAGGGCAGAGCTGTACGGGGATCTGTCCCGGCTGACACTTGGGAAAAAAGGGATTGACAACCCTTTTGCAAAATGGTATGTTTTAAGTGCTTATATGACTGACGGAAGTGGAAATGACCACGGGGAGTATAAGCCGCAGAAGCCGACCGTCTGGGCACATATGCTCGGAAAGTGGGCTTTTTCTTATTTCACGGGAAGGTGAGAAGACACACTGTGCAAAGGAAAAAGTCTTCCGGGCAGGATTTCATCTTATCATAGAACAGCAGGAAAAGGAGAAATGTTCATGGAAATGTTATCACTGGAAAAAGAATTGAGAGACAATGCGTATCCGGGCAGAGGAATTGTGCTGGGAAAATCAGAGGACGGAAAAAAAGCTGTTGCCGCTTACTTCATTATGGGAAGAAGTGAAAACAGCAGAAACCGTGTGTTTGCAGAAGAAGGAGAGGGTATCCGCACCCAGGCTTTTGACCCTTCCAAATTAGTAGACCCAAGTCTGATTATTTACGCGCCTGTGCGTGTATTAGGAAACAAAACCATTGTGACAAACGGAGACCAGACCGATACAATTTATGAAGGCATGGACAAACAGATGACTTTTGAGCAGTCCTTAAGATGCCGGGAGTTTGAGCCGGACGGACCAAACTATACCCCCCGCATTTCCGGCATTATGCATGTGGAAGGCGGAAAATACAATTACGCCATGTCCATTTTAAAGAGCAACAACGGAAATCCGGAAGCATGCAACCGCTATACCTTCGCTTACGAAAATCCGGTGGCAGGAGAAGGCCATTTTATTCATACTTATATGCATGACGGCAATCCGCTGCCAAGCTTTGAAGGCGAACCAAAGCTGGTAAGTATTCCAAACGAAATTGACGCTTTTACAGAGCAGGTATGGAGCAGCCTCGATGAGGACAACAAAGTTTCTCTGTTTGTGCGTTTTATTGATATTAAAACAGGCAAGTATGAAACTAGAATTGTGAATAAAAATAAATAAGAAACGGGAAAGGAGAAATATGTTATGAAAGAATTAGCTTTAAAATACGGCTGCAATCCAAACCAGAAACCTTCCAGAATTTACATGGAAGAGGGTGCAGAACTTCCTATTAAAGTATTGTCAGGAAAACCGGGCTATATCAACTTCCTGGATGCGTTTAACGGCTGGCAGTTAGTCAGAGACTTAAAGAAAGCCACAGGTCTTCCTGCGGCAACTTCCTTTAAGCATGTATCCCCTGCAGGCGCAGCGGTAGGACTTCCACTTACGGAAACTCTGGCAAAAATTTACTGGGTAGACGATATGGACTGGAAAAACTTTTCCCCCATTGCCTGCGCCTACGCAAGAGCCAGAGGCGCGGACCGTATGTCTTCCTTTGGTGATTTCATTTCTCTTTCTGATGTGTGCGATAAAGATACCGCTATGCTCATTAAGAGAGAAGTTTCCGATGGTGTCATTGCGCCGGGTTACACCGAAGAAGCCCTGGAAATTCTGGCACAGAAGAAAAAAGGCAATTACAATGTTATTGAAATTGACCCGGAATATGTACCGGCTCCTCTGGAACACAAACAGGTCTTTGGTGTTACCTTTGAGCAGGGACGTCAGGAACTGGCTATTGACGATGCACTGATTTCCAATCTGGTGACAGAAAAGAAAGAACTGACAGAAGAAGCAAAAAGAGATATGAAGATTTCTCTGATTATTCTGAAATATACACAGTCCAATTCCGTATGCTTTGTGAAAGACGGGCAGGCTATCGGTGTAGGGGCAGGACAGCAGTCCCGTGTACACTGTACCCGCCTGGCAGGACAGAAGGCGGACAACTGGTGGTTAAGACAGTGCCCGAAGGTTATGAACCTCCCATTTAAAAACAGCATTACCCGTGCAGAGAGAGACAATGCTATTGACGTCTATATCGGGGAAGAATATATGGACGTGCTGGCTGAGGGTGCGTGGGAGAAAACATTTACCGAGAAACCGGAAGTATTCACAAGAGAAGAAAAGAGAGCATGGCTGGATACCCTTCAGGAAGTGACTCTTGGCTCTGATGCCTTCTTCCCGTTCTCTGACAACATTGAGCGCGCACACAAAAGCGGTGTAGCTTATATTGCACAGCCGGGCGGCTCAGTCAGAGATGACGCGGTTATTGAGACCTGCAACAAATACGATATGGTTATGGCATTTACGGGAATCCGTCTGTTCCATCACTAAATCCATCAAAGTATAACAGAAAAAAGTAGCTGCGCTTCATGCGCAGCTCTTTTTTTCAATCAGGCATTGACAAAGAAAGGATATCTGATATATTCTGGAAGAGAAAAATACAGGCTACAAACAGATAGGAGAGTGTGACATGAGTATTAGAATTGGTATTTTAGGATATGGAAACTTAGGCCGCGGTGTGGAGTGTGCAGTGAAACACAACCCGGATATGGAGCTTGTGGCTGTTTTTACCAGACGAAATCCCGAAGATGTAAAGATTCTTACAGAGACAGCAAAGGTATATCATGCAGACCAGGCTGTGAGCATGAAGGATGAAATCGACGTGCTGATTCTCTGCGGCGGAAGCGCTACAGATCTGCCGGTACAGACACCAGAGTTTGCACAGCATTTTAACGTTGTAGACAGTTTTGATACACACGCAAGAATTCCGGAACACTTTGCAGCTGTAGATGAAGCGGCAAAGAAGGGAAATAAGACAGCCATGATTTCTGTGGGATGGGACCCGGGCATGTTTTCTCTGAACCGCTTATATGCTAATGCCATTTTGCCGGGCGGTAAGGATTATACCTTCTGGGGAAAAGGCGTCAGCCAGGGACATTCCGATGCGGTAAGAAGAATTGAAGGTGTCTTAGACGCAAGACAGTATACCATTCCAGTGGAAAGCGCACTGGAAGCAGTAAGAAACGGAGAAAATCCAGAACTTACCACACGCCAGAAGCACACAAGAGAAGTCTTCGTAGTAGCTGAGGACGGCGCAGACAAAGCAAGGATTGAAAACGAAATCAAAACCATGCCAAACTATTTTGACGAGTATGATACAACTGTACATTTCATCACAGCGGAAGAAATGGCAGCCAACCATGCAGGACTTCCTCACGGCGGTTTTGTTATCCGCACAGGCAGCACAGGCTGGGAAGATGAGCATAAGCATGTAGTAGAGTACAGCCTGAAGCTGGATTCCAACCCGGAATTTACTTCTTCTGTCATTGCCGCATATGCAAGAGCGGCGTACCGCATGAGCCGGGAAGGACAGACAGGCTGCAAGACAGTATTTGACGTAGCACCTGCTTATTTAAGCCTTGAGACTTCGGAAGAACTCCGCGCACATATGCTGTAAAAGAGAACGTGGAGAAGAAAGAGAGTGTAAACGTGAATACAAACATAGACCCCAAAAGAGAAGCCAAGAGAATTATTTTTGGTCTGATCGGCGCTGTGATTATGGCTGTAAACATCAAGACCTTTGTGCGGGCAGGGGGCTTGTATCCGGGAGGATTTAACGGAGTGACACTGCTGCTTCAGACTATCTGTGACCGCTTTTTTGATATTGTCGTTCCTTTTTCCCCTATCAGCCTTGCGCTGAATGCCATTCCGGCGATTATCAGCTTTAAGGCAATCGGTAAGCGTTTTACCATAACCACCAGTTTACTGATTATAGCTACCAGTGTGCTTACGGATGCAATACCCTCCGTACCCATTACCCAGGATATTCTGCTTATCAGTGTGTTTGGCGGACTGATTAACGGTGCAGCTATCAGTATCGCATTAATCGGCGGCGCTTCTACAGGAGGAACGGATTTTATTGCCATTTATTTTGCGAAAAAGAAGAATAAGGATGTGTGGAATTACATTCTTCTGGGAAATGCCATTGTGCTTTTGGTTGCAGGATATTTGTTCGGCTGGGACAAAGCTCTGTATTCCATTATTTTCCAGTATGCTTCCACGCAGATGATTCACCTGCTGTATCAGACGTACAAGAAAGTCACTCTGTTTGTTATCACAGACGAGCCGGAAGCTGTATACCAGGCCATTTATGAGGTTACCAACCACAGCGCTACGGAATTTACAGCAACGGGTATGTATTCCAATACCAAGCGGAAAATGATCTATTCCGTGGTATCGACTATGGAGGCTAAGGTGCTTACCGAAAAGGTGATGGAGGCAGACCCTCACGCATTTGTAAATGTGGTGAAGACAGATACGCTTTTGGGAAGATTCTATCAGAAAGAAAATTATTGAGAAAACGGGATTGACAAATTCTGAATTTCGAGTATACTACTAAATCGTAAAGCAAAGGCGCTTTGGAGAAAAATCCAAGGCGTCTTTTTACGTTTCTGCGGAAAGGAGAAAAAACATTGGAAGAACGTATAAAAGAAGCCTGCGGCGTATTCGGCATTTATGCCCCTGCAGGAGAACTGGTGGCAAATTCTGTTTATTACGGACTGTCTTCCCTGCAGCACAGAGGACAGGAATCCTGCGGCATTGCCGTTTGTGATACAAAGGGAGCCGTGGGAAATATGCATGTACATCGCGGCATGGGGCTTGTAAGTGAAGTTTTTAAAGAAGAAAATTTAAAAGAACTGAAAGGAAACCTGGGGGTCGGCCATGTGCGGTATTCTACCACAGGGGCGGCTACGTTAAACAATGCCCAGCCTTTGGTGCTGAATTATATCAAGGGTACTCTGGCTCTGGCGCATAACGGAAATCTGGTGAATACAAAGGAACTAAGAGAAGAATTGGCGAAAAGCGGTGCAATTTTCCAGACAACTACGGACTCAGAAGTCATTGCCTACTACATTGCCAGAGAAAGAGTGAATACCAGAACCGTGGAAGAAGCAATTTTACGGACGGCAGAGAAAATCAAGGGTGCCTATGGCCTGGTGATAGCCAGTCCTCAGAAATTAATCGGCGTAAGAGACCCTCTGGGATTGAAGCCGCTCTGTCTGGGAAAACGGGGAGAGGCATATATATTTGCTTCGGAAAGCTGTGCGCTTTCCGCCATTGGGGCGGAGTTTGTCCGCGATGTCCGTCCCGGTGAAATTGTGACAATTTCCGATGGACAGGTATTTTCCAACACAGAATTGTGTCAGAAGCAGCAGGCACATTGTATTTTTGAATACATTTATTTTGCCAGACTGGACAGCAAAATTGATGGAGTTTCTGTCTATGAATCCAGGTTTAAAGCAGGAGAAGCCCTGGCGAAAGCCTATCCCACAGAGGCAGACATGGTGGCGGGTGTGCCGGATTCGGGGATTACTGCGGCACAGGGATATGCCAAAGCCTCCGGTATTCCCTTTGGAATGGCTTTTTACAAAAACAGCTATGTGGGAAGAACCTTTATCAAACCTACACAAGAAGAACGGGAATCCAGTGTGCGTCTGAAACTCAGTGTGCTGGAACAGGCAGTAAAAGGAAAGAACATTGTTCTGGTAGACGATTCCATTGTCCGGGGAACCACCATTGCTAACTTGATACGGCTTTTAAAACAGGCGGGTGCCGGAAAGGTTCATGTGCGTATTAGTTCTCCGCCCTTTCTCTATCCCTGTTATTATGGAACAGACGTTCCTTCCAACAAACAGCTTCTGGCAGTGTCCCACTCCACGGAGGAAATCCGCAGGATGATTGGTGCGGATTCCCTGGGATATATGAAAGTGGAGGATTTGGCGGCTATGGCAGAAGGACTGCCTCTGTGCAAAGCCTGCTTTGACAACCGGTATCCTACAGAGATTTACTCTCCGCTTGCCCCGTAATTGGATAAGACCCTGGCGGAAGGGTCGTCCACATTACAGCCTTTCCAGGATTTGTTGGGCATCCAGAAATCCGCCACCATCCGGCTTTGTCCGGGATAATATGTTTCAAAAATTTCCCGGTACAAAAGGGATTCTTTGGTAAAGGGCTGTGCGTGGGCATAGCTCTTTTTCTTCTCTTCAAACTCTTTCTGGGTGTATTGGGTGTCTGCATATTCCTTCAGATAATCCACCATAGAATGTCCTACTGCGTCTGAAAACGCAGCTTTTTCTCTCCAGAGAATTTCAGGGGGCAGATACCGGCCTTTTTCAAAGGCACGGCGCAGCAGATATTTTCCTTTTCCGTAAGTGTTCATTTTCAGTTTGGGATTTACGCTCATGACGTAGCGTACAAAGTCCAAATCCCCGAAGGGAACCCGTGCTTCCAGAGCATTTACGGAAATACAGCGGTCTGCCCGGAGTACGTCATACATGTGCAGTTCCCGAATCCGCTTCTGTGATTCCTTTTGGAATTCTTCCGGCGAAGGGGCAAAGTCGGTGTATTTGTAGCCGAATAATTCGTCAGAGATTTCTCCTGTAAGCAAAACCCGGATGTCAGTTTGTTCATGAATAGCTTTGCACACTAGGTACATGCCAATGCTGGCACGGATGGTAGTGATATCATAAGTTCCCAGAAGATGAATCACTTCTTCCAGGGAAGCCAGAACCTCTTTTTGGGAGATGATAACCTCGGTGTGTCGGCTGCCGATATAATCGGCTGTCTGCCGGGCATATTTCAAATCAATGGCATCCTCGTTCATGCCAATGGCAAAGGTGCGGAGGGGACCTTGGATTTTTCTGGCGGCCACGGCACAGACCAGGGAAGAATCCAGACCGCCGGACAGAAGAAACCCGACCTTGGCATCGGCCACCAGCCGCTTTTCAATTCCGGCAGTGAGCTTGTCATGAATCTTTTGGCATACTGTTTCCATGTCGTCAGCGCTGTAGCTTTCGGCTTTTGCAATGTCACAGTAACACACGAATTTGCCGTTTTTGTAAAAATGTCCCGGTGGGAAAGGCATGATATTTTCACATAAGCCCACCAGGTTTTTAGGTTCACTGGCAAAAACCATGACCCCTTTTGAATCCAGTCCATAGTAAAGAGGGCGAATACCTATGGGGTCTCTGGCCGCAATGTATTCCTGGGTTTTGCTGTCATAGAGGATACAGGCAAATTCTGCGTCCAGCATGGCAAACATATCGGTACCGTATTCTTCATACAGAGGCAGCAGGATTTCACAGTCTGAGTCGCTCTTAAAGCTGTATTTTCCCAGAAGCTGCTTTTTTATCCGGTCAAATCCATAGATTTCTCCATTGCACACCAGGTAATTTCCATGCAGCGAAAAGGGCTGCATACCGGAAGGGGTAAGACCCATAATGGCAAGCCGGTGAAAGCCCAGAAAGCCGTTACCCGTATCTGTTATGCGGCTGTCATCAGGTCCTCTGGAAACCGTTCTCTGAAAATACTTCTGAAATTCTTCCAGAAGAAAGCCGCTGTCACAATATCCCATAACTGAACACATAATCGAGTACCTCCATATCCCTTATATTCCTGTTTTTATATAACAAAAAGGGCGTCTTTTATGCGAAAACACATAAAAGACGCCCTTGTCTGATATGGCTTGTATTTTATACTTGGGAGGGTATTTTGTCAACTGTTAATTTCACTCTGTGAAAAAACTACCTTTTTAGAGGTTGAAAAGATAAGATTTAACAGGTATAATAGTCCCTATCAGTAAAATGCAATACTATTATAAACTGTAGAAATAGAGGAGATTGTACAATGGAAAAGACAATGGAAAAGATTGTTGCACTTGCAAAATCCAGAGGATTTGTATATCCGGGTTCTGAAATTTACGGAGGTCTGGCTAATACATGGGATTACGGAAACCTGGGAGTTGAGTTGAAGAACAACGTTAAGAAAGCATGGTGGCAGAAGTTTGTGATGGAAAGCCCTTACAACGTTGGTGTGGACTGTGCGATTCTCATGAATCCTCAGACGTGGGTAGCTTCCGGTCATCTGGGCGGTTTTTCTGATCCGCTGATGGATTGTAAGGAGTGCCATGAGCGTTTCCGTGCAGATAAGATTATTGAAGACTTCTGTGCTGAAAAAGGCATTGAAATCGAAGGAAGCGTAGATGCATGGAGTCAGGAAAAAATGAAAGATTTTATCGAAGAGCACCAGATTCCATGTCCGACCTGCGGCAAACACAACTTTACCGACATCCGTCAGTTCAATCTGATGTTTAAAACTTTCCAGGGTGTTACTGAAGACGCGAAAAACACCGTATATCTGAGACCGGAAACCGCGCAGGGTATTTTTGTAAACTTCAAGAATGTACAGAGAACCTCCAGAAAAAAACTGCCTTTCGGTATTGCGCAGATTGGTAAATCCTTCCGTAACGAAATTACACCGGGTAACTTTACATTCCGTACCCGCGAGTTTGAGCAGATGGAACTGGAATTCTTCTGCAAACCGGATACGGATTTAGAATGGTTCGCATACTGGAAACAATTCTGCTTAGACTGGCTGCACAGCCTAGGATTAAAAGACGAAGAAGTGCGTTACCGTGACCATGACCAGGAAGAATTAAGCTTCTACAGCAAGGCTACTACAGACGTGGAGTTCCTGTTCCCCTTTGGATGGGGCGAGCTTTGGGGCATTGCCGACAGAACCGATTATGACCTGACACAGCATCAGAACGTATCCGGACAGGATATGACATATTTTGATGATGAAACAAATCAGAAGTACATTCCATACGTTATTGAGCCGTCTCTTGGTGCAGACCGTATGGTACTGGCTTTCCTGTGCAGCGCATATGACGAAGAAGTTCTTGATGCAGAGAAGAATGATGTGCGTACCGTGCTTCATTTCCATCCAGCGCTGGCACCGGTGAAAATTGGTGTGCTGCCTCTGTCCAAGAAGTTAAACGAAGGCGCCTTAAAAGTATTTGAACAGCTGTCCAAGAAATACAACTGTGAGTTTGATGACAGAGGAAACATTGGTAAACGCTACCGCCGTCAGGACGAAATCGGTACACCGTTCTGTGTAACTTACGACTTTGAATCTGAAACAGACGGAGCAGTAACGGTTCGTGACAGAGACACCATGGAGCAGGAAAGAATTAAAATTGAAGATTTGAAAAACTACTTTGAAGAAAAATTTACATTTTAAAGTGAGATAAGACTATAGAGGCTGTCGCATGAAACAGCAATCGGGAATATGTATAAATATTCTCGATATGCACTTAATGCGACAGTCTTTTTTAGTACATAAGAAAATTAAAAGAGAAGAAAAGTTGTGTGAAATACATAAAAAACTCTGGGGAATAAAAGGGGCGATGTGTAAAATTTACAAATATCTATTGAATATATGTAAATTTCCTGTTATAATATTCAATAGATTCATTTTCTGAAAAAGGAGGAAGCGGCAAAATGGAAAAGAAAAGAAATATTATTGTAGGCCAGTCAGGGGGGCCTACTGCTGTCATTAATTCCAGTCTTGCAGGTGTGTATAAGAATGCTATTGAGCGTGGATTTGATAAGGTATACGGTATGCTTCACGGTATTCAGGGATTATTGGATGAGCAGTATGTAGATT
>DXFK01000129.1 GCA_019114495.1 Candidatus Blautia stercoravium
CTTCAGCAAAGTTCTCTTCTTTCTTCTCGATTCCTTCGCCTGTTTCAAAACGAACGAAGCCTTTGATTGTAATCTTAGCGCCGTTTGCTTTAGCAACTTCTTCTACATACTTCGCTACGTTCTGTTTTCCGTCTTCTGCTTTTACATAAACCTGGTCTAACAGACAGATTTCTTTTAATTCTTTGTTGATACGTCCGTTAATCATACCCTGGATAACTTTTTCCGGTTTCTGGGATTCTTTCGGGTCGTTCATAATCTGAGCAAGCAGAATTTCTTTTTCATGTGCAATATACTCTTCGCTTACTTCAGAACTGTTTGTGTACTGTGGTTTTAAAGCTGCGATCTGCATAGCTACGTTTCTAGCCATCTCTTTTACAGCATCGTTTACAACATCAGTTTCAACGTCTACCAGAACACCGATTTTTCCGCCCATGTGTGTGTAAGAAGCAACGAATCCGTTTTCTTCTGTCACTTTAGCAAATCTTCTGATGTTCATGTTTTCACCGATAACAGCAATCTGAGCAGCCAGTGCTTCATTTACTGTCTTTGTTGTATCGAATTTCCATGTAGAAGCAAGGAATTCTTCTGTTGTAGCAGCCTCTGTTTCCATAGCAGCTTCAGCAACCTGAGCAACATATCCCTGGAAAGTATCGTTCTTTGCAACGAAATCTGTTTCTGCATTTACTTCAACAACAACTGCGTGTTTTTCATCTGCAGATACCAGAGTCTGGCAAAGACCTTCTGCTGCAATACGGCCAGCTTTTTTCTGAGCAGTTGCAAGACCTTTTTCTCTTAAAAATTCTACTGCTTTATCCATATCGCCTTCTGTAGCTGTAAGAGCTTTCTTACAGTCCATCATACCAGCGCCTGTCATTTCTCTTAATTCTTTCACCATTCCTGCTGTAATAGCCATTTTCATTTCCTCCTGTATAATAGAAAAAATTATTCTTCTACAGCCTCTTCTGCTTCTTCTGTGAAGATTTCTTCAGCGTCAGCAGCTTCGCCCTGATTTGCTTCGATAACAGCGTCTGCCATTTTGGAAACAATTAATTTTACGGCTCTGATAGCATCGTCGTTTCCTGGAATTACATAGTCTAATTCTTCTGGATCACAGTTTGTATCAGCAATACCGATAAGTGGAATACCTAATGTGTGAGCTTCCTGTACACAGATTCTTTCTTTTTTCGGGTCTACGATAAAGATAGCATCCGGAAGTTTCTTCATTTCTTTGATTCCGCCAAGGTTCTTCTGTAATTTAGCCAGTTCTTTCTTCAGGTTGATAACTTCTTTCTTAGGAAGAACATCAAATGTTCCGTCAGCTTCCATAGCTTCGATTTCTTTTAATCTTGCGATTCTGCTCTGGATAGTTTTGAAGTTTGTCAGCATACCGCCTAACCATCTTTCATTTACATAGAACATACCGCATCTTTCAGCTTCTGTCTGGATAGCATCCTGAGCCTGTTTCTTTGTACCTACGAACAGAATTGTACCGCCATCAGCAGCGATATCAGCGATTGCTTTGTAAGCATCGTCAACCATACCTACAGATTTCTGTAAGTCGATGATGTAGATACCATTTCTTTCTGTGTAGATGTACGGAGCCATTTTAGGGTTCCATCTTCTTGTCTGATGTCCGAAATGAACACCTGCTTCCAGTAACTGTTTCATTGAAATAACGCTCATTTTTTTCTCTCCTTTTGGTTTACACTTCCACCTGCTTCTTCACCTCCGGGACTTTGTAAGCACCGTCCATCGGCATTCACAGGCGTGGTTATTTTCTTCATTGCGCTCGGCAACGCCTGTATTATAGCATACTTGTCCCTGTCATTGCAAGGATTTTTTGCCGCATACTGTATTTTACAGGCCGAATTTCCGCAAAAGCCAGGATTTCAAAAGCGGGAACCAGCTTTCACACCCTTTTTCAGAACCGCTGCCGTCTTTTCTGCGGATACTGTCCACAGCCAGGGACAAGCCGTGCTCTCCCGTAGGATAAAGATGATATTCCATAGGAATTCCAGCTTTTCCAAGAGCCTCTGCGAAACGAAAAGAGTTCCAGAACGGAACCGTCTTATCCTCAAAAGTATGCCACAAGAAGGTTTCCGGCACCTGTTCGCCCACCTGTTTTTCCAAAGACATCTCTTCTTTTTTCGCCTCATACTGTTCTCCCAACAGATTCTCAATACTGGGCACATGGGCAATGCTCTCATCCGCGCTGATAACCGGATAGCACAGAATCAGTCCGTTTGGCTGCAGCAGTTCCCTGGTACACGAAAGGGCTTCTCTTACAAATTTTTTATCCCAGAAAACACCATAGCTGCCTGCCAAATGTCCTCCCGCTGAAAACCCCATAATCAGAATTTTATCCGGACTCACCCGCCATGCTTCGGCATGTTCCCGGATATACTTCACACTGGCTCCCACTTCCAAAAGAGAAGTGGGAAATACAGACGGAGCACAGGAGTACCTGAGAATAGCTGCATGGTATCCCATGGCATTAAACTGCAGGGCTACCGGCTCGGCCTCCCGGTTGGAGGTCATGGCATAACCGCCTCCCGGACAGATAAGCACCAAAGGTCTGAGGTCATTTGGTGCCTCGTCCAGATAAGTTCCTAAAATATACGTTGTTAAATGGGTTTTGGGTGCGGAACCCTCTACCTGAATATGGATTTCTTCGTGTATCATGATTTTTCTATCAGCAGGCCGTCTCTGTACGCTGCCAGAAGCTCCTCCAGCTCTGCTATCCTTTCTTTTAATTTCATACCAATATCGGTTTCTCCCACAGTTTTCCGCTTCACGGTGCGCTTCACCAAAATACTGTCTGAGAGAATATCACTTTCCTTACTAATGGCGTCTGCCGCAGAAGTAAAGGGTTCATGGGCAGCCAGAATCATACCCCAGGAATTATAAATCAGAGTATACCCCGCAATTCCCGTTTCTTTCTGGTATGCCCTGGAAAATCCTCCGTCAATAATCAGCAGTTTTCCGCCGCATTTAATGGGGCTTTCTCCCGCCCCGTGATGAACCGGAACATGACCATTTACAATGTGGGTACATTCTCCTGTCACATGGAATTCCTGTAAAATCCGGTCCGCCACCTCTTCGTCTTCCAGAAGTTTATAGTAGGCATTTTTATTCTCTTTATGTGTTTCCTCTTCTGCCAGAAAATACCGTTCAAAGGTTGCCATTTTATCTTTTCCAAATAACGGCGAAGAAGGGCTGCTCCAGATAAACCACAGAATATCCTTTCCTCTCTCCTTTTCCCGCTCATCCACAGCTACAAAGGCCTTCCGCACATAAGTTTCCAGCACATCGTACAGTTCTTTTCCCTTGTAAACCTTATCGTATACCTGAATTTCCTTAAACGTGCCGTCTTCATTTAACGGAATACAACCGTGATACAGAAGATTTCGGTTGTAAATTTTATACATACTGCCTTTTTTCAGAAGAAGCTGCATATGCCGCTGGAGTTTTTCGCAGTTGACAAAAGCAAAAATCAGCCTTTCCACCACCTCTTTTTCTTCTTTAGACAACTCGTAAGGATTGTCCGGGTCAATAGTGGGAAAATGATTATCCAGCAGCTTATACGTCTTGCGGTTTAAGGTAATGGTTCCTTCGGTATAATCAATATCATCCAAAAGCGCCCGGTCTGCCATACCAAATTCTCTGCGTCGCATAAGAAGCTGTCCTTCCAGTTTAAACTGAATAATGGAAATGGCTTTGTGCATTTTCATGTTCAAATCCTGTTCCACCGGATTCAGGGTATTGTGTCCCTTGATTTTAAAACAAGTACAGGGGTCATCCTTATAATAGGTAAGGGCAAAGGTAGCCAGGGGAAGCAGGTTGATACCATACCCGTCCTCCAGAATGTCCAGATTGGCATACCTTGCACAAATCCGAACCACCGTAGCTACACAGCAGGCCTGCCCCACCGCTGCTCCCATCCAGACAACATCATGGTTTCCCCACTGTATATCCAGGGAATGATAATTTTCCAGCTTATCCATAATCTGGTGAGGTCCCGGCCCTCTGTCGTAAATATCACCCAGAATATGCAGATGGTCTACCACCAGTCTCTGAATCAGCTCTGCCAGGGCAATGATAAATTCTTCCGCTCTCCCGATGGCAATAATGGTGTGGATTATCTGCTCATAATAAGATTCCTTATCCGTAATATCCGGCCGCTCGGTAATCAACTCTTCTATCACATAAGCGAAATCTTTCGGCAAGGCTTTGCGCACCTTTGACCTTGTGTATTTGGATGCTGTTTTCTTACACACCTCAATGAGGCGGTACAGGGTGATTTTATACCACTCCTTCATATCATGTTCCTGCTTTTTAATGAGATTCATTTTCTCTCTGGGGTAATAAATCAGCGTGGCAAGACTTTTCTTATCCTGCCGGCTCATGGTGTGACCGAATACCGTGTCAATTTTTCTCCGCACAGAGCCGGAACCATTCTTTAATACATGTGAAAATGCTTCATACTCCCCATGTATATCTGTCAGAAAATGTTCTGTGCCCTTAGGCAGATTTAAAATCGCCTGCAGGTTGATGATTTCTGTAGAGGCCTTGGCTATGGTAGGATAAAGTTCTGCCATTCGTTCCAGGTATTTCAGTTTCATATTGTCCATTTCGATTTCCTCATTTATACTTTCGACTCATTTTTTGTCTTATATGTTGTATTCTAACATAGATTTTGAGAAACCGAAACAACTATCTTTTTTCTTTTTCCTTATAATTTCCTTAAAAACAAATGTTATGCTGACTTCAACAAACGGAAAGTGAGGAATTTTACATGCATGATTTTGTCATAGAAACAAAACATCTGACAAAAATTTATGGGGAACAGAACGTGTTGGAAAAAGTCAGTCTCCATGTAGAAAGAGAAAAACTTAATCGGAGGCAATGCCGAACTTCTGCTGGAAGAAGATTTCCCCCAATAGCCGCAAAATGGCTGAAACCATTGGCTTTTCCAGAACTTCCAAACAAGAAAGCGGCTGTTAGCGTTTCTATCCGAAATTTTTGTCAACCATATGATACACCATAAAATACGGCGCTGTCGCATGAAAAAGCAATCCGGGACATCTCCCCTCTGCATTTCATGCGGCAGCGCCGTTATGTACTTTATAATATCCAGGCTTGCTTTAGCTTTTCTTCACAAATTCTGCTCCGCATTTCGGACAGCGGATACTGATTTTTCCTTTTCCTTTGGGGATTCGGATTTTCTGTCTGCACTGAGGACAGGTATAGATATGGAAATCTTTTCTCTGCTCCTGTATATACTTGGTTCTGCCGAAAAAGCGTTTCACCTTATTCTCCAGACCCAGATATTTCTGATTCTCTGCATACCGCTTCTGAATATTTCTGGAACACATCCTATAATAAATCAAAACAACTAACAAAGTTTCCCAGGAGCTCATCACAATACTGAAATATCCGTTTCTTACAAAGAGATTCAGTCCTGCACACACGATCAGTACAATCAGCAAAAACATATTCAGGCGGTCTGTACCGTACCTGCCATACATAAATTTCGCCAGCATTTCTCTCAACTTATTCATAACTCTGCTTTTCCCTTTCCAGCTTTTCATAAATGTCTTTCACAAATCTCTGTGCTGCACGCAGGTCTTCTGCGTCCGGGTGCAGCATAGCCATATCAAAGTTGTGCAGCATGGCATTTACCATTTTTTCATTTTCCGCATTTTTCATACGTCCGTATTTTTCTCTTACGGATATGGGCATTTTTCCCTGACATATATAGGCTCCCAGATATTCGTTGTCATCTTCAATAAAGACTCTGATATTTTCTTCAATTTTTTTATAATAGTCCGGGTCGTTGCCCATACCGCAGGTTCCAAAAAGAGCAATTTTCTTTCCCTGCAGACTTCCCAGATAATCCAGAACCTCCACACTTGCACTGCCTCTGTCTGTCCAGAAGCCAATAAAGTAAATATCTCCCATTTCATAATTTGTCTGCCCGTCCAAAGGTGCAATGTCCTTGCACTGTCCGGGAATCGCTTCAAAAATCGCTTTTGCCAGCTTCTCTGTATTGCCGGTTCTGCTTTTATACAACACCTGGGTTTTCATATTCATCCGTCCTTCCATTGTCTGTTATAGTGTTATTATACCATCAAACCAATGGAAAAAATATTTCTTGATTCTTAAATATTCTAAAGACTCTATAAAGTCAGCGTTCTTTAATATGAACATCCAACTGAGGAAACGGAATTTCAACCCCTGCTTCGTCAAAAGCCAGCTTAATTTCCTCGTTGAGCCGCCACTTGGTCGCCCAGTATTCCTCTGTTTTCACCCAGGCCCGCAGCCCTAAAATTACACTGTCTGCTGCCAGTTGGTCTACAAACACCTGCATCCCCTCTTCTGACATAATACTGGCGTCTTCCTCAAGGAGTCCCTGCAGAATCTGTTTGGCCTTTTTCAAATCCGCCTGGTAAGAAATCCCCACCTTGATTTCCAGTTTTCTGCTGTCCTTTGCTGTTACATTGACAATACTGGAATTGGTAAGTGTTCCGTTTGGAACTGTGATTCTTCGGTTGTCCATCGTGGACAGCGTGGTGTAAAACAAGTCAATTTTGACAACGGTTCCTTCCTGATTTCCTGCATTTTCAATAATATAATCTCCTACGCTGAAGGGCCGCAGAATCAGAATAATCACACCGCCTGCCAGGTTAGACAGACCGCCCTGCAAAGCCAGACCAATAGCAACACCACTGGAAGCCAGAAGTGCAGCAATGGACGATTCCTTTACCCCAAAGCTTGTTGCAATGCTGACAATCAAAAGAAAATACAGGGCAGCCTTTACAAAAGAGGAAACAAATTGTATCACGCCTGTATCTGCATTGGCTCGGTTCATGGAAGCAGCAATCAGTCTGCATATTTTATGAATCAGCTTGCTGGCAATGATATAAACCAAAATAGCCAGCAGAACCCGGCCTGCAAAGTTTCCGATAAGGGGCAGTTTTTTCTCCCAATAATCCCATGTCACATATTGTTTAAAAAAGGCATCAACGCTTTGGATTTCCAACGGTTCCGTCAATGCGTCTGTCAAGAGTATTCTCATACACTCCACCTTTCTGTACTTTATTTTTCGGTTTTTTGTTTTTCAGCTTTTTCCCTCTCTTCTTCCATAGTATTCTGAAGCTGTCTCCGCACTTTGGACACCGGCACTCTCACAGAAGCTGCAGGTCTTTTTCTGGTCTTTTTTGATTCTGTCTTTGTATAAGAAAATATCTGCACAGCCAGCGGCGCCACCTGAATCGTTATGGAATAAGGCCGCTCATCACATTCCGCCTTTTTGGCAGTTTTCACCCTGGGATTTCCCATACCGCTGCCGCCGTAAGCCTCCTTATCACTGTTAAAAATCTCCTTATATTTTCCGGGATAGGGAACGCCCATCTGATATGCTTCATAATCCAGTGCCGAGAAATTGCATACGACAACCAGGGTATCCTCTTCCCTTTCTCCCTTTCGGATAAGAGTCAGCATATTCCTCTCTGCGTCCATGTGATTAATCCATGCGAAGCCTTCTGTTTCGTAGTCCTTTTCGTACAGGGCCGGCTGCTCCCGGTACAGTTTCCAAAGGGCTTTCACATATTCTTGCATTTGTCTGTGGTCTGTTTCTTCCAGCAGATTCCAGTCCAGCCCTCTCTGCTCAGACCATTCCCTCTCCTGGGCAAATTCCTGTCCCATAAACAGCAGCTTTTTCCCCGGATGTACCAGCATAAAACCGTAAGCAGCCCGAAGATTTGCCATTTTTTTCGCCTTATCTCCCGGCATTTTGTTTAAAAGAGAACCTTTTCCATGTACCACCTCGTCATGAGAAAGGCTTAGCAGGAATTTTTCGCTGTAAGCATACACCATACTGAAAGTCAGTTCATTATGGGCGCTGCCCCGGAAAACAGGGTCTTTCTTCATATAATCTATAAAGTCATTCATCCAGCCCATATTCCATTTATAATCAAATCCCAGCCCGTCTTCTTCCACTTTACCCGTAATCTGAGGCCAGGCTGTAGATTCTTCTGCAATCAGCAGCACATCCGGATGTTGTTTCTTAAACACAGAATTCAAATGTTTCAAAAATTCCACGGCTTCCAGATTTTCATTGCCGCCGTATATATTAGCAACCCATTCTCCGTCGTTTTTACCGTAATCCAGATATAGCATGGAAGCCACTGCGTCCATGCGGATTCCGTCTGCGTGATACTTCTTTGCCCAGAACAGGGCATTGGAAATGAGGAAATTCTTTACCTGCGGGCGTCCATAATTGTAAATCAGCGTCCCCCAGTGAGGATGCATGCCCTGTCTTGGATCTAAGTGTTCATAGAGACAGGTTCCGTCAAAGTTAGACATACCGAAAGTATCCTTTGGAAAATGTGCAGGAACCCAGTCTAAAATTACACCGACTCCCTGCCGGTGCATGTAGTCCATGAAGTACATGAAATCCTCACAGCTTCCATACCGGCTGGTAGGGGCATAGTATCCGGTGACCTGATAGCCCCAGGATTCATCCAGAGGATGCTCCATAATCGGCATCAGTTCCACATGGGTATACCCCATTTCTTTCACATAGTCTGCCAGCATGGGAGCCAGTTCCCGGTAATTATAAAACAGTCTGCCCTCTTCTTCTGGTTTTCTCCAGGAGCCCAAATGCATTTCGTACACAGCCAAAGGCTTGTTCTCCCTGTTTCTCTGTCCTCTTTCCTTCATCCACTGGTCATCCTGCCACTGGTACTGATTCAAATCTGCAACCACAGAAGCGTTTTTCGGTCGTATCTCCGCCTGATTGCCATAAGGGTCTGCCTTTAAATAGACCAAAGAGCCTTTGGCTTTGATTTCGTATTTATAAAGCATTCCCGGTTTGACGTTTGGAATAAAAAGTTCAAAAATCCCCGATATATTCAGGCGGTTCATCTGATGTACTCTTCCGTCCCATCTGTTAAAATCCCCTACCACACTGACACGCATGGCATTGGGCGCCCAGACAGCAAAATAAACGCCCTCCACCCCGTGAAGCTCCATGGGATGTGCCCCCAGCTTTTCATAAATATCATAACAAATGCCTGCTGCAAACTGCTGCTCCTGCTCTATGGTAATCTGCTTTTCAAAAGCATAGGGATCATAAATTTTTTCCTTTCTGCCGTCTTCATACACGACCTCATATTTATATTTTGGAATCTTATTCCCCGGAAGCAGTACAGAGAAAAATCCCGCCTCGTCTTCCATCTCCATTTCATACTCTGGTTTTCCCCTGCCAAGCAGCACCTTTACCTGCTGCGCCCCCGGCCAAAAGCACTGTATCAAAATACCGTTCGGCGTTTTCCGGGGTCCCAGAATCCGCTTCGGCTCGCTTTCTTCCGAATATACCACAGCCTCTATTTCCGGCCAATCCATCATATCATATAATCTTTCAGACATATGCCACCCTCCTTTTTTTTATTTTATCATCAAACTATTCCCTTGTAAAGTTTAAGAATAATCACTAATTTTAAATTTTTTAGACGAAAAATTGTTGTTCATTTTCCATATATAAGATATAATATAAACAACTTCGCTTATCTATTTTGGCGGTGTATTGACAATGTATGAGGAGGTATGCAATCATGCTCGACCAAAGCTACTATGAAAAAACTGACGAGATTATTGAATTCTATGGCCGAAAAGCAAGTTCTCTGATTCCCATTATGCAGGATATCCAGGCAGAATACCGTTATCTGCCCGGAGAATTGCTGACCTATGTGGCAAAGGAAATCGGTGTTCGTGAGGCAAAGGCGTACAGTGTAGCCACTTTCTATGAAAACTTTTCTTTTGAACCAAAAGGAAAATACATCATTAAAGTCTGCGACGGAACAGCCTGTCATGTCCGAAAGTCCATCCCTATTCTGGAAGCTCTCCAGAAAGAACTGGGGCTCAGCAGGAAAAAACACACCACTGACGATATGCTCTTTACCGTGGAAACGGTATCCTGTCTCGGTGCCTGCGGCCTTGCCCCTACCATGACGGTCAACAACGAAGTCCACCCATCCATGACGCCGGAAAAGGCGCTGGAATTAATTGCGGAACTGCGAGGTGACAATGTATGATAATCAAAAACAGAGATGACTTATTAAAAGAACGGGAAGCTGCCCAAAAAGAAATAGAGGCTTACAAGTGCAGAATCCTGGTATGTTCCGGAACCGGCTGCGTAGCCTCAGGTTCTGAAAAAATATATAAAAAAATGCTGGAACTGTGTCAGGATTTAGAAGGAGTGTCCGTGGAATTTCAAAAAGACGTTCCTCATATCGGCGCTGTCAAAACCGGATGTCAGGGAATCTGCGAACTGGGTCCTTTGGTGAGAATCGAACCCTGTCATTACCAGTACGTGAAAGTACAGGAAGAAGACTGCCAGGAAATCTTCCAGCGCACGGTTTTAAATCAGGAGCCTGTAGAACGGCTGTTTTATAAAAAAAATGGCGAATCCTACTCAACTCCCGATGAAATTCCTTTCATTGCCAAACAGACCAGAATCGTATTGGAAAACTGCGGTAAATTCGATGCGGAATCTCTGGACGAATACATAGCTTCCGGCGGATACGATGCCCTTGCAAAAGCACTCTTTGACATGACACCGGAGGATGTTTTAGAAGAAGTAGACCAGTCTAAGCTTCGGGGAAGAGGCGGCGGCGGCTTCCCTGCCGGAAGAAAATGGAAACAGGTAGCAGCCCACAAAGACGTGCCGGAACATTTTGTGGTATGTAATGGTGATGAGGGCGACCCGGGTGCTTTCATGGACGGCAGCGTTATGGAAGGCGACCCTTACCGGTTAATCGAAGGTATGACCATTGCCGCTTACGCAACAGGGGCACAAAACGGTTATATCTATGTCCGTGCAGAATATCCTCTTTCTGTAGCCCGTCTGCGTCATGCTATTCGCCAGGCAGAAGAAAAAGGACTCCTTGGAGAGCACATTCTGGGAACTGATTTTTCTTTCCATATGCATATCAACCGGGGCGCCGGCGCTTTCGTCTGCGGAGAAGGCTCTGCCCTTACCGCTTCTATCGAAGGGGACCGCGGTATGCCCCGTACCAAACCGCCAAGGACTGTTGACCAGGGTCTGTGGGCGAAACCAACGGTTTTAAATAATGTGGAAACTTTTGCCAATGTACCCGGTATTATCTTAAAAGGCGCCCAATGGTTCAGAACCATCGGCACTGAGGGAAGTCCGGGAACCAAGACTTTCTCCATCACCGGTTCTATTGAAAACACAGGACTTATCGAAGTTCCTATGGGAACCACCCTGCGGGAGATTATTTACGACATCGGCGGCGGCATCAAAGGCGGCGGAGACTTCAAAGCCATTCAGATTGGCGGTCCCTCCGGCGGCTGTCTCACCAGTGAACATCTGGATGTAGGGCTGGATTTTGATAATGTGAAGAAATACAATGCCATCATGGGCTCCGGCGGCCTGGTGGTTATGGATGAAAACACCTGCATGGTAGAAGTAGCCCGCTTTTTCATGAGTTTCACCCAGAGAGAATCCTGCGGAAAATGTGTTCCCTGCCGGGAAGGCACGAAACGCATGCTGGAAATTTTGGAACGCATTGTAAACGGAGAAGGACAACTGGAAGATTTGGATACCCTGGAGGAATTGGCCTCTATGGTAAAGGGCATGGCGCTCTGCGGTCTTGGAAAGAGTGCGCCTCTGCCGGTTATCAGTACATTAAAGACTTTCCGCAAGGAGTACGAGGAGCATATTTTGGAACACAAATGTGCGGCTAAAAGCTGTACTGCCATGAGACGCTATATCATCAATCCCGAATTCTGTAAGGGCTGCGGCAAGTGTGCGAAGAACTGTCCTGTAGGAGCTATTACCGGCATCCGCAAGGAAACTTACCACATCAATGCGAATCTTTGTATCAAGTGTGATTCCTGCCGGGAAAACTGTGCATTTGATGCAGTTTATGTTGAATATTAGGAGGGACTATTATGGGATTTATGACAATAGACGGCAGAAAGGTAGAGTTTACCGATGAAAAAAATGTCCTTTCTGTTATCCGCAATGCCGGCATTGATTTGCCAACGCTTTGCTATCATTCGGAATTATCCATTTTCGGTGCCTGTCGCTTGTGTACCGTAGAAGATGACCGGGGACGTACCTTTGCCTCCTGCTCAGAAGAGCCAAGAGACGGCATGGTGATTTACACCAACTCCGGGAAAATCAAAAAATACAGAAAAATGATTGTAGAACTGCTGCTGTCTGCGCACTGCCGAGACTGCACCACTTGTGTAAAAAGCGGCGAATGTGTGCTGCAGGATTTAGCGCACCGCATGAACATTACTTCTGTGCGTTTCCAGAACACCAGAGAGCCGCGTCCTTTGGATAACAGCTCTCCTGCACTGGTAAGAGACCCCAATAAATGTATCCTCTGCGGAGACTGTGTCCGGGCCTGCAGCGAGCTTCAGGGGCTGGGGGTATTGGGCTTTGCGCACCGGGGTACGGACGCCATGGTTATGCCAGCTTTTGACAAACCCCTGTCCGCTACGGACTGTGTAAGCTGCGGTCAATGCCGTGTTTTCTGTCCTACCGGGGCCATCAGTATTAAAACTCAGATGGATGAGGTTTGGGACGCCATTGCAGACCCCAATACACGGGTAGTTGCACAGGTCGCTCCTGCTGTCCGGGTTGCTGTGGGGGACGCTTTCGGTCTTACCCGAGGTCACAGCGTTATGGGTAAGCTGGTGGCTGTTCTGCACCGCATGGGCTTTGATGAAGTTTACGATACAGCCTTTGCCGCAGACCTTACCATTATGGAAGAATCCAAAGAGTTCCTGGACAGAGTGGAAAAAGGAGAAAATCTTCCTCTGTTTACCTCCTGCTGTCCCGCTTGGGTGAAATACCTCTGTGATCAGTATCCGGAATTTAAGGATAACCTTTCTACCTGCCGTTCTCCTCAGGGTATGTTCTCTGCTGTTATGAAGGAATACTACCGTGACCCGGAGAAAAGTCAGGGAAAGAAAACCTTTGTGGTATCCATCATGCCATGTACTGCGAAGAAAATGGAAATTCTCCGCCCCAACAACTTTACCAAAGACGAACAGGATACCGATGTGGTGATTACCACCACAGAACTTATCCGCATGATTCGCAATTCCGGCATTGAATTCTCTACACTGGTTACGGAAGCCTGCGATATGCCGTTTGGATTCGGCTCTGGCGCCGGCGTTATTTTCGGTGTTACCGGAGGTGTGACAGAAGCTATGCTGCGCCGTTTTGCGGACCGCCACGACAAAGCTACCATGGACAGTGTTGCCGAAGCGGGTGCCAGAGGCGAGAAGGGTATCAAAGAATTTACCGTCACCTACAAAGACACACCGCTGAATGTCTGTGTTGTCAGCGGACTGGCCAATGCCCATGCAGTTATGGAAAATATCCGAAGCGGCAAAAAACAGTACCACATTGTGGAAGTTATGGCCTGCCGCAGGGGCTGTATCATGGGCGGCGGACAGCCTCCGAGAGCCGGAAGCCGCACGAAGACCGCCAGAATGGAGGGGCTGTATCAGGCAGACAACGGAACCAGTATCCGCAAGGCAGACGAAAATCCATTAATTGTCTCTCTTTACGATGGACTTCTGAAAGGAAAAGTCCATGAACTGCTTCATGTAGATGAGTATTGAGAGGAATCGATAGGCAAGACTGTTGTAAGACGAAATATAACTTTTAAGGGGCTGTCGGTAAATACCGTTTTTTAGCTTCTAAATCTTAAAATAAGAATCTCCTGTAGAAATCAGTGTTTTTTATAC
>DXFK01000130.1 GCA_019114495.1 Candidatus Blautia stercoravium
AAGGGTTGGGATGAAAACAGCAAAGTAGCCACCAGTAACTTGCCTTTACCGGCACATGGGAATTTAAACTGAATGAGTACACAGTAAATTATCAGTTTAAAAGTGGAACTGAAGATAAAGAACTGCCCAAAGAAGTAACTGATTTGCTGCCCACGGATAAACAAAAATACCAGCACGGCAGTGAAGTAACGGCGAAACAGCCGGCAAAATTATCCGTTAACACCGCTGATGGAGTGTGGACATTTAAGACCTGGGATGCAGATAAAAAGACTGCAACCAGTGATGTCATTTTTACCGGTACATGGGAATTTAAGATAAACGAGTACAAAGTAACCTATCAGTTCACCGACAGTAACACAAAGGCAGAACTTCCCAAGGAAGTAATGGATTTACTGCCCAAGACAGAACAGATGTATGTCTATGGTACTAAGGTTGTTCCGGTGCAGCCCGACAAAACGCAGGTGAACACCTCGGATGGTGTTTGGATCTTTAAGGGGTGGAGTCCGCAGGAAATCCCTGCCATTACTGCTGATACTGTATTTGTGGGAACATGGCAGTTTGGGGAGTATGCGCAAATAGTGAATAGTGCGCCTACTATCAAGGCAGAAAACCGTGAAATTATTGTGGGCGATACTTTTGATCCAATGGCAGGAGTAACTGCAGCAGATGCAGAAGATGGAGATTTAACAGCAAAAATTCAATTGTTCTCCAACAATGTTGACGTTAAAAAACCAGGGGTTTACTATGTAGTTTATAAGGTCGTCGATACCAAAGGCGCAATGGCAACAGAAACTGTTCGAGTAGATGTGAAAGAAAAGACCGAAGAAAAAAAGGATCCGAAACCAACTCCATCCACACCTTCCTCATCCCAGTCTCAGACCGTGAATAACCCTGCAAAAAACGGGCAACTGATAAACGGTAAAGCTGTTCCTCAAACAGGAGATTATAACAATATCGCTTTGTATGCCATGTGTTTCGTGATTTGCGGTGCTATTCTGTTTCTGTTGTGCATTAAACGGAATAAATAGTACAAGTTATAGCGCCCAAATCAAAGAAATATGTTTTGCTACACTATATATGCTATCGAGTAATGGCAGTAATTCTGGCATACTTCATTTTATGAGACAGAAGCATCCTTGGGGGTGCTTCTGTCTCATTGTAGTTACACCGAAAGTTATGACAATATCTCTTTTTGTTTATCGCAGCACGATGTGCGTATACAACCAGTGTCTGTTTGAGCAGGTTATTTCCATTTCCAATTTTCCTATATATGCGTTTTTTGCACTTTTTTTCAGTTGGAGTTTTCATTAACAAAATGTATAGTATGCTGAAATATAAGGTGTTGTTAAAATCGAGGGGCGATTTTTTGTTGTATAATTTTAATAAAAACACTAATGATAATATATGAATTATCTACGAAAAAAATATTTTGCGCGCATTTTGATTGACAGTTTGTAAAAGTATTGTTATGTTTAAATTAAATTACATATATGATTCAAAAAAAGTACATGAATAAACAAAAAAATACAAATTATTTGCTTCAAAACAAGAAAAATCATGAAAATAAAATTGAACAAAAATAATCCCAAAAAAATAATCCAATATGGTTAAGTTTATTAAATAACAATATGACAAGGAGGGACAGGTGTGAAAAAAAGAAAAATTCCGTGGCAGGGAGTTATTATTATTGGAATAGTGATACTTACAGGGGGTGCATTCTTTTTAAATCACGAAACAAAAAAAAAACCTGAATATGGGGAGAAAAAGGAAGCGGTAAAAAAGGCAGACGAGGAAACTGAACAGCAGTCAGAGAAAAGTAAGACTGCCCAAGAGATGGAACAGATACCGGAGCAAGACAAGGTTGAAAGCTCTGAGCAAGAAGATCAAGATATTACGCAGCAGCAGGCAGAGGCCATTGTTGTACAAGAAAAACAGGATGCAAGCATTCTGGACAGCGAACAACGGACTTCATCAGATGTAGATTATTATCTGGTTTATGCTTCGGAAAACGGAGTGACAAAGCAGATCTATGTAGATGCTCACAGCGGAGAAATCTTATATGAGGTAGATGCTGAGAATACTATAGATGGAGGAGATTAATTATGGGAAAAGGTTTTTGGAAAAGAAGTATCAGTGTGGTGGTGAGTATCATACTTATGCTTACGATGGGGCAGTATGGAATGCTTACGAATACTGTATTTGCACAGGAAACCAGCGGCTATCAGATTGGGGTCAGTTATGATGGAAACGGTGGCGCTGATCTGACTGCAGATGTAACCAATGTGGCCGCAGATAAAACATTGCAGACATTGACAGACAGTCAGGGAAACAGTCATGACCCTAACACATTTCAAAGTCATGTGGATGTAAGTGGGGAATATCTGTATGAGCTTACGTATATGGTGACAAATGGAGATCAAACAGAAGAACGAAAAGAAGAAATAAAAGTAAATGTAGAGATACCAGAGGTCCAGCCGGCCACACTGGAGGAAGAACCGGCCACACCGGAAGAGCAGCCGACAACTCCGGAAGAAGAACCGGCGGCACCGGAAGAGCAGCCGACAATTCCGGAAGAGAACCCGGCGGTACCCGAAGAACAGTATTTTGATATTGGCTATCAATTAGCAGATGATAAACTGACGGCAACGATTACCATTGAAGAAAAATTACCGGAACATGTAGTGGTGACCAGCATTCTGGATCCAGATCAGAAAGAAAAAAAGGTGGGTGAGCGCACCTTTTCTGTGACAGAAAATGGAACGTATACCTATACGGTGGGTTATCACAACCAGGCAACGGGAGAAAAGGGAAGTCAAAAGCTGACGGTAACGGTAGAAGGGATTGAACAGCCAAAAGAGATTACAGTTGAAGAATTAAAGCAGCAAAGAGCCGTTAACAACATATATCAGTATACATGGAATGCGTATTCTGATAATGGTGCAGAATTACGAAAAGGTATCAAATTTACTGAGGGAAATATTCAGACAAGTGAGGAGGGGATCCCGAATACGATTGATAACTACATATTTGAAAAAGCAGTAATTATTGTTTCTGGTCAATATTATGATATATCAGCTATTTATCGTCTGGATGGTCAGGACTACTATGTTCCCGCAGTCTCAGCTAATGAGCCGGGAATTGCCTACCAGTCACCGAAAAATTCTGAATATCAATTGATTTATAAGATAAATACGCAGGATAAATATCCTATAAATAAGGACAAAGCTACCACAGAGGGATGGGATATTCAGGTAGATGCCGAAAAAAGCGAGTCAGGCATTGATGAAGCATATGAGGGACAGATTGTCATAGTGAAATATATCTATCCACATTCATTGGATCCTAAAGCGACTAGAGAAATCCAAGTCAAAAAGAGCAATGAAGAAAAACTGGAAGTAAAAGTGTTGAATGAAGATCCGAATGCCCGTTCCAGAACTATTTCATTTGAAATGCCAAAGGAATCGGTAACCATATATGGTGTTGGAACAGAAAAAAGTGGAAAACGTTGGGTAGGTGTTTATGGTACGGATACGGCATTTCAAGAACAGGAACGTGGTATGAATGGTGTAAAGGGGCTGGGGATACTAGAGGGCCTTATTTATAAAGTGACACCAACGGGGGGAGAAGATTCACTGAATGGGGGAGCAGCGTATACAAGAAGTGGAAACCAAGGAATTAAAAATGGAAAAGATACGACCAGTGGTTATTATACGAATGATGGTGATGAACCTGTTGTAGTAAACAAGGATTTACTGGTGGCAACAAGTGAGTATACCATTGG
Organism: Candidatus Blautia stercoravium; assembly: GCA_019114495.1. GTDB lineage: Bacteria > Bacillota > Clostridia > Lachnospirales > Lachnospiraceae > Blautia > Blautia stercoravium. Next base: position 3,782 of record DXFK01000130.1, read on the forward strand.
AAGCGGAGCCCTTTCCTTTGAATACCAAGTGAAAAGAGGAAGGCTCGGCATGTATAAATACGAGCCTTCCAATTATATTGTAATCGACTTTTTCCCGAATCAGGGGACATATGAGACGGATCAGTTTGTCCGGGAGTTGGTTCCGTTGCCACGGCCAAGTACAGATAATATCGGCACATCAATGAAAACAACATTATCCAATGGAGTTGAAGTCACTACTATATTAAAAGAGCGTGGTAAGCTTACAAGTGGAAGTTATGTTGTAGCTTATGATACAGTATATCAAATTGATGTTAGCAATGTAGTAGATGACTTTCGCGTGGGTGGAGGAACTGTATCCAGTGTACAAGGTAACTATATGGTAGGAAATCTAGAAGGATTGGATCCGAGATCCTACATTGTAAAAGATTTTGATGGTGACGGCAATACAGAGACGAAAGATGAGATTGGATACACAGAACTAAAAAGTGGTTTAACCTTTTTGGCGAAAGATGTATATGAAACAAATGGTCAAAATATTCTCCAATTTAATTTAACAACAAAGGATGGCTATACCATTCCAACTGCCACGATCACAGATGTTTTGGAGGATAAACGGGTAACAGATGACGAGAAAAATTTGAATCCTAATTCTATTTGGCCCAGAGAAAATAGCGATGGAACATTATATTGGGGATATGATTTTAAACCATCAGGAGATCATTTCAGCTATCGTTTTGATTTTCAATCCAAGCTAATGACATTTGATTTTAATTTTCTAAATAAAGAGGAGGCTGTAATTTCTAGTTATAATGGATATGATGTACCGAGCAGGCGATATTTCTCCATTCCGCAGCTTGGAAAGGAAACCGCCAGTCCAGATGGAAATGCGATGACCGGATGGAAGCTTTATGTGAATATTCCCGGTAAAGGTGATGTAGAGATTTATAAGAATGAGTCGAATAAGGGGGAATCATACTTAGCCAATGATCTGGTGGATGTACGTAATGTTTGGAAACAAATCCTGGGATATTCAACAAAGAATCCACAGTTTCAGTACGCTCAAACAAAGTATACATTATCTTTTAAACCCCAGTATGGTCCGGTTAAAGCGGGTGCATATGTAGCAAGTAAATATGAGTATAATCAGCAAAACGGATGGGAGGAAAAAACAGGCGAACCCAAATACACGAACCATACCACTGAAAGTGTCTATGTTATTTATGGATATGAAGCCATCTTTACCGGATATCCGGAAACACTAGGTATAAATGGTGAATATATGTTTAATATCACCAATTCTACCATGCATAAAAAGATAGAAAATGCAGACATAAATAATGTTTTTGCGAAACTGAATTATGACAAGAAGATTTATGTAGAATTTGAGGATAGTTCAAATAAGCTTGGAATTACTGATACGGAAGCATTTGATATTGCCACCACTGTGGATGGACATAATTCAACGGTCCAAGTACCAAATAAAGGCAAGGTTGATGTAACGACAAATGATGAGAATAAGATATTTAAAGGATGGTATGTAGACGTTGAAGGAAAGCGGTATGGTGAAAATGGAGAGGAAAACGGGACACCATTTCAGCCTGGTGCTACCATACAGCTTGGTGCCAAAGCTACGCTTACAGGTGCATCGGGTGGAGAAAAAGTTGTCAACAATGAAGTTTTAACGAAAATATTTAGCAGTGGAAACGCAACCTTTACTCCGGTATGGAAGGCGAAGCTCAGTCCGATCAAACACAGCTCCGCTACAACGACTGCTCCTACTGATAAGCTTGGGGAAGCAAAGGTAGATAAAAGGGAGTGGCTGTATGATAAGACAGAATTTACCGTATCAGCAAAGTTTAATTATCCAGAGGGGCAAGATAGTTATGTAGATGCTCTAGCAAATAATAAGATTCATTATGCCCTCTACAAGCAGGATCCAGAAAATGGAGTGGGAAGTAATACGAATCTATATAAGTTATGGGCATCAGATTTGAGGCCTAGCACCGATCACTCTGCAAAAGTTAAGGGGATGTCTATTTCAGAAACCCTGGATGAGAGCGGAGATTTTACGGTATCCTTTATGATTCAAGATGCGAAAGGAAGCATTTCATACGACTGGGATAATGAGGCAAACTATCGAATCGTAGCATGGACCTCTGAAAATGGAGCGACCAGTTTTACAGATGATACTTTGCCTGATAGTTCAGAAGCCACTGCTCAGTATCCAAAAGTTCCGTATGTCACAGTAAAAACTAAGGTGTTAAAACCCATTACAGTGGATGGAACCGCAAGTGGAACAATGCAGGTACAGAAGAAAAAACTCATTTTTAATGGAGAAGGATTTTCCATGCAATTAGATTTTCAATATGATAGTAGACTGGAAGACTTGGATGCATTAAAGCAGGAAACAGATTTTATTGTGGCCAAGAAGAACTCGGGAGAAGATTCAACCTATCTGTGGTACAAATACAAAGACGGAAACCAGGATCCAATCTCAGGATTAGGAAATGGAACTGCAAAACCACCGGAAATTGCGTTAAAAGGTGATGGAACTGCCACAGTAACAATCAATTTCGATGCAAAAGCAGCTACGACAGTTTTATCATCTGATGCAGAGTATGTTCTCTTTGTATGGAATGGTTCCAACAGTCAAACGGGGCCAACCTGGAATGACCAAAGTGTAAGTGATCCATGGGCGATCAAGGATATGGATACTATCATTCAGAGTGTACCTTCCTTAAAACAGACCACCTATGTGTCTCAGAAAGATGCAGATGAAACACTGCCGGATGCGATGTTTGAGATACCAAATGTCACATTGAATGAGACAGTGGAAGATCAAGGAGCGTCCGTTTCCAGTACCGGTGAGAGTTTGGCCATTCAACTAAAGGGCGTATGGCATGATAAAGGCGGTCAAATCCAGACAGGAGAGGAAGCGTCTCCGAATGACGAAACGGTACTTCACGATTATTACTATCAGGTAAATGTAAAGGGCAGTGGTACAGGTGATCCGAAAATCCAGATGACACAAGAGGGGACATCTGCAGTCTTTACGGCAGATTATCTTCGATATAAGAATAATAAATTTGAAACAGTCACAAGCAGCAATTTGAATCTGGGTGAACTTGGATTTGCAAGTAATGGTAAGAGCAGTTCCGTACGTTTCGGTATCAAGGGAACAAAGCCGGAATACAACGGAAGTCGAAATGCATATACAGGATCTGCAGAGTTTGAGTTTGTCAGAGTGACAGAAGTCAAAATGGCAGAAGGAGGTGTCAGTCAATGAAAAGAAAAATACTGATTGGACTGTTGACACTGGCATTTCTCTTCCCGACAAAGGTGTATGCCAAAGAAGTCACTTCTACAGGAGGTGCAACATCGGTTTCCTTTACTTATAATGTGGAAGGGAAAGTCCCCGATGTGGAAATAGATAAAAAAGTGCCGCGCACCGGTGATATTTTATCCGAAGGATATGGGGAGACATTATTTTTTACCTTTGGGTCGGCATTAATACTCTTAGTACTTTTGTATCAAAAGCAAAGAGAACGAGAGGAGGGAAAAGTGTAGCAAAATACAGTGATATGAGATGGTATTAGAAATAGGGTTAGGGTAAGAAACAGACAGCATCGCTTAGACAAAAGAAAAAGAACGCAACAATGAAATAAGAAAAGATGAAAAAGTGCAAAGGAGAAAAAAAGGTATGATGAACAAAAAATTAGCAGCATTGGCGATGGTAACCGTATTGGGAATCTCTATGGTAGGGGGAACAACAGTTTTCGCATCATCTACAACCCCAAGTTCTGGAGGTAGCACAAGTGTCAGCTATGTACCAGGACAGAGTGGTGGTGGAGACATCTCTGATTGGGTAGTGGACTTTCCGGTAAAGGTAAACTTGGACAATGATGCAAAAACAGCAAAGACAGGGGCGGACCTGGAGTTTAAGTTGTTTAATGCAGATCCAGATGGTCCAGCATCTGTACCATATAATAAAAATCATACGGTACAGGTAAAACTGGATCAACATGAGGATGCAGTCGATGAGGATGGTTCTATCAAACTGAAAGATAGTGAACAAAGCGATACTGCAGGTGTAAAAATGAAGGTTGCTAAACCAGATGGTTCTTCTGGATTTGTCGATGTAATGGCATCAACAGCTAAACCTGTAGAAATTGGAAGTATGTCGAAAAATAATGATAGTGGTGGGACTGGTAAAGAAAGTGAACTGACAGCAAAAGCTTATATCAGTAACTTTGGTAAAGGAGAAAAGGGAAAAAGTTATACAACAGAACTTACATGGACATTTACCCAGACACAATAAGCAAAACCAATCAATAAGATAAATAAAGAACCAGGACAAGCCGCCGATATTCGGCGGCTTGTCCTGCAGGGAAGGAGAATAAGGGGATGGAAAAGCTATATGCGGATATGGAGGGCTGCCAGGGCTGGTTTCGTAAGGGCAAAAAGCAGGAGTGGGGATATATCTCAGAATCAGAAATGCTGAAGCGCTACCCAGACGGAGGATTCCGCGTGTGTGGAGATTTGTCGGACAGAAAAGCGGAAACACCATGGAAAAAGCTCGTATGGGAAAACCAGGAAGCAGATGTGCTGCCTTATCAGGGAGCGGTACATAAAGGCCAATATATAATAGGTTATATTCCACTGACAGAAAAAGACAGTTTTATCAGAATTGTAGGAAAGAGGAAAAGCAGAATTCTGGGAGCCTTGATTTTAGCAGCCTTGATTCTTACCATATTCTTTGGGGGCATGTGGCTGGGCCAGAGAAACCGTCCCGTAGATGCACCTGTAAAGATTAAGGCTGGTGAGATGGTAAATCCAAATCCTGCGAACATCCGTCTGCCCGGAATTGATAAAGTCTACGCAGAAGCAGATAGTACCCGGGTGGAGCAGCTTCTGCTCAATGTAGAAGGAAATGCCTATGATCTGCAGTACACCATTACACTGGATGACACCGGAGAGGAACTCTACCAATCCGGACTGATTGAACCTGGATATGGGGTAAAGGCATTTGATATGACAAGGACCTTTCAGGAAGGGGAATATCCAATTACCATTATGGTCACCTCTTCGGCACAGGAAGACAAAAAAGATGAAAACACAGAGCGAGTTGCTTATAATGCCGGAAAGCTGAAAGCAACACTTGTTGTCCAATAGGCGGAGGGATAAGAGATGGATTACAGATATGATGAAAAACGTGGAGAATCCGGTAAGCTTTGGAAAGCCGGGGGAAATACCATATGGAGATACATTGGAGAAATACAGGAAGAATCAGTGGCAGACATCAGAAAAAAAAGTAAACTAAAGACCAAGGATCGTTTGTATGGAGCGGAGCAGGAACATCCCATTGAACCATGCAAATGCAGACTGGGGATGTTTGAAAAGAGCCCGGGCTGCATCCCAGGACTGGATCAGGAAGACAAGGAGATTTGGATTCGAATTGTTGAAATATCCAGAAAGAGGGTTTTACTTTTTGGCTTGCTCTCCATTCTGCTTTTAGGCGGTATAGGGGGTTTCCTGTTCCAAATGTTTCGGCCGTCCCAGGATACACCCATCAAGATCCATGCCGGAGAGATGGTAAATCCCAATCCTGCAAATATTCGCTTACCGGGAATTGATAAGATTTATGCAGATTCCGGGGACGTACATGTGGAGCAGCTCCTTTTGAATGTGGAAGGAAACGCGTATAACCTACAGTATACTATTACATTGGATCAAACGGGAGAAGAGCTTTATCAGTCAAAAGTGATTCCGCCGGGATACGGTGTCAAGGAGTTTGATATGAGCCAAAGTTTTCAAAAAGGGGAATATCCCATCAGCATTACCGTGAATTCTTCAGCGGCAGAAGACCAGGAGAAATCCACAGATAGGGTTGCTTACAATGCAGGAAAGTTAAAAGCAACGCTGGTGGTAGAGTAATGGGAGGAAAGCAGAATGAAATATAGCTATAGGGCTTGTGAAGAGTATTCATGTAAATCCTGGATGGGACCGGGGAAAACGGCCTGGAACTATACAACGAGCAGTCAGCTTCCGGTTTTTGGTGATGTGCAAAAAAAGCAGGCCTATCAAAGTGAAGATGTGCTTGTAAGAGAAGGACAAACTCTAATTGTAGAGCCATACAGGAAAAAACTTGGGCCTTTCAGGAAGGTGATCGGATATCTGCCTTGTATGGATGAGCAAAATCGAGAAGGCTGCATTCGTATCATCGGAACAGCAAAAGCCAGGATTTTTTCAGCGGCGCTTTTGATTTTTGTGATATTGGGTGCCGCAGGTGTATTTATATGGTATTCCACGAAACCCCCGGAACTTCAGATAGAAAAAGATGCATTTTTATATGAGGCTCCCCATGGACTGGTGAATGAGAATCCGGAGAAGGTGGCAGTACCTGCATATGATACTCTGTATATGAATGCAGATTCGGGAGAGATTACAACCCCTCTTATTAATGTGGAGGGAAATCCGTGTTATTTTCAGTACAGAATCCTCTTAAAAGAAACCGAAGAAGAAATTTATCGTTCCAATCTGTTGGAACCGGGGACCGCAGTATATGGAGTTACTGCAGAAAAAAAACTGGAAGCTGGGGACTATGACATAATAATAGAAATGAATGCTTATGCATTGGAGGATCATCAAACGAGATTAAGTCAAAGCAGTGTGGATGCACAGATGAATGTAAGTAAGGAATAGGGGATTACCGTTTTGCAAGGAAAAACACTGCAAGTCCGGCACAAATGTCACTTGAGTAAAAAAACTCAAGTGACGGATTTTTTACAGGAGTTTATGAAAATCATCAATCATAGATTGCAAAGTAACACTTTCCATTGTCTGCTTTATAGAGTCTTCAATTTTTTTATAAGGATTTTGTAATACCTGGCGGATGTTTTTGGCAACAGGGCATTTTCGCTCCTGGCAGGCATGAATTCCTATTAAGGAAGACAGACCATCCGGTTCCAGAGCATTGTAAATCTGGTAAAGTGTTATTTTCGATGGGGCTGCGCATAGTTCTGCACCTCCGGTCCCACGCGCTACCGTAATGAGTCCGGCTTTTTTCAAGGCACTGATCGTGTTACGGATGATGACCGGATTACATCCCGTACTTTCTGCGAGTAATGTGCTTGTCACTTTGGTAATTCCTTTGGCCTCATGAATAAAAATAAGACAGTGAACTGCAATGGAGCATTTCATACTAATTTGCATGGTGTTTTCCTTTCATCATAAGTTGTAGGATTTTAATATGATTATTAATGTTACATCATAACAATGTTAGACTAACACAGGTGTAATACTATTAATTACATTTGATTTTAAAATGATTTGTAGAAAAATGCAAGGAAGAAATCTATTCTCCCAATATTCAGACTAATCTTCGTGAGATTCCAGTGACTAAGATGGAAGATACAGAAATTTTGGGCAGATAACCGTACATGCAGCAAAAACATTGGGACTGAGAGTAATTGTGATTGGAAAAAGAGCAATAACGGCCTTCTCCAGGGTACAGATGATGGATTTCTGTACTCTGGAGAAGAATTTTAATTCATGCCATTATTTGTCTTCTTCCAGGGAAATTTCGTTCCCGGTGAGGGCCTCTGTAGATTGTTTTTCAGAGTGGGACTTCCAGGCAAGAAAGTTGTCCACATCAATACCAAGCTGTCTTGCCATTTGTTCAGCAGAGAGTTCTGACTGCAGATTTTTGCGAAGTACTTCTTCAAATTCACTTTTATGTTTTTGTTCCATAATTTTCCTCCCTTGTTTCACAGGTAGATTATACCAAAAGGTAATGTGGAAGGGAAGAAAAAAGTATAATGTTATTTTACATATCTGTCATTAACAGGGGCAGACTGTATGATTGCTTCTGGATACGGTGTTTCTTCTATCATGACTGTTTTGCAGTTGTATAGTTTTCATTATCGTCTGATGTTAGAATATTATACAGCGTATTATAGCTGTTTTCAAAGTTCAGCTGAATACGGGAAACTGTGGTTGGGGATGAAAGAGTGCTTTGGCAACGTTTTTGTGTCTTTTCTGGGAAAATTTGCTATTTTGGAGTTGGGTGAGTATACTGATAGATATAGCAAGATAAAAAACAAAGGAGATTACCATCATGAACGAATTTGACAGATTGAAGCAAATCATAGCCCGTCTGCGTGGGAAAGACGGCTGCCCATGGGACAGGGAGCAGACTCATGTGAGTTTGAAGCCGGCTTGTATGGAAGAAGCAGCGGAAGTTGTCTGTGGTATTAATATTCTGGAGGACACGGGCAATGGCGACAATTTGAAGGAGGAGCTGGGAGATTTGCTTCTGCAGGTGGTTCTGCATGCGCAGATTGCAGAGGAGAAAGGGCTTTTTACTTTGGAAGATGTGTGCCGCGGTATCAGTGAAAAGATGGTACGCAGACATCCTCATGTATTTGGTCGGGAGACAGTGAACCAATCCGGTGAAGTGGTGACTCGGTGGAATGATATTAAGAAGGCGGAAAAGGCAGGAAAAGAGTGGACAGAAGCTTATTTGCCGGAGGCTTTTGAAGAGGCAAAGGCATTGATTGACGCAGCAAAGAAGAGGAAGGGCTTTCAGTAATTCCACTGCCGGGAACACAGGTATTGTGTACCCGTGCAGGGGGAAGCTGCAGAAAAAATGTCACGCAGGGACTTTATCTGCTTTGGCAAACATCAGAAAACCTATGAGAAATAGGAGGGAAAGCGCACCCACGCCCAGGTTCATGCTGCCGGTAAGCTGACTTACCAAAGAGACCAGCATAGTGCCGGCAAAGGAAGCTCCCTTTCCGCAAATATCATAAATTCCAAAGTATTCACCTGACTTTTCTGCGGGAATAATCCGTGCATAATAGGAGCGTGACATGGACTGAACCGTTCCCTGAAAGATGCCTACACACACGGCCAGAATCCAAAACTGGTATTGCTGCTTCAGTCCGATTGCATATAAGGCAATAAGAAAATATGCGCCGATACATATCTGAATCAACAGAGATGTTTTCATTTTTCGAGATAACTTTCCGAAAATAAGGGCAGTGGGAAAGGCCACGATCTGGGTCAAAAGCAAGGCAAGAAGCAATCCGGTTGTGTCCAGGCCCAGTGCAGTTCCATAGGCGGTTGCCATGTCAATAATTGTGTAAACTCCATCAATATAAAAGAAAAATGACAGTAAAAACAAGAAGATTTTTTTCTCTTTTTTCAGTTCGGAAAATATTTTTTTCAGCCGATTGGCTGATTCTTTTAAAGGATGTCCGTCTGTCTGCTGATAGTATTTCTGCTGGTATGATTTTGCCAGAGGAAGCGCCAGCAGCACCCACCATATGGCAACCAGAAGGAATGCAAGCCCCATAGCCAGTTTCATGGAAATTCCGATTTTCTCATAGAATAAAACCAGAAGAAGGCTTAAAACGAAAGGAATGCAGCTTCCGATGTAGCCCCAGGCATATCCTCTGGCGGAAACTTCGTCCATTCTTTCGCTGTCTGTAATGTCTGTCAGCATGGAATCATAGACCACCAGACTGACAGAATAGGCAGATTTTGCCAAGACAAATAACAGCAAAAACCATATCCAGGATGAAGAAAATCCCAATACAACACAGCCCAGAGAACCCAGTAAAAGAGACACCATAAAGACTTTCTTTTTCCAGTTTTTCAGGTCCGAAACTGTTCCCAGAGCAGGTCCCAAAATGGCAACGAAAATGGTAGAAATGGAGGTTGCATAGCCCCAGTAAGCCAGATAATTTACGTCAGAAATCCCAGCCTGTCCAGCCAGATAATTAAAGTAAATCGGCATAATTGTAGAGACAAGAAGAGTAAAAGCTGAGTTACCAACATCATACAAAACCCAGTTTTTTTCCAGCGTTTTTAATTTAAACTTCATAGTGCAGTTCCTCCTTTAAGGAATAATATCTTCTCGGAATCTTCAGCCCTTATTTTATAAGGCTTTCAGAGTCCATATTTTAAAAATCACCCACTTTTTTTCAAAAAAACGCTTGACAAATCGCTCAAAATTTGCGGCGAAGCCGATTGATTA
>DXFK01000131.1 GCA_019114495.1 Candidatus Blautia stercoravium
GCAAATCCCCAGGATGCAGAGGCCCTGTATGAGTACATGGTAGAAAAAGTCAAAGAAAGCGTTCCGGTAGTCAAAACCGGAAAATTCGGGGCGTATATGAAGGTTTCCCTGATTAATGACGGACCGTTTACCATTCTTTTAGATGAAAATACGTTTTTGAGATAAAAAGGAAAAAATGATAGGTACTCCGTAAAAGAGTACTTATTATTTTTTTCTTTATAAAGTTTACCATAAAAATATTATGTATTCTAAAATAGCTTTTTTCGAGAAACCCCAATTTACATACACAAGAGCAGTTGTTTCTTCTAAAAATAGTTTAGCGGACAAATACAGATTTAACCGAAAAACTATAGCTTTTTTCCTTTATTTGTGATAAACTACTCTCAAAACAATCATTTTGGAGGTTTTCTTATGGCAAAGCCAATTACATACCGTGAACAGGAAAAAATTGAAAATACAGTAAAACTTCGTGAATTCCTTGTGGAACTTCCTCCATACGTCAAGGATTATTTCCGCGCCAAGGAACCCACGACCTCTGACAAAACCCGTTTGTCTTATGCATACGATTTACGTGTGTTTTTTCGTTTTCTGCAGCTTACAAATCCTGCCTTAAAAGAAAAAAACATGGCTGATATTTCCATCCAGGATTTATCTCTTTTACAGCCTGTAGATTTTGAAGAATTTGAGGAATATTTAAAAGCCTATAAAACCACGGACAACAAGCTGGAAACCAACTCCCGTACAGGAATTGCCAGAAAAATGTCCTGTCTGCGCAGTTTTTATGATTATCTGTGCAAACGCCAGCTTTTGCAGTCTAATCCTGTACGCCTTGTGGATATGCCTAGAATCAAGGAAAAAGCCATTATTCAGTTAGACCCCGATGAGGTGGCCAATCTTCTGGACCATATCGAAAATTATGGAAACCAACTGACCGGTATACAGCTTTATCACTATAACAAACAAAAGTACCGCGACATTGCTATGATTACTCTCCTGCTCGGAACAGGTGTTCGTGTTTCCGAACTGGTGGGACTGAATATAGGTGATGTCGATTTTAAAAACAATGGTATCCGGATTCTGCGAAAAGGCGGAAATGAAATGATTGTCTACTTCGGTACAGAGGTGGAACAGGCTCTGAAGGATTATCTGGAAATCTCCAGAAATGCCATTACCCCGGTAGCTGGACATGAAGAAGCACTCTTCCTCTCCGGTCAGCGCAAACGTATCAGCGTGGATGCAGTGGAAAAAATGGTAAAAAAGTACGCTTCTGCCATTTCTGTCAAGACGATCACTCCCCATAAGCTGCGAAGCACCTACGGCACAGCTCTGTATCGGGAAACCGGGGATATTTATCTGGTGGCAGACGTTTTGGGACACTCTGATGTCAATACCACGAAAAAGCACTATGCCAAATTAAGCGATGAAAGAAGACGTTCTGCCTCCAAAGCCGTGGTACTGCGGGAAAAACAGGATTAAATACCACTCTGTGCCGGACCATTTAACAGTTTTCCTTTATAATCAAATCGGGAACCGTGACAGGGGCAGTCCCAGCTTTTCTCATCTTGATTCCAGGAAAGCTGACAGCCAAGATGGGGACAACGGATTTCCACCGCATGGATATTCTGCTGTTCATCCTTATATATGCCTACTTTTCGCCCCTCATAGGTAACAATGCCGCCATGTCCCGGCAAGATATCCTGGGCTGTTTTTTGCGGGTCATAAAAAAACGGTTTTGCCAGTTCCTTTACCGAACGAAGGCCATCAGAAAGAAAAAAATCCAAATCCTTTACAGGGAATCTCTGGGGACGGAAAACTGCCCTATTGGAGTTTGCAAATCCGCAGATATCGTCACGAATAAGCATGGCTGCCGTCATAGCTGTTGTCATGCCCCATTTCTGAAAGCCTGTAGCCACATACCAGTTCCGCCTGCTGCCGGAAAATCTGCCGATAAAAGGCACAGAATCCGCGGTAACACAGTCCTGGGCTGACCAGCAGCACACTTCCCGGCTTTTAGGAAACCACCGGGCAGCCCTTTCCCTCAATTCCTCATATCTCGCCGCCTTTCCTGTCTTGTCTCCACAGCGGTGTCCCTCTCCTCCCAGCAGCAGATACGGCCCATAACTGCGAAAAGAGAAATCCCTCTTTTCTGCGCCGATATACATACCGTTTACTTCCATAGCGTTTTCCAAGGCTAATACATAAGAACGGTCCTGGTGCATTTTTGCAAAATACAGCCCCGGAAAGTTTACAAAAGGGAAATGACAGGCAAAAACAATTTTTTCCGCTTTTACTCTTCCCTCTGGAGTGAACAGTGTGTTCTCCTTGACGCTCTCTACCGGAGTATTTTCATACACCTGTAACTGCTCTGCCAGAGAAGAAAGAAATTTCAGAGGATGAAACTGGGCCTGATTGTGAAATTCTACCGCACCCCATACAGGAAACGGCAGAGTCAGCCCTTCCCTGCGAAGGCCTGCGGGAAGTCCCAAACTGCCTGCTGCCCTCGCCTCTTCTTCCAAACCCCGGGCACTCCTTCCATACACATAAGAAGATGTTGTTTCAAAATCACAGGCTATCTGTTCCTTTTCTATCAGACGCTCATACTCCTTTCGCGCCTCTTCGTTGGCAAATCCATACTGCCTGGCCTTCTCTGTTCCATATTTCTTTATTAGACTTGCGTAACACATACCATGCTGGGATGTGATTTTTGCCGTGGTATTTTGGGTCTGGCCGCTGCCAATGCAATATCTCTCCAGCACTACTGCTCTCCTGCCCTCTCTCTGCAGCAAATACGCGGTCAGAATCCCCGTCATGCCGCCTCCGATAACGGCAATTTCCGTCTCAATTTCCCTGTTTAAATTCTCCCGTCTTTTTAATGTACAGGAGTTTGTCCAAATAGATTTCATGCTGCTTCTCCTATAACCTTTTCTATACAGCATGCCCTGTTTCTTTCATTCTCATACCATTCTATCCAAAGCAGAATATTCTGCAGACTGCCGCAGGAAGAAATCCCCAACTCTGAAAAAACACAAAACCCGGATTCTGCGGCAGTCCGAAATCTTCCCCTTATGCACTTAAGAAGGACACATAACAAGGATTCTCTGGGGTGTGGTCTGGGGCGGAATACTAAAAGTAGTGGCCGTATAATAAACCAGCAGTTCCTGATTTCCCGGATGACAGGTAAAGGGCTGCCCATTCACGGTGGAAATACGGGTTGCTGGAGACAGATTCAGCTTCAGAGAATTGTCTTCTGCTGTCAGGTTTGCATCAAAATAATTCAGCGCTGCGTCCTCGTTCTGCCGCAAAACCGTTACCAACTCTGCCTGATACTGCGGCGGATAAATAGCCGGGGCCGGAAGGCTGGTGTCGTAGAAGGCAGCTACACGCATCCCTCTTCTCAGCCGCACATTATCAATGACCATGGTTTCTCCAGTCACTACAAAGTTCACTGTTTCCGTCTCTGTCTGTACCGTTGCCAGAAGATTGCAGCAGGAATTACCCCTGCTGATATTTCGTATCACACCAACAACTTTCCGATAGGTTTCGTATGCCATAAAAAATCCTTTTTCTTTTATCCTATGTGCCCCTCACAAAAAGGTTCTTGCAAAAACAGGCATTGATTCTCTCTGTCCGGGACATACTAACAGGGAACAGGAGGAAAGCGACTATGGAATTAAAAGACAGTATCACCAAAGAAAATCTCATGCGGGCTTTTGCCGGAGAAAGCCAGGCCAGAAACCGCTATACCATGGCAGCCTCACAAGCCAGAAAAAATCAACTGGCTGTTGTGGAGGCGGTGTTTACCTTTACCGCCAATCAGGAACGGGAACATGCAGAAATTTTTTACAAACATCTGACAGCTCTGGCAGAGAAAAACATTTCTATTGACGGCAATTACCCCGTGGATATTTCTCAGGATGTGGCAAAACTTCTGCGGTTTGCGGAAAAAAACGAAATGGAAGAACACGACGATGTGTATAAGGCATTTGAGAAAAAAGCAAGGGAAGAAGGATTTACAGAAATTGCCGCTTCTTTTCATATGATTGGGAAAATTGAGAAAACCCACGGAGAGCGGTTTCGTCTTCTGGCCCAAATGCTGGAATCGAACAGACTGTTCGTGTCAGAGATTGAAACATCCTGGATGTGCCTGAAATGCGGAAATATCTATACCGGACTGCAGGTACCGGAAAAATGCCCAGTATG
>DXFK01000132.1 GCA_019114495.1 Candidatus Blautia stercoravium
AATTGGGCGCTGTGTGCATGGACCAGTAAGGATGGTTGTAGCAAGCCAGAAAGCCCAGCTTATTCATCTTCTCTATGTAAGAATTTACATAGGCAGCATTATGGTTCCAGTAATCTGCGGCACAATATTCTGCTTTTTCCTTTGCCATATTCTCCGGATTTGTATCGTAAAAATTTATATGATACATACGTGTGCGAATTCGTTCTTTTCCCGGACGAATTTCATTCATATCCACTTCTACACCACAAAGAGCTACAAAATCTTCGTCTGTAAGTTCTGTATGGGACACATATTTTCTGTGATCTGTATAAGCTACCACCTGATACCCCTGCTCCTTGTAAATCTTCTTTATTTCCTCAGGTGTAAATTTTCCATCTGAAACAGTAGTATGACAGTGCAAATTGGCTTTATATTGATTTTCCTTATCTGCCCATAAATAAATCTTATTTCCCATTTGTCCTCACCTTATGCCTTCCTATCACGTAAAAAGAGGGGCTGCCGCACTAATAGTTCTTAATGCAACAGCCTCCTCTGCTATAATTTCAAACTTTATTTTGCTTTTGCTTCTTCAATTGCTTTGTTGGATCTTTCCTGAATTTTCTTCATAGTGTCTTCCAGTGACTGCTGTCCCTGTCCGTATAATCCACCTTCTTCAGTGAAGATCTGACCAATAACAGTATCTGCTGTTCCCATAATTTTTTCGCTTACATATTTTCTGTTTGGATCAAACCAGCCTGTCATGAAATCATCTACTGTAATTCCGTCTTTTTCATATTTTGGAAGAAGTCCTTCTTCGATGTAGCTTCTAGCTTCATCTTCTGTCAGAACTTTTGCAGGAACACGTCCGTATCCCAGTGTGTATTTATTTTCACAGATACATTTAATTGCTTCAAATGCAGCTTCTTTGTTAGAAGATGTTGTAGGAACTGCGTAGCAGGATGTAATCTGCAGTGAAGATGGTTCTTCTCCTTCCGGATATGGCATAGGGAGGATACCAGCTTCCCAATCACGAGGATATTTTTCCTGGTCAGAAAGTGTACTTGCAACCCAGCCTCCGGCTACCCACATACCGATGTTGCCGTTTACTAAGAATGCGTTGTATGGATATGTTCCGGATGCAATGTCTAAGCTGGATGGCTGAATTTTCAGATCGTTGCCAAGAGAGTAGCACCATTTCATAGACTCTGTAAATACAGGATCGTCAAAGTTTGCACTTCCGTCTTCTTTATATGCAGGAATTCCCTTCTGAGAAGCTAATACATATTCCATAGCGGGATCATCACCGATAAAAGATCCCCATACATCTTTATCTTTATTTGTAAGCTGCTGTGCTGTTTCTACATATTTTTCCCATGTCCAGCCTTCTGCTGTAGGATATGGAACACCGGCATCATCAAATACTTTCTTGTTGTAGTATGTCAGCCAGATATCTTTTTCTGCTGGAATACCGTAAATTTTGTCATCAAATTTTACAGTTTCTCCACCATAAACTTCGTCCATGTTGTAGTCAATTGCACTTGCGTATTCATCCAACGGTTCCAAAACACCTGCATTGTAGAATTCCTGTAACTGTAAAGGAGTTCTTCCGATGATATCAATCTTATCCCCTGCCATAAGACTGACTAATACTTTATCCATTTCACCTGCTTTAGCAGTTGGTGTAATGGAGAATTCAATTTCGATACCTGTTTTTTCTTTGATCAGTTCTACCATTTCTTTTGTTTCAGAACCTGTTGCAGCGTTATCTGTCAGAGCCCATTTTAATTTTACTCCTTCATAAGGTTTGTCACTGTTTTTCTTTGCGCCTGCATCTTTACTTGCTTCTTGTTTTGTATCCTCTTTTGCATCACCACAGCCTACTGCGCCTAATGCCATAGCTGCCGCTAACGAAAAAGCGATACTGCGTTTTAATCCGTTTCTCATTTTCATAAGTTTTCCTCCTTGTTCTTATGATCTTATTATAGAATACTATTTTTTTGAAATACATAGGTGGGTTTTGACTTTTATATGCAATATTTGTTATTTTTCAATAAACACCTATACAAGAAAGAACAGGAGCTACTCTAGAATCGTCAATTTTCACAATAACTACATTAATTTTTCTTTTCTTTATGGAAATTATTTTACGGAAACCAATAGTAGTTCCCTCGTATACCAGCTCAAGTCCTTTTTCTCCCCACACAAAGACCTTATACTTTTCTACTCTCTGACTAAATCGGATGTCCTCTTTTAGTACAATGGCAGAAACATCCACCGGGTCCTCCCACATAACAGTAATTTTCATTTTGGATTTCTTTCCTTCGTAATAAGTCTGAAAATCATCTTCTTTTAACTCCTCAGCTAAAATACTTTTTTGATTTTCCTCTACATAAATATGAGCATCCTTTGCAAGATTTTTCTCATATTTTTTCCGAAGAAATGCACCCAGTTCCTCTAAACGTGCTACGTCTACTTCATTTAATTTTCCATTGGGCATAGGAGGAATATTTAAAAGAAGAGTAGCATTTCCCCCCACAGATTTCTCATAAATATCCACCAGATTTTCTAAAGAGCGTACCTGTGTATCTTCCTCTTTATGATAGAACCAGCCCGGGCGAATAGATACGTCCACCTCTGCCGGATACCAGATCAGTTTTTCCTCATTTTTCAATCTTTCCCGACTTCCTAAATCCTGCTCCATACTGCTGATGGTCTTTTCCCGAAAAGCTGTATTATCTTCCTGCTGACTGGCTTCTGCAATTTTTTCTGCCATAGACATGGTTGCCGGCACAACGCTCCACTCTGACTGTCTGGTATCTCCTGCTTCATTTCCGCACCAGCGTACATCAGGACCCGTTACGGAAATACATGCATCAGGCTGATATTTTCGAATGGTTTTATAATATCTCTCCCAATCATAATCCTGCTTTTTGCCGTTTTTTCCTTCTCCGCAGGCGCCGTCAAACCACACGCAGAAAAGCTCGCCATACTGTGTCAAAAGCTCTGTAAGCTGATTGACAAAGTAATCATTATAGGCCTTTCCCTCTCCGTAAGTCCTCTGATTTCTGTCCCAGGGAGACAGATAAACACCAAATTTTATTCCATGGCGTTTACATGCGTCCGAAACTTCCCGCACTATATCTCCCTGCCCGTTTTGATAAGGACTTGCCTTTACGCTATGCTCTGTATATCTGCTGGGCCATATGCAAAATCCATCATGGTGCTTACACGTTAAGATTGCACCTTTCATGCCTGCCGCCTTTATGGCTCTCACCCATTGATCCGCATCCATTTCCTCCGGATTAAAAAGAGAGGGAGACTCCTGTCCGTCTCCCCATTCCTTTCCGGTAAAGGTATTGATGGTAAAGTGAAAGAAAGCATAAAACCCTAAGTTTTGTATTTCAATCTGCCTCTTACTGGGGCGTATTTCAATCAACCTTTCATCTTGCATTTTTCTCTCTCCTACCAATAGGTTTCCCACTCTGTACAGCAGCGAACCAACGCTTCCATATAGAAGTAATCGCCCCAGATGCAACATTCATCTACACCGCCGTCTGCCACACTGTTTTCCTCAGAGGATTTGGCATAAGTGGAATGAAGAAGAATACCGTTTGTTTCTTCAAAGTCTTTATATAAGCAGTGCTCTGTCAAAGCTGCCAGCAGACGCAGTGCATAACCACGATATTTTTCTGCTTCTTCCTCCTCCAGATATTTTGTCATCTCCAACATACCACAGGCTGCAATGGCTGCAGAGGAAGCGTCTCTTGGCTCTGTGCTACCTTCGACAAAGTCAAAATCCCAATAAGGAATAAGGTCTGAGGGCAAATGTTTTAAAAAACATTTTGTAACATTTCTGAATTTCTGAATGTATACCGGATCTTTTAAATATTTATAGGCAATCGCTGTTCCGTAAATGCCCCATGACTGTCCTCTTGCCCAGATAGAACCATTTCTGTTTCCCTGTGCAGTAACGCCTTTTAAAGGTTCTCCTGTCTCGGTATCAAAATAAAAGGTATGGTAAGTAGAATAATCTTCACGGACTACGTATTTCATACTGGTTTTAATATGCTTTATAGCATGTTCCTTATATTTTTGATTTCCTGTCACTTCGCTTGCCCAGAAAAGCAAGGGCATATTTACGAGACAATCAATAATGAGACGATAGTTTTCCGGTTTTCCCATTTCACCCCATGCCTGGAAGAATTCGCCCTTTTCGCAAAATCTGCCCAACAAATTATCTGCCGCTAAAAGTGCTGCTTCTTTTGCTTCCTCATTTCCTGTAAGCTTATATGCCGCCACACAGGAAGGAGAATACAAAAATCCCATATCGTGATGGTCTACTACTATTCTTTTGGTAATACGTTCTTTAAAGCTCTTTACATGAGCAAGGGCAGCTTCTTTAAACTTTTCCTCACCTGTCATTTCATAAGAAAGCCACAGCTCTCCTGTAAAAAATCCATTTGTCCAATCGTCATTTTCTGTCTTTGGATAAAAATTATCCACGCTGGCTGCTGCCGGAAATCCTCCCTCAAACACAGGAATACATCGGTTTACCTGCTCTGCAGCATGTGCAAAAGCACGTTTCATTTCTTCGTCTGTTATCTCTCTATATTTTTCAAAGCTTTCTTTTGTCTGCATAATTTCCTCCTTAAACAAATTTCGGCGCCCGGCATATACAGAAAATCTGCTGCCGAACGCCGGATAAAATGCTATATCAACCTTTTACCCCACTGGATGCAACACCTTCGATGAAAAATCTCTGGCAGAACAAAAATGCTATCATGATTGGAACCAATACAATTGTAGCAGA
>DXFK01000133.1 GCA_019114495.1 Candidatus Blautia stercoravium
CGTCCGGCCATATTCAGAAATAGTTTCATACAAAACTTTGTCATCTGTGACAATTTCTTCCAAATGTTCGGTATAAACATTCTGCAAAACCTGCATATATTCCGGCAGATTTTCTTCGAGAAGAGAAAAGCACACCCGGGATTGCCCTTTTAGTAGAACCTGCTGAAACCTCTGCATCAACAAATCCAGTTCTTTGAGGATGTCCTCAACAGATGCATTTCTGCTGTTGGTTCTCACAATGATACCTGCATTTTCCGGCATACGGCTTTCCAGAAGTTCCCGGAAATGCTGCTTTTCCGCTTTTGTCAGCTTTCCGGAAAAACCCAGTTCTTTCCTGTGAGAAGTGAGCACCAGATAGTGACCGGTAAAATTCAGATTCCCCGTCACATAGGGCAGCTTGCTTTTAATCCCTTCCCGTGCCACCTGCACTACAATTTCGTCCCCTGGTTTTACCTCTTTATTCTTTTTAGGATTGGCAAAAACAGGGGGTTCCTTTTCATCTAAAGAGTAGTAGCACATCTGGCCTCCTGCAATTTCCACAAAAGCCGCATGAATATTTTTGGCAAGATTTTTTACTTTTCCAATATAAATATTTCCCAGAATACTGTTTTTTGACATTCCCATGGGATTTATCTGACAGATACGCCCGTTTTCTTCCAGTGCAGCCGTCAGCATGGAGACGCCTTTGTATTCCATGGGTGTCAGTATCAGCCTACTCAAGGTCTTCTCCCAGATTTTCCAGAGAAATCAGTTTTCGCTCTGTTTCTGTCCCTTTATCTGCATATACTTCCAGACGGTGCACCAAAAGAGAAAAACTGTCAAATTCTTTTCCGCAGAACTGATAAAATGCTTCCATAACCAGTTCTGGTTTGGTATTTTTGACACTTCCGGCTGCAAGCTGAAGGTAAATACCACCGTTATCTAAATGTAAGTGATAGATAAAAGGTTTAATGTCTACCTCTTTTTCATTCTTTTTCGTTTTCTTTACAACCAGAATTTCCGGCTGTTCCATAAAAGCCTGTACCTTTTCCTCCCAGTCCTCTCCGGGTGCCATACCTTCCCGGAAATTCACCTGATAATCTGCGGCCGCTACCAAAGCCATAGCCGCATTGGCTTTTCCATCCGGTATCTGTCGGAAACTAAGCACTTCCATACCTTCTGCCATAGTATCGTTCAGCCGTCTGACAGCTTCTTGGGATGACATAGGCGTCTGAATTTCCATATCAAAATATTCAGCCGTACTGGTTACACCCACTCCCAGGGGGGCGGCAAAGGACATAATCATATGTGGGCTGAACCCTTCGGAATACGCCACATCAATGCCTGCCCTGCGGATGGCCTTCTGAAAATATCTCATAATATCCAGATGTCCAATGAATTTCATGGCACCTTGTTTTGCAAATTTTACTCTAACCTTCAATGCAGACACCTCCTTTGTAAGCCGCTGCGCCGCAGCCGGAACATTTCATTTTGCAGTTTGGTGTAACTACTTCCTGATGGGCTCTTTCCCATTCTTTTTCCAGGTATTTCCGTGTTACTCCAATGGATATGAAATCCCACGGGAAAATTTCATCCAGAGGACGTTCTCTTAAGGTATAAAATTCAGGGTCCAGGCCTGCTTCTTCAAAGGCTTCCATCCAAAGGTCATAACGGAAATATTCCGACCAGGCATCAAAGACAGCGCCTTTGCGGTAAGTCGCTTCCAGCACATCCGCCACTTTTCGGTCGCCCCGGGCTAGAATGCCCTCCAGAACCGTCACATCCGCCTCATGGTAGTTGTATTTAATACTTTTTTGGTTTAACTGTGCCTTAATTTCTTCTTTGACAATTTTTGCTTTTTCCAGATAATCTTCTTTCCGGAACATACCAGCCCACTGGAACGGAGTAAACGGCTTTGGTACAAAGAAAGAAGTGCTGACTACAATCTGGCATTTGCCGTGTCTCTGGTCTTTTGGGATTTCATAATATCTTTTTGCAATCGCTTCTGCCAGATGAGCAATGCCCTTTATGTCTTCCTCGGTTTCTGTAGGAAGTCCCAGCATAAAGTACAGCTTCACTCTGCTCCAGCCACCTTCAAAGGCTTTGCCTGCGCCTTCCAGAATGACTTCCTCTGTCAGACCTTTGTTAATCACATCCCGCATTCTCTGTGTACCTGCTTCTGGTGCAAAGGTCAGGCTGCTCTTTTTAATATCCTGTACTTTACTCATGATATCCAGAGAAAAAGAGTCAATTCGGAGAGAAGGAAGAGAGATATTTACTTTTCTTTCAGAACAGTCGTCAATCAAATACTCCAGCAGTTCTTTCAGTCTGGAATAGTCGCTGGTGCTTAAGGAGCTTAGAGAAATTTCTTCGTGTCCGGTGCTCTCCAACATGTCTTTTGCCGTATCTTTTAAAAATTCCACGTCTCTTTCCCTGGTAGGGCGGTACAGCATACCTGCCTGACAGAAACGGCAGCCGCGGATACAGCCTCTCTGCACTTCCAGCGTCACTCTGTCTTGTGTAGCTTTGATAAAAGGTACAACTGGTTTCTTTGGATAGTAGGTGTCTGTAATATCCATAACCACCTGTTTCTCGATTTTTTCTTTTGCATGCGGGTTGTTTGGCACAAAAGAAGCGATAGTTCCGTCATCCTTATAAGTAGTATCGTAAAACGAAGGTACATAAATACCGGGAATCTCAGCAGCTCTTTCCAAAAATTCTTTTTTACTTTTTCCGGCTTTTTTGTATTCTTTATAGGAATCCAAAACTTCTCCAAATACGGTTTCTCCCTCTCCGATATAAAACAAATCAAAGAACGGAGCCAGTGGTTCCGGATTATAAGTACAGGGACCGCCGCCCATAACCAGAGGATCGTTTTCGCCGCGGTCTGCAGCTCTTAAAGGCATACCGCTTAAATCCAGTATCTGCAGAATATTGGTATAACACATTTCGTACTGAATGGTAATTCCCAGAAAATCAAAATCACGAATCGGGTCCTGGGACTCCAAGGCAAAGAGAGGAATCTTTTTCTCCCGCATGACCTTGTCCAAATCCGGCCAGGGAGAATATACTCTTTCACACCAGGTGTCCTCCCTCTGATTAAACATATCGTAAAGAATCTGAATTCCCAGGTGGGACATTCCTATTTCGTAGACATCTGGGAAGCACATGGCAAAACGGACATCCACTTCATCCTTGTTTTTCATCACCGAGTTTACCTCATTCCCGATGTAGCGGGCAGGCTTCTCGATTTTTAGTAATATTTCATCACTTAAAGCTAGTTTTCTCATGAAAACCTCCATTTTTTTGTATAATTTTTTTCTGCAATACTACAGCATATCAGTAGTCAGATTAATACGAACATATAAACAAGCACATCCCGTTATGGGATGGTATGGGATTGTATGAATACTGTACATAACATATTCATTGTTTTATGCAGAATATACAGGGCACAAATCTCATATCTGTTCAGTATATCAACTGGGTTAAAAAAAATCAATAAGGTATCGGTTTATTTCCTCTGCTGATAACGATGACATTTCTGCAGTCCAAAGGCCACAAAAAGGTGCCAGAGTGATCGCCCATTCGCGTACGTTTGATAGGAAAAGGAAGGGATTATTTTCCTTTTCGATAATTGGAAGGAGTCGTGTGCTCATATTTTTTAAATGCAGAGCAGAAGCTGCTTTCGCTGGAAAATCCGGTGGACAGGGCAATTTCCTTTACAGAGGATGAGGTGGATTTCAGCAAAAATTTAGCAGCGGAAATTCTGGTAGCAATCAGATAACGATAGGGAGTCATACCGGTTTCTCTGGCAAAAATCCTGGTGAAGTAAAAAGGACTTAAGGAGGCTTTTTCCGCAATGGCTTCTAAATGAACCGGTTCGGCAAAATGCTCGTTGATGTAAGTGATTGCATTTTTTAACAGCTCCTGTGTGCCGGAAGTAGAGCCCAGGGGTGCTGTGTCCATGAGCTCGTTGAGCAGAAGGGTTATTTGGCTGGAAATAGAAGCTTCACAGATCTGTTGACCGGTTTTGAAGATCTTATAGATTTTTTCCAGATGATATTTGATAGACTGCACATTCGGAGGAAGGATGACGTGTCCCCATTTTTGAATCAGATATTCATAATAATTTCTTGCCATGGGACCGTCAAAATGAAGCCATAAGGAAGAATGTCCCGAGGAATTTCCGTATTCATGAGGGGCATAGCAGTCAATCAGCACCAGGCTGTCTTTGGGTGCTGTGTAATGGTGCCCGTTCAGACTGACTTTGCAGGTTCCGTCTGTAATCAGCATGATCAAAAAGCTGTCATAGCGGGAGCGCTTTAGTATGTAGCCCGGCTCGTATTGAAAATTTCCTACATAGGTAGGATAGAAAAAAAGTTTTTTTGCCGCAAAACTGGCGGTATAAATAAAATACTCAGATTCTGGAGTTACCAGTGATTCCTGTGAAAACATAAGGGGATCTCCTTGCCGATAAAATGAATAATACTACTATATATAATAACAGAAGTAAAGTCAATATTGAAAGCAATTTATTGAAATATATAAGCAAGATAAAATATTGATAACATGTATAAAATCGGATAATATTTAAAACATAATAAAACTATAAAATAGCAATAAAATGAAAATAAGGAGGAAGAAAATGGGTGAAGCGAAAATTTGGGAGGAAGAGATATGGATTCCTACCTATGAAATCGGAGAAGCAGACAAAAACCCCATGTTTCTGGAAAAAAGGGTGTATCAGGGAAGCTCAGGAAAGGTTTATCCCTATCCGACTACAGAAAAAATCAGCAGGGAAAAAAGAGATAAAAAATATCAGGCTGTGTATCTGGAAAACCCTTATTTGAAGATTATGATTCTGCCTGAGCTTGGAGGAAGAATCCAGAGAGCTTATGACAAGACAAATGATTATGATTTTGTATACTATAACCATGTGATCAAGCCGGCACTGGTGGGGCTGGCAGGTCCCTGGATTTCGGGAGGCATTGAGTTTAACTGGCCGCAGCATCATCGTCCTACAACTTATATGCCTGTAGACCATGTGATCCAGGAAAATGAAGATGGAAGCAAAACACTGTTTGTCAATGATGTAGATCAGATGTATGGGACCAAGGGAATCGCAGCATTTACCTTGTATCCGGACAAGGCCTACATTGAAATACGGGGACAGCTGTATAACAGAACCTCTCTTCCACAGACCTTTTTGTGGTGGGCAAACCCGGCAGTTCCGGTGAATGACTATACCCAGTCTATTTTCCCTCCGGATGTACATAGTGTTTACGACCATGGAAAGAGGGACGTTTCCAGATTTCCTATTGCTACAGGTATTTATTACAAACATGATTACAGCGAAGGCGTGGATATTTCCAGATACAAAAATATTCCGGTTCCTACTTCCTATATGGCAGAAAAGTCAAAATATGATTTTGTGGGGGGATATGATTATCAGAAAGAAGCCGGTATTCTTCATGTAGCGGATCATCATATTTCTCCGGGGAAAAAGCAGTGGACCTGGGGATGCGGTGATTTCGGAAAAGCCTGGGACAGAAATCTGACAGATGAGGATGGACCCTACATTGAACTTATGACTGGTGTGTATACAGATAACCAGCCGGATTTCACCTGGCTGAAGCCTTTTGAAGAAAAGACCTTTAAGCAGTATTTTATGCCCTATAAAAAAGTGGGACAGGTGAAAAATGCCACGATCCATGCAATGCTCAATACCAAAAAAACAGAGAATGGCCAGTATCTTTGCGTATATGCCACAGAGAAATATGACCATGCTGAAATTTTGATATTCTACGAGGGAAAAGAGATTTACAGGGAGACAGCTGTACTTTCTCCTGTGGAGATTTTCGAAAAAGAACTACCGGTAGAGATCCAGGATCAGACAAAGCTGAAAGTACAGGTTTTGAACAAAAACTCTGTACTGGTGGAATATCAGGCAGAGCCGGAGAAAATCCCAGAGCTTGCAGAACCTGCAAAAGCGGCAAAGGAGCCGGAGAAAATCATGACAAATGAGGAACTCTACCTGACAGGACAGCATATAGAACAGTATCGTCACGCAACCTATCTGCCTGACCTATATTATCTGGAGGGACTGAAGCGAGATGAGGGAGATATCCGTATCAATAATGCATACGGAATGCTGATGCTAAGAAGAGGTGATTTTGAGAAAGCAGAGAAGCATTTCAGAAAAGCCATCAAAAGACTGACCTGGCTGAATCCAAATCCTTATGACAGTGAAGCTTATTATAATCTGGGACTTTGTCTGTTTTATCAGGGAAAGAAGGACGAAGCGTTTGATGTTTTCTTTAAAGCTACATGGACAAATGAACAGCAGGAAATGTCCTTCTATTATCTTGCAGCCATTCAGGCAGGAAAAGAGCAGTGGGTACCGGCACTGGAGTTTGCAGAAAAAGCGCTGATCAAAAATGGACATAACGTAAAGGCAAGAGGGCTGAAAGCTTCTATTTTAAGAAAGATGGGAAGAAAGGAAGAGACATCTGCCTGGATTGAAGAAAATCTGAAGTTAGATCCCTTTGATTATTGGTCTTTATGTGAAAAAATGTTCCTTTCCCCAAATCCTCAGAAGGAGAAAGAACATCTGCTGTATCTGACAAGAGATTTTCATGAAAGCTTCCTTCAGATGGCAAGAGATTATGCAGATGGTGAATTTTATGAGGAAGCAATTCAGGTACTGAACATCTGTACACAGGATAAACCTTTGCTTTCCTATTATCGCGGCTATTACTGCTGCTGTATGGGAGAGCAGAAAGAAGCTGAGAAAGCATATGAGCAGGCCGAACAGGCTTCACCGGTTTACTGCTTCCCCAATAAGCTGGAGGATATTCCTGTGTTAAAAACTGCCATCCGGGAAAATCCGCAGGGGGCAAAGGCTCACTATTATCTGGGAAATTTATATTATGATAAGCTGAATTTCCAGGAAGCTGTAGAGCTGTGGGAAAAATCAGAACAGCTAGATGGGGAATACCCTACGCTGCTCAGAAATCTGGCGATTGCTTATTACAACAAAAAGCAGGAGCCGGAGAAGGCGAAGGAAAAACTAGAGAAAGCATTTGCTTTGGATCCTTCCGATGCGAGAGTTTTTCTGGAGCTGGACCAGCTGTATAAAAAACTGGGATATGGCTTTGAGGAACGTCTTGGAAATTATCAGCAGCATAAGGAATTGATCGAACAAAGAGATGATCTGTATACAGAATATGTGACAGTTCTGAATCTTACGGGCCGTCACAAAGAAGCCTATGACGCCATTATGGCACATCAGTTCGGAGCCTGGGAAGGAGCTGAAGGAAAGATCACGACTCAGTATAAGACTGCTCTTCTGGAAATGGCAAAGGATTCCTTCTATAAAAAAGAATATGAGGAAGCGCAGTCCTGTATAGAAAAGGCTCTGGCATATCCGGAAAATCTTGGAGAGGGAAGACTGGAAGGTACAAAGGATAATCATCTGTATTATTGGTTGGGACTTATAAAGGAACACCTGGGACAGGAAAAGGAAGCGGAAGCATGCTGGGAAAAAGCTGTACTGGGAGCACAGGAACCGGCAGGTATGATGTATTATTATGACCAGCCGGCAGATATGATC
>DXFK01000134.1 GCA_019114495.1 Candidatus Blautia stercoravium
CCGGTTTGACCATAAGTATCTTTTATGCTACTCTGCTGTTAGAATTTATGCCATTGAAGCAGGAGAAAGGACAGAAAGATATGGAAAAAACAGATTGGAAGGCTTATTTGCAAAAAGAAATCCAATGCAGCTGCGGAAGAACACATTTTTGTGATATTGAGGAAATTCTCATTGAGGACAATGCAATTTGCCGATTGCCGGAGATTCTGAGCCGTCATTCTTATAAAAAGTTGTGTGTGGTATGTGACGAGCATACGGAAAAAGCCGCCGGTTTCCGGGTGTATGAGGCACTTGCAAAAGCAGGATTCAACTTTAGCAAGGTTCTTTATCACGAGCCGGAACTGGTGCCGGATGAGCAGGCTTTGATTTACCTTTTTACACAGGTGCCTCAGGACTGTGATTTAATCATAGCTGTAGGAAGCGGAACGATTAATGATTTGTGCAGGTACGTTAGTTATAAAATGAAAATAGATTATTATGTTGTGGGAACAGCTCCTTCTATGGATGGGTATGCCTCGAATGTATCTCCACTGATTATACGTCATTTAAAGACAACTTATACAGCAAGACCGGCCAGAGTGATTATCGGAGATTTACAGGTACTTTGTGAAGCACCCATGCATATGCTTGCTGCAGGAGTCGGAGATATTATTGGAAAATATGTATGTTTGGCAGATTGGCAGTTAGCTCATGAAATAAATGAGGAGTATCTTTGCCCGGAAGTGACAGCATTAGTTCGGACATCTATAGAGAAAGTAACAGAAAATGCCGAAGCAGCAGCAAAGAGAGAGAAGAATGCAGTAGCTGCTCTTATGGAAGGACTGGTTTTGAGCGGCATTGCAATGAGTTATATTGGAAATTCCCGTCCGGCTTCAGGAAGTGAACATCATATGTCCCATTATTGGGAAATGATGTTTTTGCTGAGACACCAACCTGATCCTTTGCACGGAACAAAAGTAGGAGTGGCAACAGTGGCTGCCCTGCGGTTATATGAAATGCTGAAAGAAAAGAAAAACGGGGGGATTTCACAGCAAGTACCAGATTTTTCTTATGACAAGTGGGCAGAAGAAATTGAGGAGGCCTACGGTCCGGCAGCGCCGGAGGTTTTGAAATTGGAACAGGAAGTTGGGAAAAATGCAGACAATGAGGTTCTGAGAAGACGAAGAGTGTGGGAAGAAAAACAGGAGGAAATCAGGTCTGTTCTGGAAAATCTTCCTTCAGCAAAGACGATTGCACAGATATTAAAATCTATGGGAGCGCCCAGTTCTCCGGCAGAAATCGAAGTGTCTCAGGAAACTTTTAAGAAGGGTATTTATTTTGCAAAAGATTTGAGAAATCGTTTTGGGCTGCTGCAGATTTTGTTTGATTTCAATTTCCAGAGAACATTTAGTAAAATCTTGGAAGAAGAGTTTTACAGATGATGTTGTCCGAAATTGCAGAGCCATTCAAAGACTTTCTTGTATCCCTTGCCCGGCTGTGATAAACTATAAAAAAGTTAAAAGATTACAGACTTGGTATCTGGGAAAGGGAGTTTTTACAATGTACAAGATAGAGAACCAGTATTTAAAAATTGTAGTTTCCTCAAAAGGAGCAGAGTTACAAAGTCTTTTTGATAAGGAAATGAATAAAGAAGTTTTATGGTATGGAGATGAAAAGTTCTGGAAACACCATTCGCCTCTTTTATTTCCGAATGTAGGGCGTCATTATAAAAATTGCTGCTATTACAAAGGAAGACGATTTAATACAGACCTGCATGGCTTTGCAAAAGATTCAGAGTTTATATGTATAAAACAGGAAGATAATCTTTTGACATTTTCTTTGAGAGACGATGAAGCTACCAGAACCTATTTTCCATTTTCTTTTGTCTTAAATGTGACTTATCGGCTGACGGAGAGAACATTGGAGGTTGTCTGGGACGTAGAAAACAATAACGAAAACAAGATGTATTTTACCATAGGAGGACATCCGGGATTTAATGTGCCGATTTTGGAGGGGACTCGGCAGACAGAATATAAGCTTCTCTTCAACAGAAAAGAAGCGCTGGAATATCGCCTTGTCTATGGAGACTCCTGCAATGCAGATGGAGAAAAAACTTACAGGCTGCCTTTAGACACATACGGCGCTTACAGCGGATGTGCGATTACGGAGCATATGTTTGATAAAGACGCTTTGATTTTTGATGATTCTCAGATTACCTGTGCAGGTATTGCGTATCCGGATGGTACTCCATATATTGTTATGGAATGTGAAGGATTTACAAATTTTGGTATCTGGAGTCTTCCGGGTGCACCCTATATCTGCCTGGAACCATGGAGAGGCCGGTGTGATGATTATGGTTTTGAAGGAGAAATTTCGGAGAAACCAGATATTGTCGCTGTAGAAGCAGGAGACATATTCCATCAGAATTACACGATAACCGTATATAAAAAATAGCCATAGAACTACAGGAGAAAACTTATGTCGAATATAAAAAAGGAAATTCCCTATAAAATTTATTTGGAAGAGAGTGAAATGCCAAAAGAATGGTATAATG
>DXFK01000135.1 GCA_019114495.1 Candidatus Blautia stercoravium
TTTCCGTTTTTTATTTCTATTTTTTTCTCTTTCAGAAGATGTCCCACAGCCCTTTTAAATGCATTTTTACTGAGCCCGAACTCCCTTTTGATAACTTCCGGTGACGCCTTATCATCAAAAGGCAGTTCTCCTTCAAACTCCTGAATGATTTCATACACACATTCTGCGTCTTCATGAAGCTGTATATATGCTTTTTGCTTTGCACTAAGTGTCAGCTTTCCGTCTTCTCTTACTGCGGTAACCCTACAGGACAGCTCGTCTCCTACCTTATAATTTCCCTGTGCTTCCTGCTTTGGAATCAATGCGGAATATTTATAATCCACTGCCACAAACACACCGAAATTATCGCTGATTTCATATACCACGCCAGTCACCGTATCTCCCTGCGCGTAGGGCGAATCCGTCTGCAGATAATGGTAGACTTTCATCGAAGCACACAGGCGGCTGCTCTTGTCAATGTAAAGGGCAACAAGCACCTCTTCTCCTTCGTGCAGTTTCTTGGTCTGCTCTTTATATGGAAGAAACAGGTCTTTTTCCAGTCCCCAGTCCAGAAATGCACCGATACGGCTGGTCTGTGCCACTTTTAAAACCCCAATCTGTCCAAGCAGAATTTTCGGCTCTCTTACTGTGGCAATCAGACGGTCAGAAGAATCCCGGTATATAAATACAGAAATCTTCTCTCCTTTCTTGGTGCCCTCCGGCACTTGTTTTTTAGGAAGAAGCACCGTATCTTTATCCTCTGCCTGCTCCTTTTCCCCCAGATACACACCAAAATCCACAATTTTTACAACTATTAATTCCTGTTCTTTTCCTAATTCTATCATCTCAATCTCCTCTATTTTAACTCAATCACTGCATAATCCTCCCCTGCAGTATTGTCCAGAACCACCGTATAAACACCATTTTCCTCATGCACACTGGGTACAATGACATCTCCCAGCTTTGCCTGTTTTTTATATTCCGCCCGCATTTGTTTTACCGTAAAGTCTGCCGGAAGATATTCCTGTGCCATAAGAATATACTGTCCGTTATTCACATGATGATTGGTATCCAGATGATGCGGTCTTACAGTAAAAGACGGGTATTCTTTACAATCCGTAGGCTTTTTTATCTTTCTCGGTGCATAGTCCATATCCAGCTTTTCTTCCAGTCCGTATGCCTGCAGCTGTTTTTCGTCTATGGATACGGGACGGCCTGTCTGCATATTCAGAAGGGTCCAATATGTATTGGCATAGGCAATCAGATCCCCTTCTGTGTCTTCCATGGTAAAATTCCTGCTTCCCAAAAAGTGCCGGAAATCATAAGCCCAGGTGGATACCTTTATATTTTCGCACAGTACAGGATAACGTTCAACTACTATCTGCCAGGCAGAAAGTACCCATGCCTGACTTTTAGATCCCAAAAAATCCATACCTACCCCTGCCGCCTCTGACTGAAAAGTACTGCAGTCCTGAAAATAATTAATCATACCATTTAAAGTCAGATGTCTGTCTTCTCCGACTTCACTATAACGAACTCTGCTGTCAAAAGAATATTTCATTTTTCCATCTCCCTTGATACAAAAACTGTTTTCCTGCATCTCTGCTTTGCTATACTGGGTATACCTAAGCAATTTTCCATATAACAAAAAATATCCCAGACATTTTGTCTGAGATATTCAAAGCTGGGCTACAAGGATTCGAACCTTGAAATGACGGAGTCAGAGTCCGTTGCCTTACCGTTTGGCGATAGCCCATTGTCTTGTGTTGTGCCTCACAACAAAATGTATTATATACGATTCTTTTTTAAAATGCAAGCCTTTTTTTTAATTTTTTTAATTTTTTCGAATTACAGACATTCCTTTGCTTTTTTGCTCTTTCTTTTGAGTTCTATTTTCCTTTTCTCCTGCATAAAATATAGCCATTATGAAAGGCAGGTGTTCCGAATGTCTTATGCATTACTTGTAAATAAATCCCACACACTCTCCTCCTCGTATGTCCCGCCGTATCTTACAGAAGCCCGCATTCCTTTTCATGCTCCTGCACACCATGAGAAAACGCTCATGGAAAAAGCTGCTGCAAAATCCGCTGCAAAGCTTTTCCACCGGGCTGCCGCTGAAAATATTACGCTCATGGGCGTTTCCGGTTATCGCTCTTATAGACGACAGGAAATCTTATACCGGAATGCCCTGCAAAGAGGCAGTACTGCTGTAGCGCCTCCCGGCACCAGCGAACACCAGACCGGACTGGCTCTGGACATCTCCTGCGCCTCTTTGAATTTTGAACTGGAGGAAGCTTTTGCCTCCACAAAGGAAGGAAAATGGCTAAAAGCTAATGCACCTTTATACGGTTTCATTCTCCGTTATCCCCGGCGGAAAGAACACATTACAGGATATCCCTGGGAACCCTGGCACATACGCTTTGTAGGGAAGACACTCTCTCTTTATCTTTCCCTCACCGGGCTGACTTTGGAAGAATACCATGATATGCTCCCCGATTCTTCCCAAATACGGTAGAAAACTTTTTGTATTTGCCGGGAAACGTGGTATAATGGTTGCACAACGTGCAATCCAAGCCGATATTTCTAATACAAAGGAGTGCTGTCTATGAGAGCCTTAAATTTAACACTATTGACCGATTTATATGAACTTACCATGATGCAGGGGTATTTCAAAAATCCTACAGACCAGATTGTGGTGTTCGATGCCTTTTACAGAAAGAATCCCTGCGGCGGCGGATATGCCATTGCTGCAGGATTGGAACAGATTATTGAATATGTCCGTGACCTACACTTTTCCCCTGATGATATTGACTATTTGAAAGGACTGAACATTTTTGATTCCGATTTTCTGGAATATTTAAGAGGTTTTCATTTTACCGGAGACATTTATGCTATTCCTGAAGGAACGGTGGTCTTCCCAAGAGAGCCTCTTTTAAAAGTCGTTGCCCCCGTTATGGAGGCGCAGCTGATAGAGACGGCTATCCTGAATCTGCTGAACCATCAGAGTTTAATTGCCACCAAGGCTTCCCGTGTCGTGTATGCTGCAAAGGGTGACGGTGTAATGGAATTTGGTCTGCGCAGGGCCCAGGGACCGGATGCAGGACTGTACGGAGCCAGAGCAGCGGTTATCGGGGGCTGTGTGGGAACCTCCAACGTGCTGACCGGACAGATGTTCCATGTACCTGTAAAGGGAACTCATGCCCACAGCTGGATTATGAGTTTTTCAGATGAATACACCGCATTTAAAGCCTATGCCAAATTATATCCTAATGCCTGTATCTTGCTGGTGGATACTTACGATGTTCTGAATTCCGGTGTGCCAAATGCAATCCGCGTATTTAAAGAAATGAAAGAAGCCGGCCGGCCTATGAAGGGATATGGAATCCGCATTGACAGCGGTGATTTGGCTTATCTTTCCAAACAGGCTTATAAAATGCTTTCCGAAGCCGGTTTTAGTGACGCCATTATTTCCGCTTCCAGTGATTTGGACGAATATCTCATTGAAAGCC
Source organism: Candidatus Blautia stercoravium (assembly GCA_019114495.1). Classification (GTDB taxonomy): domain Bacteria; phylum Bacillota; class Clostridia; order Lachnospirales; family Lachnospiraceae; genus Blautia; species Blautia stercoravium. Next base: position 3,489 of record DXFK01000135.1, read on the forward strand.
TGAAATCCCAGGGTGCAAAAATCAACTCCTGGGGCGTAGGCACTAATCTGATTACCTGTAACGACAACCCTGCTTTCGGCGGTGTGTACAAGCTGGCAGCTATTAAAAATAAAGAGGATGCAGATTTTCTTCCCAAAATCAAGCTGTCTGAAAATGTAGAAAAAGTCACCAATCCTGGAAACAAAACTATCATGCGGATCTATGACAAAACTACAGGAAAAATCCGTGCGGATTTAATCTGTCTGGAAGATGAGGTTTTCAATCCGGAAGAAGATATGATTATTTTTGACCCTATGGCCACCTGGAAAAAGACAAAACTCACCGGCGGCTCTTATATATTAAGAGAACTTCTGGTTCCCGTGTTTAAGAAAGGAGAATGTGTCTACACTTCTCCGTCTGTTATGGAAATTAAAGATATCTGTCAGAAGGAACTGAACACTCTCTGGGATGAAACAAGACGTTTCACCAATCCTCAGGAAGTTTTCGTTGATTTGTCAGACAAACTCTATAAAATCAAATCCGAACTTTTAGAGAAAATGGGACAGGCAGCCATTGAATCTTAAAAAGAAACAGCAGACTTACGGGTTTTCCCAAAGTCTGCTGTTTCTTTACTGCTCCATCTGTCTCCCCAGAAATCCCGCTGCTGCCTGAGCCAGTTTTGCTTCAGTTTCGGAAAATTTCCGTCCCCCTGCTTTTTCCAGTATCAGCACCGACCCTACTGCATCTCCGGCACAGGTAATAGTGTAAATAACCTGGGAGCCGTATTCTCCTCTGTCATCTTCTATAATTTTCACAAAGTCTTTCTCCGTCACACACAAATTCTTCCGGTCTGCAATGACTTCATCCAGTTCCCTGTGTACCCTTTTCTCTGCGAATTCTCTGGCGCCGCTGCCAGCCGCTGCTATAACCTGATCCCGGTCTGTAATGCAGGCCATACAGCCTGCCGCCTGGGCCAGTGCTTCTGCATACTCTTTTGCAAAAGTTCCCAATTCACCAATAGGAGAATATTTCTTTAGAATAATTTCCCCCTCCCTGTCAGTAAAAATCTCTAACGGGTCGCTTTCCCTGATTCTCAGTGTTCTCCTGATTTCCTTGGGAATAACCACTCTTCCCAAATCATCTATGCGCCTTACAATTCCCGTTGCCTTCACATTCCTGTCCTCCAATTCCACATTTTATAAAGATTCCTATTTTGGTAAATCTAATCTTTGGAGTTATTATGTGGAAATATTCGGGAAATATGCAAAAAATTCACCTCATATCACCCTTATTTTGATTCCACTTTCGGAAGCTGGGGCAGTTTCAAATTCCCCAGCCCTGTCATCTGCTGTATCGTCAGTTCACAAAACATCGGCATGCGTTCTGCCTGTGATTTTCCCTGCTGGATCAAAATGGCATTATAACTTTCCATATTGGGCAAATTAATAATTGGTGTATGTTCTTTTGTAAAAAACCAATATCAATCCAATCTGTATGAATCATCTCTTTAACTGTCTTCGTCATGTTCATTCTCCCTCCCTTTTACAAGTTCATCATATTTCAACTGATACGCCAGTAATCTGGGAATATATTCCGGCGGAGTCCGTCTGGCTGCCTCCCAGTCTTCTAACGTTCTCACTGGAATCCCCGTATACTCCGAAAACTCCCTGCGGTTCATTCCTGTCTGTTCTCTTAAGCTCCTGATGGTTTTTGCTGTGTCCATAATTCACTCATCCTCGCATTGCGTTTTTTTTGAGTATAACACACTTCTTAAATATACGCAATGCGTGTTCAGCGAAATAATATAAAATATTGCAGCCTCTTATGTATAAATTTCTGATAAATATAAAGATATACTTGATATTTTCCAGCAAACAGGTATATTTATAGTATACATATGGCAGGCAACATCTGCACAAAGGGAGACATTTTTATGAATACAATAAATATTGAACACCTCAGCCGCTATTACGGAGAGGGAAAAGGTATTTTCGACATATCTTTTCATGTAAAGCAGGGTGAAGTCTTTGGGTTTCTGGGGCCCAATGGAGCGGGCAAAACCACCACTATCCGGCATTTAATGGGGTTTCTGAAACCAAAATCCGGCACATGCATGATAGACGGAATGGATTGTTGGAAAGAACGGGAAAATATTCAGGAAGAACTTGGATACATACCCGGAGAAATCAGTTTCTTTGACGATATGTCCGGTACGGAATTTCTGAAATTCATTACAAAATACCGCAAAACCGGTACACATAACCGCCAAAAAGAATTATTGGAACGCTTTGACCTTGACCCAAAAGGCAAAATCAGAAAAATGAGCAAAGGTATGAAGCAGAAGCTGGGGATTGTAACGGCCTTTCTCCATGACCCGGCTATTCTGATTCTGGATGAACCCACCAGCGGACTTGACCCTCTGATGCAGAACAGATTTATTGATTTAATTGCTGAAGAAAAGAAACGGGGCAAAACTATTTTAATGTCCAGTCATATATTTGAAGAAGTGGAGCGGACGTGTGACCGTATCGGCATTATCCGAAAGGGAAAAATAGTGGCCGTGGATTCCACTTTGGCCCTGCGGGAGCGGCATATCCGCACCTACACTGTGACGCTGGAAAGCGAAACCGCGGCCCAGGCCTTTGCCAGAGATTTTAACGGTACGCAAAACGGACGGCTAGTTACCGTAAAACCCAGACAAAGTCTGGAAGAAATCTTTATGAATTATTATGGAGACGAGAAAAATGATGAATCTGACCTTATATAGACGGGAAATGAGAGGAAGTATCCGGCTGCTTCTGATTTTTGGCGCAGTGATGACTCTGTATATTTCCATGATCATCAGCATGTATGACCCTGAAATGATGAAAACCCTGGATAATTTTGCGGAAGTCATGCCGGATTTGATGGCCTCTGTAGGCATGAAAGCACACGCTTCAAATCTATTGGGTTTTATGGTGTCTTATCTTTATGGCTTTATTCTGCTGATTTTCCCAATGGTTTTCAGCATACTGCGGGGAAACGCCTTAGTTGCCAAGTATGTAGATAAAGGCTCTATGTTGTCCCTGGTTGCCGCACCGGTAAAGCGGCGCACCATTGCCCTTACCCAAATGTCCGTACTCATAAGCGGTATTGTACTTCTTATTTTGTACAGTACAATTCTGGAACTGGCCTGTGCTGCAAAGGGCTTTCCGGGAGAACTGGATATTCCCAAGCTTCTCGTGCTCAATGGCGGATTGCTTTGTCTGCATTTGTTTATTGGCAGTATTTGTTTTCTTGCCTCCTGCCTGTTTTCCGACACCAAATACAGCCTTGCTTTTGGAGCCGGTGGCCCCGCATTGATGTATGTGCTGCAAATGCTTGCCAATGTAGGCGGAACCGCAGAAAAAGCCAAATATTTCACCTTCTTTACTTTATTCAATGCTGACGGCTTAATCGCAGGAAAAAGCAGTGCCGTCCTTGGGGTGGTAATACTATTGGCAGGGGCTGTTCTGCTTTACACTCTGGGAATTCTTGCATTTAACAAAAAAGACCTGTATCTCTAAAGCTGAAAAGAAGGCCGCCCCATTGGCAGCCTTCACAGCCACTGTGTCTGCATAACCTCTCATGGATTCCACTGCTTCACGTCCATGGTATTTCCTTGCTTTCTACTATACCTGCTTGCCGGTCTGCCACAAGAAAGAATCTTTTAAAATTCCGGGAATCCAGGAAACAGACTATTGGAAATCTCCCTTCACATGCTATAATAAGTGTGCTTTTATTTTATTGACAGAAGGGAGTTTTTATACTTATGACAACGTACAATTTTGACGCTTGTATTGACCGTACAAATACTACATCAATTAAGCATGCTTTCAAAGAAAAATACCATGTTCCTCAGGATGTTCTGCCTCTTTGGGTAGCAGATATGGATTTCCGCTCTCCCGACGAAGTCTGCCAGGCAGTGGAAAAGACCGGGGCTTTCGGTATTTTCGGATATTCCAGTCCAAAGGAGGACTACTATCATGCCGTGATAGACTGGATGACCAAAAGACATCACTGGACACCAAAAAAAGAATGGCTCGTCTGTACTCCCGGAGTTGTCTGCGCTATTTCCATCGCTATCAAAGCTCTGACCAAGCCAGAGGATTCCGTTATGATTATGCAGCCCGTTTACCATCCTTTCAAAAATGCGGTAGTCCGCAACGGACGCAAACTGGTGGAAAATCCACTAGTACTGGGGGAAGACCACCGTTTTTATATGGATTTTGACAAAATCGAAGAACAATTTGCAAAAGAACAGGTGAAGCTTTTGATTCTCTGTACTCCACACAATCCCGGCGGACGCGTCTGGACAAAGGACGAACTGGAGCATCTCATTGCTCTTTGTCTGAAATACAAGGTAAAGGTTGTGGCAGATGAAATTCACCATGATTTTGTATTTCCGGGACACGAACATACAGAATTTGCACCTTTAAATAAGGAAATGCAGGAAAATTGCATTGTCTGCACAGCTCCCAGCAAGACCTTCAATATTGCCGGATTGGGATTGTCCAACATCTTCATTCCCAATCCAGACTTGCGGGCAGCTTTTCAGAATGAAATGGACAGCACCGGACTGGATATTATCAATCTGGTGTCCATGGAAGCCTGCAAGGCGGCCTATTCTTACGGCGCAAACTGGCTGGAACAGCTTTTAGTTTACATAAAAGGAAATGCGGACTACGTACAGAACTTCCTTGCCTCCAACCTTCCTCAAATTACTATGATGCCTCTGGACGGCACTTATCTGGCCTGGTTGGATTTCTCCGCGCTTGGCATGACGCAGGAAGAACTGAACGATTTCCTGTTGAACAAAGCCAAAATCTGGCTGAACAGCGGCGAAATTTTCGGTATAAACGGGGAAGGGCATATGCGGCTGAATATCGGCTGTCCAAGAAGCGTGCTGGAACAGGCTATGGAACAGTTGAAAGCTGCGCTGAATAACCGCTGATATCTTTTTTAATACAGACAGGGATGTGACAGAAAACGTACAGCATAGCTTTTTCTCATATGCTCGTTTCATCACATCCCTGCTTTATTTGTTTCTTTTCATTTCTACTTATACGCCTTCATATATTCCCCATGCGCTTCAATGAGTTCGTCACACATACGGATAATATCCTGAATATTCAGTTCCGCTCCTGTATGCGGGTCCATCATGGCCGCCTGATAAATTTTCTGCCTGTCCTTTGTCACCGCTGCTTCGATGGTCAGAAGCTGTGGACTGATATTGGAACTGTTCATAGCCGCAAGCTGGGTAGGCAGCTTACCTACCTTCACCGGATGCACGCCTGTACCGTCAATATAACACGGAACCTCCACACAGGCATCTGCCGGAAGATTGTCAATATATCCGTTATTCAATACATTTCCGCCGATTTTATAAGGCCTGTCTGTGACAACTGCCTCCATAATATAAGAAGCATATTCATGGCTTCTCTCATGGGTAATCTTACCGTCTCTTAAAATATCTTCGCGTTCCTTTTCCCAGCCTTCAATCTGATTGACGCAGCGCCTTGGATATTCGTCCAGAGGAATATTGAACTCTTCAATCATTTCCGGATATTTAGACTTAATAAAGAAAGGATTGTACTCTGCATTATGCTCGCTGGACTCTGTACAGTAATATCCAAGATGACGGATGTATTCATAACGCACCATATCCTCATGCTTTTCGCTGCTGTTCTTTTTGGCCGCGCGTTTTTTAATTTCAGGATACAAATCATTTCCGTCTTTGTCCCGGATTTCCAACAGCCATGCCATGTGGTTAATACCTGCAATCAATTCCTGCCGGCCTTCCAGCTTATCCTTCATATCCAGCCCTTCCAACAGCTTTTCTGAGCATACCTGCACACTATGGCAGAGCCCCACCGTTCTGATTTTTGTGTATCTCTGCATATAGCCCGTAAGCATGGCCATGGGATTCGAATAGTTCAAAAACAAGGTATTGGGGCAAACCTCCTCCATATCTCTTGCAAATTCTTCCAATACAGGAATCGTGCGCAGAGCCCGCATAATACCTCCGATTCCCAGCGTATCGGCAATGGTCTGCCTCAAACCGTATTTCTTCGGAATTTCAAAATCCGTAATGGTACATGGGTCGTACCCGCCTACCTGAATGGCATTTACCACAAAGTCTGCATTCCGCAGAGCCTCTTTTCTGTTTTCCGCCCCTAAATACGTCTTAATCACTGCCCGGTCTTCGTTTACATTGTGATTAATTGCGCTCAGAATAATCCGGGAATCCTCCAGCCTCTTTTCATCAATGTCATACAGAGCAATTTCACTCTCCCGAAGCGCCGGCGTACACATACAATCCCCCAGTACATTTCTTGCGAAAACCGTGCTCCCTGCACCCATAAATGTAATTTTTACCATAATACCATCTCCTTTTCCCTTTATAACTTTTGTGTCATAGAATAACCTTTATCTTTTAAAATTACCAGTTCGCTTTTCTCTTCCCGGTACATGCGCGGACTTTTCCCACAGTGCTTTTTGAAAACCTTGGAAAATGCCAGCTGGTCCGTATACCCCACTGCGCTGGCTACTGCATGAATAGACAAATCCGTCTTTTTCAGCAAAGATTTAGCCTTATCCATACGCAGGTTTACCAAAAATTCCTGAGGCGAGCAGCCCGCAGTTTTCTTAAAACTGCTGGTGAGATAGCTTCTGTTTACCCCGATAAAATCTGCCAGATCCCCGATTTTTACCGACTCATTGTAATGGTGTTTGATGTACTCCATAGCATGTTTGGCGTATACGGAACCAGGATATGGATGATTGACAGAAATACTCCCTCCTCCAAAATTTTTCCGATAATCTTCCATCAGTGCGGAAAAGCATAAAAACAGCATGGCATTCCTCTTTAACTCGTCTTCGTAAGTAAGCTGATGTGCTTCCAGCATCTGGTCTATATACCCACCTAACTCTTGGATACATCGGACTTCTCTGACAGGATTTCTGTGGGAAAAACCTGCACCGCTCATACACTCATCTGCTTTAATCCCCACAAACCCGACCCACATATAACACCAGGGGTCTTCCCGGTCTGCCTCATACCATGCTTCCACCCCCGGAGGAATAAAGAATGCATCTCCTGCCGACAGTTCGTATACCCTCTTATTCATTTCCAGTTTTCCTTTACCCTTCTTTATAACATGAAGGACATACGCCTCTCTTTTATTTGGTCCGAAGCGATAACCAGGGTTACAGTATTCCCATCCACAGTATGCCACACACAAATCTACAGAATCTTTCTGCAAATCATCCAGAAGTTTATATCTGGCATGACTGGTAAATCCTACTGTACGACTCAAATTTTCCACTCCTTTACCTCAGGCTCTATTGCTCTGCCTTTTGCAGAACAAATGGCAATGGTACAACATCTCTGCTGTTTTTTATTTAAACGTTCTCTGTCCATTGTATTTTCCGCATGGTATGCTGCTGTATTTTATAATTTACCGCCGCTGGTAGCAATGCCTTCGATAAATTGTCTCTGGAAAATCACATAAATAATAATCATAGGAACGCAGGCAATCAGAGAAGCGGCCATTAACTCCGGGAACTTGGAAATATATTGTCCCTGCATTTTCGCAAGTGCAGAGGACAATACCAGCATATCCTTATCTGTATTGACAATCATGGGCCACATCAGGTCTTTAAACGCGAACACTGCTGTGAAGATTCCCAGCGCCACCATACTGGAACGTGTCAGAGGCGCCATAATGTACAGGAATGTCTGACCGATATTACAGCCGTCCAGTCTGGCCGCTTCCTCCAAATCATTTGGAAGCCCCATGTATCCCTGGCGCAGAAGGAACGTACCAAATGCAGTAACCATACCCGGAAATACCAGGGCAAAAATTGTATTCAGCATACCCATCTTGCTGACCATTAAATACTGGGGAATAATGAAAATCTGTACCGGAACCATCATCTGAATCAATACCAGTGAAAAGCAGAAATCCCTTCCCTTAAAATTCAGCCGTCCGAAAGCATATCCCGCCATAGTCGCTGTCACAACCGCGCATACTACACGGAAGAAAATCAACAGCAGTGTATTTTTATACAAAAGCAGAAAATTCATGTTATTGACAACAGCCTTAAACGCATCTGTTCTCCACACCTTAGGAAAAATTACAAAGGGGTCTACAGAAGTTGCTTCCGTAACAGACTTAAATGCCGTCAGTATCATCCACAAAAACGGAACCAGCATCGTAATCGACACCAGAATCAGGACAATATGTATGACAGCCGTAACGACTTTCTTTTTTGTTTCCATGCTATCCATTCTGCTCCCCCCTTAATTATAAAATACCCATTTTTTCTGTCCAATCATCTGTAATGCAGTAATAATCATTGTAATTACAAGAAGTACTACCACAATTGTCGCTCCGTATCCCATGTTCTTATTGATAAACGCATATTTATAGAACAGGTATACCAGAGACTGGGTTTTTTCCAGCGCCGGGTTACTCTTGTCCATAACCATGTAAATCAGGTCAAATACCTGAAGAGAACCAATGACACGGGTCACCAGTACAAAGAAAATGGTCGGGGACAGCAGCGGCACGGTAATGTGGAAAAAGCTCTTAATTCCAGTTGCTCCGTCCAGTTCCGCCGCTTCATAATAGTCATGAGGAATTTCCTGCAGTCCTGACAGGAACAGCACCATATTATAACCCAGAATAGACCAGACACCGATAACTGCAATAGAATACACTGCTATCTTGGGGTCTGAAATCCATTTTACATTCAAGTGGAAAATATTGTTTAAAAGTCCGAAATCGGAATTAAACAGCCATCTCCATACCATAGCAACCGCTGCCGGAGCTGCAACCATAGGAAGGAAGATAACGGTTCTGTATACGGAACGCCCTTTCATCTTGCGGTTCAGAAGCACAGCCAGCACCAGTGCAAGAATAATCGAAAACGGCACTTCTATAATTGCATACTTAAAGGTATTAATCAGAGCCTGCCATATTTCCGCATCTCCAAAAACCTTTGTATAATTTTCAAATCCAATAAAAATATTGCCCTTACCAAAATCTCCCGTCTTGAAAAAGCTTTGGTACACAGTCTGGAAAATCGGGATAATATTCAGAATAATCAATCCAATTACGGTCGGGAGAATAAACAACCACCCCCACAAAAATTCACTTCTGCGTCTGCCCGTGTGTGCGGGTTTTCCTCTTTTTGCCACGCAAATCACTCCTTTTTAACATAGGGCTGCCGCATATCCGTGCGACAGCCCTGGTTTGACTATCATCTACTTAAACTCTTATGCCGAAGCTTAGTTTCCTTCTTCTGCCAGTTTTTCGTTCATCTGGTCAGCCATTGCTTTGCATGCCTCTTCCATAGTCTTTTCACCCATATAAACGCTCTTTAAAATTTCGTTGTCTTCGTTTTCCCAGGTTACTGTTGTCTTGGAATAAGGTCTGATTTCCATATCATCCATCATGTTTAAGTATGCCTGAAGATTAAAGTCAGCAGATTTTGCCCATGCGTCAGAGGTTCCTTTGTATGCAGACATGGTAACACCAAGTTCTGCCTGTTTTTGCTGTGCCTCTTTAGAGCCCAGGTATTCCAACAGCTTCCATGCTTCTTCTGTATGCTTACCATTTGCTGATGCTGCCCATCCAAGTCCGTTGTATACGGAAGCTCTTCTACCTGTTTCAGCATTTTTCGGAAGTTCTACCAGGTCACAGTTTGCAGCGGTATATTCGTTATCTCTGTAAGCCGCAACCATCCAGGAACCCTGGAGAACCATAGCTACTTTTCCGGACTGGAAGAGCACATCTTCACCGTTCTCGGACATCGTTTCAATAGAAGGCATCACACCATCTTTAATCCAGCCTTCCAGCGTCTGCATGGCTTCCATGGTTTTCGGGTCATCCCAGCCTGATTTTGTCTTATCCTCATTGATGATATATCCGCCGTTATCATATATCAGATTGTAATATCCAGCCTGGTTGTTATCATTTCTTACTGCAAGCCCGTATTGACTGCCGTCATCCTTTGTCAATTTCTTGGCTGCTTCAGATACATCATCCCACGTCCAGTCCGATGTAGGATAAGCCAGACCAGCTTCATCAAACATCTTTTTATTATACCACAATGCGATGGTATCTACATCCTTCGGCACTGCATAATATTTGTCATCATAAGTATACAGTCCCCAGATATCTTCCGGATAGTTTTCCGGGTCAATTTTGTCACTTTCTGCAATTTTATCAGTCAAATCCAGAAGCATGTCATTGGACATGTATCTTTCACTTTCATTGGAATGCATCCAGAATACATCCGGAAGAGAACCGCCCTGTGCACCTGCTTCCAGCATGGTCCAATACTCGTCCCATTTTACAACAGTAAGTTTTGTCTTAATGCCTGTCTCTTCTGTAAAATCTGCCAGAATTTCCTTTATACCTGGCTCCTGGTTTGGATCCCAGATAGAAACAGATAATTCAACACCATCACCAGATTTGCCGCTGTCAGCGGAATCTTCTTTATTCGTACCCCCGGATGAGCCGCTGCCACCACCGCATGCTGCCATGGAAAATACCATTGCGCTTGCCAACACCAATGCCATCACTTTCTTAAACTTCATACTTTCTTCCTCCTTGAATGCTTTTTCGTCATATTACCAACTTTTCATATCTTGTTGGCTGATATGGTTATTATAGTTGCACATGGAATTATGTTAAATGGATATATGTTTTGCACATATGTTAAAATGTTATTTATTTGTGCATATTGCGTAATTTTTTGTCGTATTTTCCACTTTCACACATCTTTTTCCCAATATATTTTCTTTTTCCCTTTGTTTAATAACTGTTTTTCTTTATCTTTTTCATCATTTCCACCTATAATTTTGTATTCTCCACAACCTTCCTTCCATTTTTCCATAGATGCCATTTCATTTTTCCATATTTTTCTTTCTGCCTGCTTTTCCTTTTGCTTTTACAGGAGATTTTCTTTGCATTTCCCACGGATTAATGCTAGAATACCTCATAGAATTTATGGCTTTCGCCGGAAAGGACCGCTTATGAATTTACTGAATGAAGAAAATCCCGTGCATATTTTTCTTAACAAAATCGGAGATATTATCATTGCCAATCTGCTGTTTATCCTGTGCTGTATTCCCGTTGCCACGATAGGACCGGCCCTTACGGCCCTTTACCACTGCATGCTCCGCACAGTAAAAGGAAACAACAATGGGACAGTTAAGACTTTTTTCCGGGCGTTTAAGGAAAACTTTATCCAGTCCCTGGTTGTCTGGATCTGTCTTCTGGCAGGTACGCTGATATTGGTTTTGAATATAAACTTTCTGCAAAACAGCACTAACCCGGCAGCAAATATACTTTTTTATATTTCACTGGGAATTGCAGGACTTTTCGTTCTCTTTTTCCTGTATATTTTTCCGGTCATCGCCGCCTTTGCCAATACCACTCTCAATCTGGTAAAAAATGCTTTCGTCTTTGCCTTTATGCATTTTCCTTCCACTCTGGTCATCGCGGTGCTTTCCATTTTACCTATGTATATGACTTATCAGGATTTGAAACTAATGCCTTTGTATGCCTGCTGCTGGTTTTTCTTCGGATTCGGGCTGACTGCTTACATCAATTCCCTTTTGTTTTACCGGATGTTTAAGCCATTTCTGGAAAAGGAGGATTCTCATGGAGTTTGAAAAAATCAGTTCTCCCTCTCTTCGGGAACTTTTTGTACAACAATTAGAACAGATGATTCTATCCGGAAAACTGCCGGTAGGAGAAAAACTGCCCCCGGAACGACAGCTGGCCCAGGAAATGCAGGTCAGCCGCGCTGTGGTAAACGGCGGTATATCTGATTTGGAAAAGAAAGGATTTCTGGTAGTAAAGCCGCGAAGCGGCACTTATGTGGCGGATTACAGAAGAAACGGCACCGTAGAAACTCTGTTGGCTATTATGAACTATAACGGCGGACGGCTGCGGGAAGAAGAGATACGCTCTATTCTGGAAGTCCGCATTGCCTTGGACACCCTTGCTGCAGCCTTGTGCACAGACCGTATCACGGATGAAGAAATTGCTTTTCTGGGGGAAATCGTAGAACGCCTGGGCGCGGCTCAGACTATCGATCAGGCCGTGTGGGCTGCCTATGAATTCCAGCACGAATTTGCCCTGCTCTCCGGAAACACTCTGATTCCCCTGATTTTCTGCTCCTTTAAGGTAGCGGTGACTTCCCTGTGGGAACGCTTTTGTATTCTGTACGGCATACCTGCCCTGTACGAAAACACTTATAAACTCTGGACTTTTTTAAAAGACCGGAACCTAAACGGCGCTGTGGCCTGGATAGAAAAATCCATAAGAGACAGCATTGACGGAAGCAGAAAAATTTACTACGAATAGCAAAATCTGACCTAACGCAATAGGCTGTCCCATTAATAGGACAGCCTATTGTTCCCTATCTTTTATCAGCACCCGCTGATTTCCTTTATTAAAAATTCATTTCCCTGCTTCAGGTACGTGTGCCCGCTGCCGCAGAAAGGGCAAATTTTTCCATGTTCTACGGTGGGATACGTCTTTTCACAGTCTTCGCAGTAAGTCACTGCCGGAATCTGTTCTACTAAAAGGGTACTGTCTTTTAATATCTGGCTCTTCTTCTCCACTGACCATTTCCAGCAGTTCTGCAGATAGGATTCCACCACACCGGAAACCTCCCCAAGCTGAAGAGTCACCGCCTCTATTTCTGTAATTCGGTTCTCTTTTGCCACTTCCTCAACGGTTTTTATTACATGAAAAACAACTCCAAGTTCATGCATGATTCCTTCCTCCGTCTCATTTCTTTTTGGAGAACTTAATCTTAATGGCCTGCTTCGCCCCGTATGGAAGAATGTATTTCAGCTTGTCTTCACTCTTTCTCATGGTACTGCACTCCGGGTTTTCCCGATACAGGTGAATGGCATCAAATTCGCACTTTGTGGTACAGATACCGCAGCCGATACATTTGTTTTCATCTACCACGGAAGCGCCGCAGCCCAGACATCTGGCTGTTTCTTTTTTCACCTGTTCTTCGGTAAAGCTCTGTCTCGCTTCCCGGAAAGAAGCCTTCCTGTCAATGTTTTTATCATATCCCGGAATCTGACGGCTGGAATTGTCATATTCTTCCACCAGAATATCCTGCTTGTTAAGTTCCACAAACTGTCTGCGATTTCGTCCGATAGTCAGGCTGCTGTGAGGCTGTACAAAACGGTGAATGGACACAGCGCCTTCCTTTCCTGCTGCAATTGCATCAATGGCAAATTTCGGTCCTGTATACACATCTCCGCCCACAAAAATATCGGGCTGTGCAGTCTGATAAGTCACAGCGTCTGCCACTGCACCGTTTCCTCTTCCCAGTTCCACTTTCTCATTCTTTAATAAATCTCCCCAAAGAATACTCTGGCCCACACTCATAAAAACATGGTCACATTCCACGGTTATGGTTTCACTTTCATCATACATGGGGTTAAAGCGGCCGTCCGGATCTTTTACGGATACACATTTTTTAAACACAACGCCCTTCACTCTGCCGTTTTCCGTGAGAATTTCCTTTGGTCCCCAGCCACAGTGAATGGATACCTTTTCTTCCTCTGCTTCCTGAATTTCTTCCTGGGACGCAGGCATAATATCTCTGCTTTCCAGACAGTACATGGAAACACTGTCCGCACCGCAGCGCATACTGGTTCTTGCCACATCAATGGCTACGTTTCCGCCGCCTACTACTACAGTCCTGCCGGAAACCACATAGGTATTATCTTCGCCCACAGCCCGCAGAAAATCCACCGCTGTCATCACTCCGTCTGCCTCCTGTCCCGGTATACCCGGCAGCTTTCCTCCCTGACAGCCAATGGCAATGTAAAACGCCTGATAGCCCTGTGCGCGAAGTTCGTCCAAAGTAATATCTCTGCCCACTTCTACGCCAGTTCTGATTTCTACGCCCATTTCTTTGATAATATCAATTTCCGCCTGCACCACGTCTTTTTCCAGCTTGAAAGAAGGAATTCCATAGACCAGCATGCCGCCTGCCTTCTGATTCTTCTCAAAAACCGTAGGCCTATAGCCCTTTTCAGCCAGATAGAACGCACAGGATAATCCTGCCGGACCGCCGCCGATAACAGCGATTTTTTCGGAAAATTCTCCTTTCAACGAAGGCACGACTTTCTTTGGTATGTATCTGGTTTCTGCCTTTAAATCCTGTTCAGCGATAAAACGCTTCACTTCATCAATGGCAACGGCCTCGTCAATGGTTCCTCTGGTACATGCGTCTTCACATCTGCGGTTACAGATACGTCCGCACACCGCCGGGAAGGGGTTTTCCTTCTTAATCAGCGCCAGCGCATCTGTATATCTGCCCTGTGCCGCCATTTTCAGATATCCCTGAATGGCAATATGAGCAGGACAGGCAGTTTTGCACGGTGCGGTTCCTGTGTCATAACAGTTGATACGATTTTTGTCCCGGTAGTCTTCTGTCCACATATGGGGTCCCCAGGGAACTTCGGAAGGAAGTGGCTGTTTTGGATATTCTACCTTACTGCCGTCTTTTTTGCACAACTTCTGTCCCAGTTTCACCGCTCCTGCCGGACAGTATTCCACACAGCGGCCGCAAGCCACGCAGTTTTCTGTTTTTACATGGGCCACATAGGCGGAACGCGACATATTCGGCGTATTGAAAAGCTGGGAAGTACGCAGGGCATAGCACACATTTATATTACAGTTGCAGATAGCAAAAATCTTATTTTCTCCGTCAATATTGGTAATCTGGTGTACAAAGCCGTTTTCCTCTGCCACTCTCAGAATGTCCATAACTTCCTCTCTGGTAATGTAGCGTCCCCCTTTATTGGTTTCCACCACATAATCTGCCATATCGCCCACAGCAATGCACCAGCCTTCCGGGTCATCTTCACAACCCTCATCAAAGGTTTTGCGGGAACGGCGGCAGGAACAGGGACTTGCCGCATATTTTCCTTCGTATTTGTCCAGCCAGTGAGAAATATGTTCCACAGACACGGACTGATTTTCCATCTGAATGGCCTTTTCTACAGGAATAACATGCATACCGACACCAGCCCCGCCGGGCGGTACCATGTGAGTAATTTTTTCCAGAGGCACACGGCTCATGCGCTCAAAGAACCGTCCCATTTCCGGATGTTCCCGTAAAATATCCTCGTTCATGTTTGCAAACTCTGCACTGCCCGGCACAAACATGGGCAGCACATACTGCTTTTCGTGCCTGGGATTTTCCCAGTTGTATTCAATGACACCATTAACTGCCAGTTTCTGCATCATATCTTCCAGATATGTCTTATCTTTCCCGGTGATTTTTACCATATCCTCAAGGGTTCTGGGTTTACGTTTTCCCATTTTCAAGGCAATTTCTGCCATTTCGTCCGTACACAAAGCGGATAGTCCGATATATTCCGGGGATTCCTTTGTGATTTTCTCAATACCCAGTACAACAGGGGCTCTGTCTGTAATCATTTTTGCCAGTTTGGCAATAGGCTCACGAAACGGTTCTTCCGGGTGAGGATTAGGAAACAGGGAATCTGCCATAGTTCAATCTCCTTCTTCATATTATATTATTTTTATTGTTTCTCTGCTCTTGCCATAGCAAGTTTAAAATCTCTCTGGTCTGTAAAAATTTCGTTTGTGTAAGGGTTCTTTTTCTGCTCTTTCGCCCGTTTGATAACCACAGCAAGACAAACCACATTTGCTGCCAGCGCCAAAATGGCAATGACCCCCTGCATGGTTGGATTCACTGCGGTCGGACGGACTGCTGCGTCCATAACGCCGTCCTTATACAGCACCGGAAGCACCGCAAATTTCCCCTGATCCTGGAACAATGGGAACACCTGGGCAAACATACACCACAAAGCCAGTGTATTAGCACGGTTCTGAATCCAGCCGCCCTTGTTCCACAGCATAGCCGCAAAGGTCGGCGCCAGAAGCAGAGCCACACCGCAGTACCAGGTGTGTGTGGGCAGATTGTTGTAAGTATAAGCAAAATTCCAGATGTCATAAGCAACAATAAAGCACCAGGTCATGTCCGGCCACAGCATATCGTGTTTCTTTTTGGAAACGTAAATTCCCATCCAGCCAGTCATACAGAAGATATTCAGGATTCCTGCAATACCGTTGACCCAGTTCCACCAGCCTCCGTAAAGCCATACATTTTCAGAAGAGAGCCACCAGCGGTCCCCCTGAGAAGCCAAAGCCATGGCGCCGCGGACACCGGATTCAAAATCACTGCCCACAGCAATGAGAATGTTAATGGCTACAATCGCAAAAGGGAACACCTTAAACCATTCTTTTTTTCCAATTCCCCAGTGATACTTTAACATCATAAAGCCAATACAGCCTGCCGTTGCCGCATAAAGTTTGGCATAATGGAACCAGCCGTTCATATGTACATAAGTGTCATTGTTCAGCGCCCATTCGGCTCCGTTTGCTGCGCCAACCTGAATGGAAATAAAATAAACTGTCAGAACTGCCGGAAGAATCAGAAAACAGAAAATCCCTCCTGCCTTTGAACGGCGCGCAATTTCATTGACTAAAATCAGACATACAAATACCATAAGCCAGCCAAAAAGCTGCCAGCCCGCATTTTCTCCGTAAATTTGAAACAACATTTGTCTTACCCTCTTTCTTTTTCTATTACTTCTTTATCCTATTACTTCTTTTTTCTTTTAATTCTTAATGTTCCTTTGTCCAGTCCGCTGTTTCCCGACGCAGCCAGTCTGTCCATTGGTAAAAGCCTTCCCCTGTCTTTGCTGAAATCGGAATCACCTTTGCCTTGGGATTTCGCTTCTGAATATACTCCCTGCATTTTTCCATATCAAAATCGAAATATGGCAGCACATCTGTTTTGTTAATCAGAACTACATCACACACGGAAAACATCAGAGGATATTTCAGTGGTTTATCATGTCCTTCCGGCACAGACAGAATCATG
Source organism: Candidatus Blautia stercoravium (assembly GCA_019114495.1). GTDB lineage: Bacteria > Bacillota > Clostridia > Lachnospirales > Lachnospiraceae > Blautia > Blautia stercoravium. The sequence goes on from DXFK01000135.1 coordinate 20,454, forward strand.
ACATTTTTACATGCACCTGTATCAAACTCTGCCGGACATACCAGGTTGCCTACATTCTCCAGCACCACCAAATCCAAATCTTCCGTGCCGAATTCCAGAAGTCCCTGCCGGGTCATATCCGCGTCCAAATGGCACATACCCCCAGTATGAATCTGGATAGCCTTTGCTCCGGTTTCCAAAATGCTCTGTGCATCCACATCAGAATCAATATCTGCTTCCATAACACCGATACGCATTTCCTCCTTCAGCATGGAAATCGTTCTCTTTAGCGTGCTGGTTTTTCCGGCTCCCGGGGACGACATCAGATTCAACAGAAAAGTTTTCTGCTCTCTGAGCGTTTCCCGGAGTCTGGCTGCATCTGCAGCATTGTCCTCAAAGATACTTCTCTTCACTTCAATTACCTTAAACTCTTTCATTCTTTCACCTCACCCTCCAATCTGGTCATACCAAAAGATTGTTATTATTTTATCATTATATAATCTGCTTGTGTTTTTGTCAATATTTCTGCTTATTTCGGGTAATTTAATCGGTATTTAGAAGTATTTCTAAAGATTTTAGGATTTTTTTGACATTTGGCATCTGGTATATCCAATTCCAAAATAAAAAATATACAAAAAACAACCCCCTTCCGGGAAGCAAGCATTTTTTCTTCGCTTGCTCACCCGGAAAGGGGCCTTTACATGAAGTATATTCTCAGTTTTATAAAACGATAAATGCACAGGAGCCTGGCGCTACTTCCAGCGTTCCTTCTGCTTTTACCGGGTCCATAGCAGGAACTTCGTTGTTCTCGCGCAATACCAGAGGATTTCCGTTTAAGGTCATAACGGAAGCTCTCATATTGCCGCCTTCTCCAGCCAACATGTAAACTTCAGCTTCTTTTGGAAGTTCTACCTGTGTTGCTTCTTCCAAACTGTTGTTGATGACCAGATATACCAGTCCTTCTTTTCCATCCTTGCGGCTGTGTGCATACACATGTGCACCGTAGCGTAACGGTTCTTTTGTATCAAATACAGTTGCACCCATCAGACGATTCCAAAGGAGAACGGCAAAGTAATTTGGTCTTGGGTCAAAAACTTCTCTTGCAAGGAAACCGTAGTCACTGCTTGCCAGTGTATTGTGGAAAATCACACCATTTGTAATGGTGGAAAATCCAGCCAGTTCGTTCAGAGTTCTCATGACATCCAGGTAAGTAGATGCCCAGGTATCTCCGCCGCCGCCAGCGTCTCCGGATTCTGTTACCCACATCTCAGCGTCCGGTACATATTTATCACGCAGAGGCACATAAGTGCGGGCAAACTCCATAGCAGTTGCCAGATACTCCTCGCTGTTGGCCTCAGATGCGTCCCAATGAGCAGTTGGCATAACTGAAGCCAGACGCTCAGACACTCCGTTGTAATAATGGTAGCTGAATACATCCAGGGGTACTTTTGTACCTTCCATTAAATCTGCACAGTCACAGGTTTCTTCTGCAATCTGCTCTATGCCGCCTGCAGATTTGTCACCCTTGCCCTTTCCGAACTGAATGTTATCTCCTCCTGTGGTGCTTGGTCCTACACAGATACATTCCGGATAGTTTTCTTTCAGCCATGTAAAGAATAAATCCTGGTCTCTTCTGTAGTCTGCCGGTGTGTATCCTTTTGGAAATCCTGTGTCCGCCATCATGTTCGGCTCATTTGCGAACTCTGCCGCATCAATAGGCACACCATATTCTTTGCTCAGTCCAAACAGCTTCTCTGCTTCCACCGGTGTCCATGGCTCATCTGCGCTGTGCAGTCCCGGACAGTTGGCAACAGACACAATCAGTTTTGCACCGATTTCTTTTACAAAATCCAGAACACCAATCCACTGTTCTTTTGTCAGCACATTTAAGTATCCTTCCGGAACTTTTCCGTTCGTCGTTCCGTCAAAATCATAATAGGTTTTTGTTGCCCAGGTACCGGACACACGCACCCATACCGGACCCAGTTCCTTTGCCAGTTTACGCAGTTTTTCATCATACAGATTGATAGGCGCGTATACCTGCATCAAATCCCGGTACATCGCTGCAATTCCCTCAGTTGTTGATTCTACATAAAACTCCTCTGTACCTGCAATCTGTCCCGGTGTGTAGGCCTTCCAGAAGGTTCCTCCTGTTACCTCTGCAAATTCTACGTTATAGCTCATTAACATGGGGTTCATCTGGCGAAGCGCCTGCAGTCCGCCAACTTCCAATTTGATTTTTTCTGCCATTTTACATACTCCTTTCGCAACGGTTTTATATTTCTTATATTAATGGCTTTTCCTATTTTCCGTTAGTAATATTTTTATTTATTCCAGGATAATTTTTATATACGCTTGTATTTTACTAAAAATTCTACGATAATATAAGAAAATTTTTCTATGGAGGAATCTCATGTTTTACGATGCAGAATTTGCTTTTTTGAAAAATCTTCTAAAAAACCTGTACATCAACTTCACGGTCATAGAGGCGCCTGCAAGCGGTATCCCCCATACTCTGCCCGTTTTTGACCTGGGACTTCGCAGCCTGCTCTATAATGAAAGAGATTATACACGATTTCTCACACCTGCCCTGCAGCGTCTGAATACCCCAAATACGATTTTCCGCATACAAGACCAATATATGTGCAATTACATCTGCATGCAGCTTCCGGATACACAAGACAAATTTTTATACCTGCTTATCGGTCCTTATGTAAACCATAAAATAAATCGGCAAACGCTGTTGAATTTTGCAGAAGAATTATCCCTCTATCCCAAGCAATTCACTCAGATAAACAAGTACTATTCCGACCTGCCCTTTTTAACAGACGAGGAAACGCTGTTTGCAATCACTACCACCTTTGGGGAAAAAATCTGGGAAAACACGGAAAACTTTTCTGTAGAATACATAGAAAACACACTGACAGAACGTGTGGTTCCGGTGACCTCAGACTCGGATTTCCGGGAACCGGAAGAAGCTTTTCTCAGTATACAGGTTCTGGAGAAACGCTATGCCTCTGAAAACCATCTGCTTCACATGGTTTCCCAGGGACTTATGCACAACGCAGAAACAGCTCTTTCCAGCAACAATTTTCTCCTTTTAGAGCAGCGGCTGGCCGACCCGGTGCGAAATATTAAAAATTACTGTATTATTCTGAACACACTTTTGAGAAAGGCTGCAGAGCAGGGGGGTGTACACCCTTTGCACATTGATAACCTGTCCGCAAAATTTGCCCGGAAAATTGAACAGATTACTTCCCCCGACGGCGGTCCGGCTCTGCAAAAAGAAATGGTTCACAAATATTGTCTGCTTGTGAAAAACCATTCCATGAAGGGATTTTCTCTCCTTGTACAAAAAACACTCACCCGGATTGATTCGGATTTGACTGCGGATTTAAGCTTGAAAGCACAGGCCAGGTTTCTCAATGTAAATGCAAGCTATCTTTCTACTCTGTTCAAGAAAGAAACAGGTATGACGCTCACGGATTATGTCAACAAGAAAAGAGTTGAAAATGCGGTATTTCTTCTGAATTCTACTTCTATGCAGATTCAGAATATCGCGCAGTACTGCGGGATTGCAGATGTGAATTATTTTACGAAAATTTTCAAAAAATATATGCACAGGACGCCTAAAGAATACCGACAGGAACTGGCGCAGGCCAATCGAAGGCGGTAAGGCTTCATTTCCCTTGACTTCTTCCCGGAAGATATGCAAAATAGAGATATAAATAATTATCTGCACTGGAAAAACAACTGAAATAAATGACTGGAGGAAAACCCATGACTGGATTATGTCGAAAAGAATATCTGGAACTGATACCGCCTACAGAAGACGACTCCCGTTCCGCACAAGTACGCGTTTCTGACGCACTTGCCAAACTGAATGAGCCTATACATTTCTCCGTAAAATCTCTGCGTCAGCTTTCCGCTGTCTGCCAAACGGCCGACTGGAAAATCACCGTCTCTTTAAGCTGGGACGGCTCTCAGTGGCTTATTACAAATCTGGAAGCCGGAGATACCACTTCTGTACTCTATGGACTGGCTGTGGATTTAGGCAGTACCACCGTTGTATTGCAGTTGGTCGATTGCCATACAGGAAAACTTCTGACCCAGGAAAGCGTAAGAAACCACCAGCGGGATAAAGGGCTGGAAATTCTGTCCCGGATATTTTATACCAAAGACCGCCCGGACCACCTGGAAGAACTGCGGCTGCTGACTTTAAAAAGCATTCTGGAGGGCATGGAAAATATTAAAAAACGCACAGATATCGACGTATTCCAGTGCGGCGCCATGGTAATTTCCGGCAATAATGCCATGATTCATTTTCTCACAGGATTAGACCCACTTCCCATTTTTGCCTCTCCCTATGCCGTATGGGCAGACCAGCTTGGATTTTGCCCTGCTTCTGATTTGGAACTGCCCCTTTCCTGCCCCGTATATCTGGTTCCTGCCAGAGCCAATTATCTGGGCGGCGATATTATAAGCGGTCTTATGGATGTCAACATTCAGGAAAAAGAGGGGATTCAGGCATTCTTTGATGTGGGGACAAACGGAGAGCTGGTTATTGGCAATCGGGACTTTCTCCTCTGCGGAGCAGGAGCTGCCGGGCCTGCCCTGGAAGGGGAAGCCGTACGCACAGGTATGCGGGCAGCTGAAGGCGCTGTAACCCAGGTGCGGCTAAATCATGGAGAATTTACTTTAACTGTTCTAGGCAACGTCCCGCCTGTAGGAATCTGCGGATCCGGAATTGTAGATTTACTCGCAGAATTATATCTCAATGGCTGGGTAGATAACAGAGGAAAACTGATACCGGAAATGTCAGATAAAATTGTTTGGCAGCCCAACGAACAGGAATATGCTGTCTGCTATGGGCCAAAACTCTGGTTTTATGAAACGGATATTCAGGAGTTTCTGAAAGCAAAAGCCGCTGCCAGCACCATGGTACAAATCCTGCTGCAGCAAATAGGCTTAACCGTGGACGATGTGGAAAATTTCTATATGGCAGGAGCCTTTGGACTTCATATCCATAAAGAATCCGCAGTTACCGTTGGTATGTATCCCGATATTCCCCGGGAACGTATCCATCAAACAGGAAACACTTCTCTAAACGGTGCCGTTAAACTGCTTCTGAACCGAAGCCTGATAGAAAAAATCCCGGACCTTTTATCCAGAATGACGTATGTGCAGTTTGGTGCTGTAGAAAACTTTCTGCACGAAATGGTGGCCGCCACAGCTATTCCTCATACCAACTTAGAAGCTTACCCTACAGTAGAAACCGCCCGAAAGCTGCGTATGGCTGAGAATGCAGCGGAGAAAACTTCGGGATAACCCTATATAAAAGATTAAAAACGCAGGGTATCCACATCACACAACGCATGGATACCCCGCATTTCCTATTTCGACTCTTTGTTTTCTACATTTCTATATCAGTCTTTTCATCCTTTTTTATGACATCTATGCTTTCCAGCACCAAAAGACCTCCTCTGCTGTCCAAGACCTGTTCTTCTCCATTGCTTTCCAGAATTTTATCCTCCAGCTTCCACCTTCCCCGAGGAATCCGCACAGAACGGGATGCTGCTCCCTTTTCCGTCACCGGCGCCACCAACAGTTTATCCCCTATCATAAACTGATTCATGGTCTTTTCCATGCCCTGTCCCGGAAATACATATTCCATATGGCGCACTACAGGCTCTCCTGTTTCATAAGCATGCTGAACAGTTTCCAAAAGAACAGGCAGATATTTCTCCCGCACCCTCATGGCCGCCAGTACCTTCTCATAATCTTCTTCCCCCAACAGCCTCCACGGTGCCGCAGAAAACTGCATGACCGGCATCAGCGCGGCAATTTCACAATATCTGACAAACAATTCTGCATCAAAGTATTTCCCACTGTTTTCCTGAAAACTAATATACTCACCGCCTCCAATCATGTCCGGACTGCCAAAAGGATGACCTGTCATTCCCTGAAGCAGCATACCGGGAATCAAACCTCCTACTCCTCGTTCATCCCAGGTATGGTGTTTATCGCATAGACGCTGCATAAGAGAATATCCGCCCGTCTTAAAACAAACACGAAGTTCATTAAATGCATACTGCTCTCCAAAAGCCGCCCATAACCTTGAAAGTTCATCCGTATTTGCTTTTTTAGAAAGCCGGTCTCCCTCTGTATAGTAATAAGAATCTCCTGCATCAAACTTAAAACCGTCAATTCCCATCTCCTGCAGGACATCCAGCTGCCCTTTCAGCCATTCCAGCGCTTTGGGATTAGTTAAATCCAGTGCTGCCGAATATCCATTCCACCATTCCAGAATTCTTGGCTTCCCTTCCGGTGTCTCTATTAACAAATGCCTGTCTCTGGTATCCCGGTATTCTACGGTATCAGGAGTAATAAACGGACAAATCCAGAGCATGACCTGAAATCCCATTTCATGAAGTTCTTCTATCATCTTCCTGGCTTCCGGAAAATTATCTTTACGAAACTGCCATTTTCCGTAATAAGGAGACCATCCGTCATCAATCATTACAATTCCTGTCGGCAGCCCATGCTCCAAAATTCCTCTGGCATAATCCAGAATCCTGTTCTGCTCCTGATAAAAAGTCATTTCTATCCAGGTGTTGTAAACAGGAGCTTCAAAAAATCTTTTAGAAAGCCGAATTTCATGGAAAGGAAAATGCTGTTTCATAGCTTCCAGATACGCCCCTCTTAAAGAACCGTATCCCTCCTTTAAAAGGATTTCACAGTCCCCCTCTGCCTGAATCTTTCCTTTGTGAAACTGAATTTGAAAACCTTTCTCACTCCATATATATCTTCCCTTTGTGGAAAGAAACAGCGGCATTATCTGATTGGCTGTGGGATTTTCTCTGAAATCCCATACCACGGAATCTTCTGCTCCAACAGGTTGTCTGTAGCTCTCATACACTGCGCCGCCATACCAAAATTCATTTTCCAGAAATTTTGTCTGCATATTATCTCCTGCTCCTATTCACACGCCGTCAGATGAATCTGCACTGCCTGGTAATCATCACCCATAACCGGAATCGGATAACCTCCGTTCATCAGTGCTGCGCCTGAGAATTTTTCCTGACTTCCATCTATCTGATACAGCCTGTCTGCTTCCAAGCCTCTTGCATATACCGTGTGGAAAATCGGATTCGCCTTTGTTCTCAGCACTACCACATTCAGCAAGGCTTCCTTTTTGTCTGCTGAAACGAATTCCCATGCCACAAACGGTGATTTCCTTCCGTCATCCGTAAGACGGTAATAATCTCCATTCTGAATCAGGTCGTAATATTTCTTAAATTCTTCAATTTGTTCTTTCACTGTCTGTTTATCTTCTTCTGACAGCTTTGTGATATCCAGTTCATAACCAAAGGTTCCTGCCATAGCCACAACTCCCCTGGTTTTCATGGACACGCTGCGTCCTGTCTGATGGTTCGGGCATACCGACACATGAGCACCCATGGTAGAAACCGGATACGCAAAAGAAGTACCATACTGTATTTCCAGCCGTTCCACTGCGTCTGTATCATCGCTGCACCAAATCTGCGGATGATAATACATCATGCCTGCGTCGAATCTTCCGCCTCCGCCGCTGCAGCCTTCAAACAGCACATTTGGAAATCTTTGTGTGATTTTTTCCAGAAAATCATACAGTCCCAGGATAAAGCGGTGGAACACTTCTCCCTGGCGATCTGCAGGCAAAAGCGCAGACCATACATCTGTTAAATGCCTGTTTGCGTCCCATTTCACATACTCAATATTGGAGCTTTCCAGAATTGCGCACATCTGGTCAAAAATGCAGGTTCTTACATCTTCTCTGGAGAAGTCCAGCACCAGCTGCTGTCTGCCTCTGGTTGGAGCTCTTCCCGGAATCTGCAAAGCCCAGTCCGGATGTGCCCGGTATAAATCACTGTCCTCTGAAATCATTTCCGGCTCAAACCAGATACCGAATTTCAATCCGATTTCATTTACTCCGTCTACCAGCTCTTTCAGCTTTCCTCCCAGTTTCTTTTCATTGACAAACCAGTCCCCAAGCCCGCTGACGTCATCCTCTCTCTTGCCAAACCAGCCGTCATCCATAACCAGCATTTCAACGCCCAGTTTTTTTGCTTCTCTGGCAATATCCAAAAGCTTTTCTGTATTAAAGTTGAAATAAGTAGCTTCCCAGTTGTTAATCAGAATGGGACGGCGTGCCGTCTTATATTTTCCTCTGCATATATGATAACGAATAGCTTTATGATAATTCTGAGACAGTTTTCCAAGTCCTTCTGAAGAAAAGCTAAGCATCACCTCCGGTGCAGTAAAGGATTCCTGGGGCTGAAGTTCAAAATTAAACTGCGCGTCATGGATTCCCATCGTCATACGAGTACAGTCTGCCTGTGTTACCTCTGCCTCTGCCGCAAAGTTTCCGCTGTATACAAAAGAAGCGCCGTAGCAGTTTCCATGGTCTTCTCCGGCATTATGCGAACATAATATCACAAAAGGATTGTGCTGATGACTGGAAAATCCCCTTCTGCTGCCCACACTCTGGAGTCCGTGATGAAGAGGTGTCCGCTCCATAATTCTTTCCATAGCGTGTCGTCCATAGAAATGTACAAAATCCATATCTTTGTTGTTAAAATCCAGGCACATAGAGTAAGCTCTCAAAAGATTCACCTTATCCTCGCCTTTATTCACAATTTTGCAGGCTCTTGTAATGACGTCCAGATTTTCAAACACACCGTAATATAAAATCACTTCCAGATTTTTGTATACGTCCTGCAGCACCACTTCCAATGTCTGCACATTTTCGTCTCCCTGGTACATGGCAGGCAGCCCTTCCAACCCATACTTTCCTTCTTTTATTTCATGGGAGACATATTTTAAATCCGTCACCTGACTGCCGTCTGCATAAGCCACCCGCAGACAGTCATTTCTGAAATCCCCGGTTCCGTAAGAAGGATATTCCAAAAGCTGCGTATCCAGCGAATATCCCTTATCCGTAATTCCGTCCGGGTTTCCGGAAAAGCCCCTGTCAATACATCTGGCCAGGTAAGACATATCCGAGTCCCCCACATAAGGTCCATAATATGTATGAATAAGAAAATCTCTGTCTACCTTCATCTGATAAGTAGAATGTTTGGTGTGAAGAGAAAATATCTGATTATTACAACTGATTGCCATTTTTCTGCCTCCTTTTAAATCAGGTCAAAATGTTTCATTGCCCTGTAGATTCCATCTTCCCTAATGGGTGTTGTTACATAAGAACAGATGTCTTTTACTGCCTGTTCGGCATTTCCCATAGCCACACTGTTTGGCACAGCCTCCAGCATAGCCCTGTCGTTTTCACTGTCTCCGAACACATAACAATTTTCCTTTTTTCCGCCCAGATAATCACAGATAAACTGGATTCCCGTTGCCTTTGAATAATCTTTCTGCACCACTTCATACATATGATGAAGCCTGTCTATGCAGACAAAATACCGGGACAAATAATCCAGAAGGGCCTGCCGGGTGCCCTTTTCTTTCAGGATAATCAGCAGTTTATCATATACCAGACTCTCGCTTGCCAGCACTTCCTCAATGTCTCTTCCTTCTATCTGGAAAGTGCTTCGTGCCACTTCCTCCCATTTTTCCAGTTCAGGCATTTCCCTGTCCATGTAAATGGCGTCAGAAGCCTCATAAAAAACAGGCACATGATAGCTTCGCACTTCCTTTACAACTTCTTTGCAAAGGGGATTGGAAAGTCTGGCTGCCAAAAGTTCCTCTCCCCGGAGAAAAATATGGGTTCCACAGCCACAGATATATCCGTCAAACTCCATATTCAGCAATTCCTTAGGCAGACTCTTTTTTGTCCTTCCTGTGTTGATAAACAAAAGATGACCTCTTTTATGCGCCAGACGCAGTGCTTCTCTTGTACTGTCCGGCATTTTTCCGTCTTCTTCTGCAATAAGTGTCCCGTCTATATCAAAAAACAACATTTTTGTGTCCATCTGCTCTTCTCCTTTTCGTGTTTTCTGCTTTCATTATAGTCCTCTTTTGAAAACACCGTCAATGCCGCAAACGGAATTCTGTCATTGCTGTTCTTTCTTGTTTATTATATAATTTCATAGAAAATGTTGCTATGTGATTTTGTATTTAAAAATTGTTGATTTGTTGCATAAAGGAGTCAAAAATGGATCAAGATATAACACCGGAACAGGCTTATCTGTCCGTATATTTTTGTGGAAAAGAAAACTGCGAGCCCGGTCATTCCTTTGGCCCCGCTGTCCGCCCTCACTATCTGCTTCATGTAGTTTTAGAGGGCAAAGGTTTTTACCGAAAGGACGGTGTTACTTATTCCCTTCACAAGGGAGACGCTTTTCTGATTCCTCCCATGGAATCCACCTATTACGAAGCAGACCAGAAAAACCCCTGGACCTATGCTTGGGTAGGCTTTGACGGAAAAAACTGTAAACAGACACTGCGCCAAACTGTTTTTTCCCATTCCTTTGTTTTTCTGAACAGTGTTCCGGAAAAAACAGCCCAGATTTGTAGCTCTATGGACTTCCTGCTGCAATCTTTCCGGAATTCCCACGGAAATCAGCTTCAGCTTACAGGAAGTCTGCTTCTTCTGCTTTCTCATATGCGAAATACCGTTGACGGGAAGCGGGAGGAATTCACACACCGATATTTACAAAAAGCCCAGGAATACATTGAAAACAACTATTCATATGATATCAAAATTTCTGATATTGCCCGCCATGTAGGAATTGACCGCACCTACTTATACAGGATTTTTATGGAAGAAGAACAGCTTTCACCTAAGCAGTACCTGACGCAGCACCGCATACGAATCGCCACACAAATGCTGTCCTCTGCTACCTATACAATTACAGAAATTGCTTTTTCCTGCGGATTTAAAGATTCTCCCTCTTTTTGTAATCATTTCAAAAAACAGGTGGGTATCTCCCCTCACAAATTTCGCCAGAACTTTTTTAAATAGACATAAACAGAGCTTCTGAAAATCCACATTTGACATTTTCAGAAGCCCTGCTATCCACATTTCTATTTTGTTTTACACATGAATCGGCATTACAAAGAAATACATTACAATAAAGTGACATATACTGCCGCCCATGACAAATAAATGAAAAATTTCATGGGAACCAAAATTTTTATGTTCGGAATTAAACAACGGTAATTTCAGCGCATAGATAATTCCACCCACGGTATAAATAATTCCCCCTGCCAAAAGCCAGCCGAATCCCGCCGGGGAAAGGGACTGTACAATGGGTACAAAAGCAAATACACACAGCCATCCCATACCAATATAAATCACAGAAGAAAACCATTTCGGGCAGGTAATCCAACAAGCCTTAACAACAATTCCGATGAATGCAGCCGTCCACACTGCTGCACAAAGCATAATCCCTGTTTTCCCCTGCAAGACAATCAGGCACACCGGCGTATAACTTCCGGCAATCAAAATAAAAATCATCATATGATCCATTTTCCGCAGTCTCCGGTTCACCTTTTCCGTAGAATCTACTGTATGATAAATGGTGCTGGCTGCATACAAAAGTATCATACTCAATATGAAAATGCTCATGGCAATCATATGAATACTGTCCGGTTCCCTGGCCGCCTTTATAAGCAGCGGCAGCGCTGCCAGCAATGCCATAACACAACCTATAAAATGTGTAATAGCACTCCCCGGTTCTTTGATTTTAAATTTTCTGCTGCATTCTGTACTGATTTTCATGGTCTCCACTCCTTTGCTTCTGAATTCTTAACCTGCTCTCTTATGTTAGTATATTCAAAACTTTAGTTCTTAACACCG
>DXFK01000136.1 GCA_019114495.1 Candidatus Blautia stercoravium
GAAACGATGTAGCATTAGGTAGCGCACCAAAGGAAACAAATTTCCTTCCGGGAATCTGAAAGAAAGGGGAAAGCTATGGATAAAAAGAAAATAAAAATAGCGGTTATCAGTACGGCAGGTATTTTATTAGCCGGGACAGGTATCTGGTTTGGAGTGACAAAGCTGCAGAAAGCAACGGTCAGCGTGTATTCTATGAATGAGATTTCCCAGCCAGTATCTGGAGATATGCTTAGTCTGGAAGGCTCTGTTTCCTCCAACATATCCCAGCAGGTACATCTTGCAGACAAGCAGATTGTATCCCAGGTCTTTGTAAAAGAAGGGCAGGAGGTAAAAGAAGGTGACCCCCTTTTATCCTATGATATGACGCTGGTAAATTTGGACTTGGAAATGGAAAAGTTAAATAAGCAACAATTGGAAATTAAGAAAAAAGGACTGGAGCAGGAACTGAAGAAATTAAAAGAAGATAAGAGCCAGATGGCGTCGACAAAGAAAAGTTATGAATTACAGCCTTTATACCAGGCTGATCAATCCTGGACGCTGGCTCAGACAACCCAGGGAGAGGAAGAACAGACTCCGGAAAAACCTTCCAACCCGGAGAAGCCGGAGGGCGAAGATACAGGAGCAGGAAATGGAACAGATGACGGCACCGTGACACCGCCGGAAGAGAATCCATCTGAGGACCAGGGAGAAGAAGGCAGCGGAGAATCCGTCACACCTCCTGAAGGGGAAGACACTCCGGACAATGGAAATTCCCAGGAAACACCGGATGCAGAAAAACCTTCCGGTGCTTACCAGAGGCTTTACCGTGATGTGACACTTCCCAGTACCGAATTTCCGGATGACGATGCCATTATAGAAAATGCCATTCCTTATAAAAGAATGGGGGAAAACAGCGACTATGATGTTTATCTGTGTAAACAGAATGTGCTGATTCAGGGCGCTTTTCTGAACCAGCTTGCAGGCTTTGACCAATCCGGGGAACGGGTGAGAGACCCGTATTCCTGTATTTTAGAAGTACGCAGTGAGGACAGCACAGATGGTGTGCTTCTGGCTTCTATGACACTGGATGGAAGCATCTTGGAAAACGGTGTAGAGCCGTCTGCCTGGTTTGCCACCAGGCTTGGGGAAAATCAGTGGGAAGAACTGCTTCCGCAGGAATCCCAGGATGATACCTGGGAGGAACTGCCTGACGGTATGGCAGATATGATGCCGGAAGAAGACATTATCGGTGGTTATTCCAAAGCAGAACTGGAAAAAGCCATTGGAGAAAAAGAAAGAGAAATTTCCACAGCAGCGTTGGATATTAAAGACGCCCAACTGAAAATTCAGAAGGTGGAACAGCAGCTTCAGGAAGAAACCGTGAAAAGTACGGTAAACGGTGTAGTAAAAACAGTAGGAGATCCTGCAAAGGGAGAAATTGACGGAGAGCCCTTCATTGTAGTGGAAAGCAGTGGTGGTGTTTACATACAGGGTGTGGTGGCCGAAAATGTACTGGATAAGGTAAAACCGGGGCAGATACTGACCGGAATGGGATATGAATCCATGATAGGATTTGAGGCAGAAGTCAAAGAAGTCTCGCCTTATCCCCAGGACAATTATTCTATGGGCAGCGACAGGGAATTGTCTTATTATCCATTTACAGCGTTTATAAAGGACAGCACAGGGCTAAAGGATAACGAAAGTGTAAGTTTGGATGTTCCTCAGGCAGACAATAGTATTCAGGGACTGTTTATCAATAAACAGTTTATCCGAAACAAAGACGGAGAAGATTTTGTATACAAAGAAGGGAAAAACAGAAAGCTGGAAAAGCAGACAGTAAAAACCGGCCAGATTTTTTATGGAGAATTGGTGGAAATCAAAGAAGGCATTACCGAAGAAGACTATCTGGCATTTCCCTATGGGAAAAAGGTAAAGGACGGGGCAAAAGTAAAGAGAAGTGAGATTTCAGAACTTTACAATATGTATTAAGAAAGGAAAGCAGATACATGATTGAAAATATAAGATTGTCTTTCCAGGGAATCTGGGCACATAAAATGCGTTCCTTTTTGACCATGCTGGGTATTATTATAGGCATTGCCTCTTTGATATCCATTGTGTCTACTATTAAAGGAACAAATGAACAGATTAAGAAAAATCTTATCGGTGAAGGGGACAATGTGGTTGATATTTATCTGAGCGACAACGGAAGCGAATATCAGATTGAATATCAGGGAATCCCGGAAGGTGTGCCTGTGATTTCACAGGAGCAAAAGGAAAAAATTCTGGATTTAAAAGAAGTGGAAGATGCAACGCTTTATCAGTCAAGGCAGTATGCCAGCGGGATTTATTATAAGGATAAAAGCATCAATGGAGGGAATGTGCTGGGCATTGACAGAAACTATCTGGATACCTGCGGGTATCAGGTAATCCGCGGACGGGGGTTTTCAGATAAGGATTATGAGAATTTCAACAAAGTGATTCTCATGGATGAAACTGCAGCAGGCAGTCTCTTTGAAAAGGGAGACGAAGTAGGGAAAACTGTGGAAATTCTGGGAGAACCCTTTACCGTGGCAGGAATTATTAAAAAAGTAGAAGAATTTGAGCCTGTGATTAACAATATAGAAGAATATAATACCTATCACAGCAGCAGTGGGGGAGTAGTCCTCATGCCATCTGCAACCTGGCCGGTGGTATATCAGTATGATGAGCCACAGATGGTTTCTGTTAAAGCGCCTTCTCCGGAAGAGATGAGCGCAGCCGGAAAGAAGACGGCCGACATTTTAAATGAATCTATTACCTCTTCTACAGGTACGATAATGTATGAGGCAAAGGATATAATGGAAAAGGCCAAAGGCCTGCAGCAAATTAGCGAGAGCACCAACCGTCAGCTTTTGTGGATTGCCAGTATTTCACTTCTGGTAGGAGGAATCGGTGTTATGAATATTATGCTGGTGTCTGTGACGGAGAGAACAGGCGAAATCGGTTTAAAAAAAGCTATTGGAGCCAATAAACGCAGAATTTTAGGGCAGTTTCTTACAGAAGCGTCTGTGCTGACCAGTATCGGTGGAATTTTAGGTGTGTTTGCGGGAATTATTCTGTCTGTAGGAATTTCCAAAATGTCGGGGACTCCCATGGTTATCAGTATTCCGGCAGCCGTAGGAGCTGTGGTGTTCTCTACGGTTATTGGGATCGTATTCGGACTGCTGCCTTCTATTAAAGCGGCGAATTTAAGTCCTATTGAAGCCCTGCGGAGAATGTAAAAAAGGATTGTATTTAAACAGGCTCTATGGTATCATTAAAACTAGCGACTTAAAATAGAAAAGGAGCTCAAAACCATGGAGAAAACAAGAGTCAAAATTGTAACGGACAGCAACAGCGGCATAACCCAGAAGCAGGCAGAGGAACTGGGAATCACTGTGCTTGCTATGCCATTTTATATTGATGAACAATTATATTTTGAAGATATCACACTTACTCAGGAGGAGTTTTACAAACATCTGGAGAAGGATGCGGCTATTTCCACCTCTCAGCCTTCTCCTGCAGATGTTATAGAAACATGGGAAAAACTGCTGAAAGACTGTGAGGAAATTGTGCATATTCCTATGTCCAGCGGGCTGAGCAATTCCTGTCAGACCGCTTTTGTCCTGGCAAAGGAATTTAACGGAAAAGTGCAGGTGGTAGATAATCAGCGCATTTCTGTAACTCAGAGACAGTCGGTTATGGATGCCATGGCTCTGGCAAAAACCGGAAAGAGTGCGGCAGAGATTAAGGAAGTTCTGGAAAGGGAAGCGGGAGAATCGAGTATTTATATTACATTGGAAACATTGAAATATTTGAAAAAAGGCGGCAGAATCACACCTGCGGCGGCAGCCCTTGGTACCGTGCTGAATTTAAAGCCGGTTCTTCAGATTCAGGGGGACAAGCTGGATGCGTTCTCCAAAGCCAGAGGAAAGAAACAGGCGAAGCGTACCATGCTGCAGGCTATGAAGGCAGACCTGGAAGGCAGATTTTGCCAATATACAGAAAAAGGCCTGATGTGTCTGGAAGCCGCTTATGCGGGAAATCCTGAGGAAGCGCTGGAGTGGAAGGAAGAACTGGAAAAGCAGTTCCCCGGTATGCCTGTGCACATGGATCCTCTGTCTTTAAGTGTAGCCTGCCATATTGGACAGGGCGCTCTTGCAGTAGCAGTTTCAAAAAAAGTGGAAGTGGAGTAAAAGTACATGAAGAGAATTGTTGAACATATAGAATCAGTATTAAAAGAGGCATTTCTGGCAGCCGGATATGATGAAAAATTTGCAAAGGCAACGGTTTCCAATCGTCCGGACCTCTGTGAATACCAGTGCAACGGCGCCATGGCGGCAGCAAAAACTTATAAAAAAGCCCCCATTATGATTGCAAACGATGTGGTGGAAAAACTGCAGAACAGTGAAATCTTTGAAACCATAGAGGCTGTTAATCCAGGATTTATCAATATCAAGATAAGCAAAGACTATCTGGCAGGGTACTTAAATGACATGTTGGCAGATAACAAGCTGTCTGTAGAAGAGAGTAAAGAGCCAAAAACCATTGTCATTGACTACGGCGGACCAAACGTGGCAAAACCGCTCCATGTAGGACATCTGCGTTCCGCAATTATCGGTGAAAGCATTAAGAGAATGGGACGTTTTCTGGGACATAAAGTGATTGGTGATGTACATCTGGGAGACTGGGGGCTGCAGATGGGGCTGATTATTACAGAGCTTTCCAAAAGACAGCCGAATTTGGTATACTTTGATGAAAGTTATGAAGGAGAATATCCCCAAGAAGCGCCGTTTACCGTAAGCGAGCTGGAGGAAATCTATCCCACAGCCAGCGGCAAATCCAAAGAAGATGAAGCTTATAAAAGCGAAGCCTTAGAAGCCACTCTGCAGCTGCAGCAGGGCAGAAGAGGGTATCGTGCACTGTGGAAACACATTATGGAAGTGTCTGTGGCAGATTTGAAGAAGAACTATGCCAAATTAAAAGTAGATTTTGACCTCTGGAAAGGAGAGGCTGACGCAGATGCCTACATTCCGGATATGGTAAAATATCTGAAAGACAACGGATACGCGTATATGGACCAGGGAGCGCTGGTGGTAGACGTGAAAGAGGACTCTGACACTAAAGAAATTCCACCGTGTATGATTTTAAAATCAGATGGTGCATCTCTGTACAATACCACTGATTTAGCAACTATTGTGCAGCGTATGGAAGATTTTCATCCGGACGAAATTATTTATGTGGTGGACAAACGTCAGGAACTGCATTTTGTACAGGTATTCCGCTGCGCAAAGAAAGCAAACATGGTGGATGAAGATACAAAGCTTTCTTTCGTGGGATTTGGTACCATGAACGGAAAAGACGGAAAGCCTTTCAAGACAAGAGAAGGCGGTGTTATGCGTCTGGAACGCCTGATTGAAGAGATCAATGAGGAAATGTACAAGAAAATCGTGGAAAACCGCAGTGTAAAAGATGAAAATGCAGAGCACACCGCACAGCTGGTTGGATTATCTGCCATTAAATACGGAGACTTGTCTAACCAGGCTTCCAAGGATTATGTATTTGATATTGACCGTTTTACTTCTTTTGAGGGAAATACAGGTCCGTATATTTTGTATACCATTGTTCGTATCAAGTCCATTTTAAACCGTTACGCAGAAGAAGGAAAGAATCCGGAACAGGGAAGTATTCAGGGAGCAGTCGGTGACAGTGAAAAGACATTGATGCTGGAACTTTCCAGATTCAATTCCATTATTGAACCTGCTTTTGAAGAAAAAGCACCTCATAGAATCTGCTCCTATATTTATGATTTGGCAAACGCTTTTAACAGCTTTTACCACAACACCAGAATTCTGGCAGAGGAAGACCAAAGTAAACAGACTTCCTGGATTCGTCTGTTGGCCTTGACAGAGAAAGTCCTGGAAACCTGTATCGATTTGCTGGGATTTGACGCCCCGGAGAGAATGTAAGGAGAAAAGGAGATAAGCATGAAAGATACAAATTGCGCGTACTGCATGGAAGGAACACTGGTAGATGCCTTCGGAATTAGAATATGTGAACTGGAGGCTTCCAAAGTATATCTGTTTAAAGAACAGAGTCATCCGGGAAGAGTAATTGTAGCCCACAAGAAACATGTGAGCGAAATTACAGAGCTGACAGCACAAGAGAGAGCAGCTTATATGGAAGATATTAACAAAGTGGCACAGGCTGTACATCAGTTGTTTCGCCCGGATAAAGTGAACTACGGAGCATACGGAGATACAGGGCACCACCTGCATTTTCATCTGGTACCGAAGTATAAAGACCAGTATGAATGGGGAGGGACCTTTGCCATGAATCCTGCTGAAAAAACTCTGACAGAAGCAGAGTATGCGGACATGGTGGAAAAATATAGAGAAGTGCTTATGAAATAATCCCAGAATTATGGGAAAAGAAAGGGGAATCCAAGACAGCAGAAGAGCCGGAACTGTCTTTGGATTCCTTTTTTGAACAGGTGATTACACAAACAGAAAAAGACTGCCGCAACAGCATTTGACGGAAGTGTTCCGTGTGCTGTGCAGCAGTCTTTTTATAAAAATCTTAAATCATTCAGAAATTATTCCTGAGGACCAGCAGCAACTAATGCTTTGCCAGCTTCGTTTCCTTCGTATTTAGCGAAGTTCTTAACGAATCTCTGAGCCAGGTCTTTAGCTTTTGTTTCCCATTCGGAAGCGTCAGCATAAGTGTCGCGTGGGTCGAGGATGTTAGAATCTACTCCAGGAAGTTCTGTAGGTACTTCAAAGTTGAAGTGAGGAATCTTCTTGGTAGGAGCGTTTAAGATATCTCCGTTTAAGATAGCGTCGATGATACCACGGGTATCTTTGATGGAAATACGTTTTCCTGTTCCGTTCCATCCTGTGTTTACCAGGTATGCTTTTGCGCCGCTCTGTTCCATTTTCTTAACAAGCTCTTCTGCATATTTTGTTGGGTGCAGTTCCAGGAAAGCCTGGCCAAAGCAAGCGGAGAAAGTTGGTGTAGGCTCTGTGATTCCACGTTCTGTACCAGCCAGTTTTGCTGTAAATCCAGACAGGAAGTAGTACTGAGTCTGTTCCGGTGTCAGGATAGATACTGGAGGCAGTACGCCGAATGCATCTGCAGACAGGAAGATAACTTCTTTTGCTGCCGGTGCGGAAGAAACAGGGCGAACAATGTTTTTAATATGGTTAATTGGATAAGATACACGAGTATTTTCTGTTACGCTCTTATCTGTGAAGTCGATTTTTCCTTCGGAATCCAGAGTAACGTTTTCAAGAAGTGCGTCACGTCTGATTGCGTTATAAATATCCGGCTCGGATTCTTTATCCAGGTCGATAACTTTTGCGTAGCAGCCGCCTTCAAAGTTGAATACGCCGTTGTCATCCCAACCGTGTTCGTCATCACCAATAAGAAGACGTTTCGGGTCTGTGGACAGTGTTGTTTTACCTGTTCCGGAAAGACCGAAGAAGATAGCTGTGTTTTCACCATTTAAGTCTGTGTTAGCAGAGCAGTGCATGGAAGCTATACCTTTTAATGGCAGGTAGTAGTTCATCATAGAGAACATACCTTTTTTCATTTCTCCGCCGTACCATGTATTTACGATAACCTGCTCACGGCTTGTAATGTTGAACATAACAGCTGTTTCAGAGTTTAATCCTAATTCTTTGTAGTTTTCTACTTTTGCTTTGGAAGCGTTGTATACGATGAAGTCCGGCTCAAAGTTTTCCAGTTCTTCTGCTGTAGGCTGGATAAACATATTTGTAACAAAGTGAGCCTGCCAAGCAACTTCTACGATGAAACGGATAGCCATACGTGTATCTTTGTTTGCGCCGCAGAAAGCGTCTACAACGTACAGTTTTTTATTGGAAAGTTCTTTGATAGCCAAGTCTTTTACAGTGGCCCATGCTTCCTGTGAAGCCGGATGGTTATCATTTTTGTATTCGTCAGAAGTCCACCATACAGTGTCTTTAGAGTTCTCATCCATAACAATATATTTGTCTTTAGGAGAACGTCCGGTGTATACACCTGTCATTACGTTCACTGCGCCAAGTTCACTTTCCTGACCTTTTTCAAAACCTTCCAGTTCCGGTTTTGTTTCTTCAGCGAATAATAATTCATAAGAAGGATTGTGAACGATTTCAGTTGTTCCTGTGATGCCGTACTTGCTTAAATTCAATTCTGCCATCTTACATGTACCTCTCTTTTCTTTCATAATAATCGCCGGAATTCAGCCTGAAAAACAGGCCCCCTTAATATTCCTTTTCAGAGAAACCAAAAACCTGGCTCTCTTTTCTATTATACATATTTACCTCAATAAATCAATAAAAAAATATAGATTTTATAAAAATTGTTTAAATTTTAACGAGTTTCATCCCTTGACTGGGAACCGGAAAGAGAGTTGATGATTTGTGAAGGCGTGCTTTATGCATTACTGTGAGGAAAAGGCTATTGCACATACGGCAGGCTGCGTTATAATGAGAAGGAAAAAACGTTAAAACTGTTTTGGAGGACAGGAATATGTGGATATTTTTTGCAATAGGTTCTTCCTTTTTTGCCGGAGTGACAGCCGTTCTTGCCAAATGCGGAATCCGAAAGACCGATTCCGATGTGGCAACAGCCATTCGTACAGTGGTGGTACTGCTGTTTTCCTGGATTCTGGTGTTTCTGACAGGAGCAGAAAAAGGCATGGCAGAAATCAGCGGCAGAACGTTTTTGTTTCTGATTTTATCCGGCGTGTCTACGGGGGCCTCCTGGCTGTGCTATTTCCATGCACTGCAAAAAGGAGATATTAACCGGGTGGTTCCTATTGACAAATCCAGCACGGTGCTGACCATTGTACTGGCTCTGATATTTCTGGGAGAGGGGATGAGTTGGAAAAAAGCTCTGTCCGTGGTTTTGATTGGTGCAGGAACTCTGCTGATGATTGCACTAAAAGCAGCAGAAGGGGAAAAAAAGCACACAAAAGGCAGAGAGTGGCTGATGTATGCTGTCCTGTCTGCAGTATTTGCCAGTTTGACATCTATTCTTGGGAAAGTTGGAATTCAGGGGATAGACTCAAATCTGGGCACGGCTGTCCGAACCACAGTAGTGCTGTTTATGGCGTGGATTATGGTGTTTGCTGCGGGAAAAGAGAGAGAAGTTAAGAAGATAGAGAAAGGGGAGTTTGGTTTTCTGATTCTGTCCGGTCTGTCTACCGGGGCTTCCTGGCTGTGTTATTATCGGGCTTTGCAGGAAGGGCCTGCCAGTGTGGTGGTGCCCATTGATAAACTGAGTATTTTGGTTACCATTTTGTTTTCCGCAGTGGTATTTGGGGAAAAACTGTCAAAGGAAGCGGTATTTGGCTTGGCCTGCATGGTTATCGGGACGGTTTGTCTGGCTTTCCAGTGAGAAAACAGGGATTTTACCAGTATTATTTTCTTTCCTTATGGACTAAAAGTAGACTTTTCATTGGCAGACTGTTATAATAGAAACTCACATGGAGATGCAGTTATATGAAATTGAGGAAAAGTATATGTTAGAGTCAGTGAAAAACAATAAAAAACTGCTGCCGGAGCAGGTTTCCGAGCAGATTGCCAATCTGATTACCGACAGAGCTCTGCACGCCGGTGATAAACTGCCAAATGAATTTGAAATGGCAGAACAGCTTGGCGTGGGAAGAGGCACTATTCGGGAAGCGGTAAAAATTCTGGTATCCAGAAATGTAGTAGAGATAAAAAGAGGAAGAGGTACTTTCGTGTGCCTCCATCCGGGTGTTGTGGATGATCCTTTTGGATTTGCTTTTGTAAAAGACAAAAAGAAGCTGGCTATGGATTTATACGAAATCCGTATGATTATTGAGCCTGAGATTGCAGCGCTGGCGGCAGAGAGAGCCACAGAAGAAGACGTGGAGGAACTGCAGAAAACAGCGGATGAGGTAGCGGTGCTTTGCAGACAGGGAAAGCAGCACATGGAAAAGGATATTGAGTTCCATGAAAAAGTAGCAAAATACAGCAAAAATTCTGTAATGCCAAAGCTGATTCCTGTGATTCAGGCAGGTGTGTCTGTGTTTATTCATATTACAGACCTGTCGCTGGCCCTGGACACTATCCGAACTCACCAAATGATTGTGGATGCCATTCGCGTCCATGATTCTCAAAAAGCCAGAGAAGCCATGGTTGAACATTTACGGAATAATAAAGAGAAGATTGAGGAAATGAAGGAGCTGCCGCAGTAATGCGGCGGCTTTTCCTTTAGGAAAAATGCCGGGAATTGTTTTGGATTATGGTAATCTTCTGTAAAAGAACTAAGATTTCGGGAATGGATTCTCTTGACGCAAAGAAAAAATAGTGCTAGAATACAAAAGAAGATATGACGTATGATGTCTTAAGGCGAAAGAGAGAAAACTTTATAAAAAACTTCCAAATACTTATGGAAAAGGAGAATGATTATGGAGTTAAGGAGTCAGAAATTAAGAAGAATTGCACCGGAATTAGACCCTCTTCGTCTGGGAACAGGCTGGAAAGCAGAAGATTTGTCAAAACCTCAGATTATGATTGAAAGTACCTTCGGAGACAGCCATCCGGGCAGCGGACATCTTCTGGAGCTGGTGGAAGAGGCCAGAGAAGGAATCGCAGAGGCGGGAGGACATGGCGCCAGATACTTTACCACAGATATCTGTGACGGAGAGGCTCAGGGACATGACGGTATTAATTATTCTTTGGCTTCCAGAGACATGATTGCCAATATGATTGAAATTCATGCCAATGCGACGCCCTTTGACGGTGCTGTGTTTGTGGCGAGCTGTGATAAGGGTATGCCTGCACACTTAATGGGTGTGGGAAGGGTGAATATTCCTTCTATTGTTGTGACAGGCGGCGTTATGGACGCGGGTCCGGACCTGCTGACGCTGGAACAGATTGGAAAATACAGCGCAATGTGTGAACGCGGAGAAATCACAGAAGAAAAACTGACTTACTATAAGCAGCATGCCTGCCCATCCTGCGGTGCGTGCTCCTTTATGGGAACAGCCTCTACCATGCAGATTATGGCAGAAGCGCTGGGATTAATGCTGCCGGGCAGCGCCCTGATGCCTGCTACCAGCCCGGACTTAAGAAAAGTGGCAAAAGAAGCCGGAAAACAGGCAGTATGGCTGGCAGAACACAATCTGACACCAGACAAAATTGTTACGATGAAATCCTTTGAAAACGCAATTATGGTACACGCAGCAATTTCCGGCTCCACCAACTCTCTTCTTCATCTGCCGGCTATTGCAAGAGAATTTGGCATTGAAATTGACGGAGATACCTTTGATAGACTCCACAGAGGAGCCCATTACCTTCTGAATATCCGTCCGGCAGGTGAGTGGCCTGCACAGTATTTCTACTATGCAGGCGGTGTACCGACAATTATGGAAGAAATTAAAGATATGCTGCACCTGGATGTGATGACCGTAACCGGAAAAACACTGGGTGAAAATCTGGAAGACTTAAAGAAGAACGGCTTCTATGACAAATGCGATGCCTATCTTGCAAAAGTGGGCTTAAAAAGAGAAGATGTCATTCGCCCCTTTGATAGGCCTTTCGGCACAGACGGAAGCATTGCCGTTCTTTACGGAAACCTGTGTCCTGACGGAGCAGTGGTTAAGCATACAGTTGTTCCAAAAGAAATGTTTGAGGCCACCTTAAAGGCCCGTCCCTTTGATTGCGAAGAAGACGCTATTCATGCTGTGCTGACCCATGAAATCAACCCGGGGGACGCTGTGATTATCCGCTACGAGGGGCCAAAGGGAAGCGGAATGCCGGAAATGTTCTATACCACAGAGGCCATTGCTTCCGATGAAGAGTTGGGTGCGACCATTGCACTTTTGACAGACGGAAGATTTTCCGGAGCCTCCAAAGGCCCGGCTATTGGACATATTTCTCCGGAAGCAGCCCAGGGCGGTCCTATTGCTTTGGTAGAAGAGGGCGATTTGATTGAGGTGAATATTCCAAACCGTGTACTTCGCATTGTGGGAATTGCAGGAGAAAAGAAAACAGAAGAAGAAATCCAGGAAATTTTAAAAGAACGTAAGAAAAACTGGACACCGAAGCCATTAAAATACGGCAAAGGCGTATTGAAAATATTTTCTGAACATGCAGTTTCTCCCATGAAAGGCGGGTACATGAAATAATGAATCTGTTTGATTTTACAGGGAAAAGTCTATTGTCACAGGGAGAACCGGAGGCGGATAAGTATGAATAGAAAACAGAAAAGTGCACCCCAGCGGCTTTTATGGGCGCAGTTTGACGCCTTGCAGATGGGGTCCGGCTGGGATGAAGAGGATGTTCAAAAACCTCAGATACTGTTGGAGGATGTGTTTGGAGACAGTCATCCCGGCAGTGTTCATCTGGCAGGACTTATGGAACAGGCAAAATATGGAGTCTTTGAAAAAGGCGGATTTCCCGCTCAGTACCACACCACGGATATCTGTGACGGCTGCGCCCAGGGACATGATGGTATGAATTACATTCTGGCCTCCAGAGAAGCTATCTGCGATATGATAGAGGTACATGGCAGTGTGTATCCCTGGGACGGAATGGTTTTGTCTGCTTCCTGTGATAAGTCTATTCCTGCACAGTTAAAGGCGGCTGCCCGCCTGGATATTCCTAGTATTTTTATCCCTGGCGGCAGTATGCGCCCCGGACCTAATATGACAACCTCTTTAGTGGCAGGGAATATTTCCCTGCGCCAGAAGAGAAAAGATGCCATTACGTCAGAGGAAATCCGGGATTATAAGAAAACAGGATGTCCTTCCTGCGGAGCCTGCACGTTTTTGGGAACAGCCAGTACCATGCAGTGTATGGCTGAGGCATTGGGACTGGCGCTTCCCGGTTCAGCGCTTATGCCGGCTACTATGCGGGACATTCTGGCCTGTGCCAGAAAAGCAGGGCGCCAGATTATGGAATTAGTAGAAAAAGACATAAAAGTCAGTGATATTCTCACAAAAGAAGCACTGGAGAATGCCGTTGTGGTGCACAGCGCCATCGGCGGTTCTACCAATGCCACTCTGCACCTGCCTGCAATTGCAAGAGAATTGGGAATTTATCTGGAACCAGAGCTTTTCGATGAAATCAACCATAGAGTTCCACATCTGGGAAATATTACTCCAAGCGGAGAGCACTTAACCGAAGCCTTCTGGTTTGCAGGAGGGATTCCTATGGTAGAACTGGAGCTGAGGGATATGCTGCATTTGGATGTGATGACCGTAACCGGAAAAACGCTGGGAGAAAATCTGGAAGAGATTCAAAAAGACGGCTTTTTTGAACGGAATGTCGGTTATCTGCACAACTATGGTTTACACAGAGAGCAGGTTATTTTCCCAGTGGAAAAAGCAGAAGAAAAAGGTTCTGTGGCTGTTTTGCGGGGAAATCTGGCACCAGACGGGGCTGTTATCAAATATTCTGCCTGCACGCAGGAAATGCGGGAACATAAAGGTCCGGCAAAAGTGTATAACAGCGAGGAGGAAGCTTATCAGGCTGTGGTAGAGGGCAGCATAAATCCTGGAGATATGCTGGTTATCCGTTATGAAGGCCCTAGAGGAAGCGGAATGCCGGAAATGCTGATGACAACAGAAGCTATTGTCTGCGATGAACGGCTCAATGGTTCCGTGGCATTAATTACAGACGGACGTTTTTCCGGTGCTACCAGAGGAGCAGCTATTGGACATGTATCTCCGGAGGCGGCAGCAGGAGGCCCGCTGGCATTTATTGAAACGGGGGACATTTTGAAATACAGTGTGGAAAAGCGTTATCTGAACGTTGTGGGAATCCAGGGACAGGAATTGCCCGAGGAAGAGATTCAGAAGGTTTTGAAAGAACGAAGTCAGGCAGGCATCATCCCCCTACCCAAAAGGAAAGGGATGTTTGGACGTTATACCAGACATGCACTTTCTGCCATGGAGGGTGCAGGATACGAAGAATAGGGAGGAACATTATGAAGGCAAAATGGATTACACCGGCAGTGACAGCCCTGGACAAAGAGGGGCATATAGATATCGAAGCAAATAAAAGAATTTATGATTTTCTCATAGATGGGGGTATGGACGGTATCTTGTTGTTTGGCAGTATCGGAGAGTTTTTTGCACTTTCCCTGGAAGAAAAGAAAATCATGATTCGGGAGGCTGTAAAACACATTCATCACAGAGTTACACTTTATGTGGGAACCTGCCATATGGAATTTGAGACCTGCGTGGAGTTGTCTAATTATGCCATAGAGCAGGGGGCTGACGGCGTAATGGTAATTTCTCCTTACTACTTCAGCCTGCCGGACAGTGCCATTCTGCATTTCTATGATACATTGGCAGAGAGGGTGAAGGGACCTGTACTTTTGTACAATTTTCCGGACCGTACAGGGCACGACCTTTCCCCGGAACTGGTATACCAGCTGGCATCTGGACATGAAAATATAGTGGGGATTAAAGATACGGTAGCCACTATGGGGCATACGAGAGCTATTATTCAGAAAGTAAAAAAAGAGTTTCCGGATTTTATGGTATATTCTGGATTTGACGAGTTTTTCGGACACAACGTACTTTCGGGAGGAGACGGCTGTGTGGCTGGTTTGTCAAATTTTGCTCCGGAAGTGGCTTCCGCTTATGTCAAAGCAGCCAGAAATGATGATTTGGAGAAGATGGCACAGTGTCAGCAGAAAATTGACAGCCTGATGGCCATTTATGATGTGGCACCGCAGTTTATCCCTACCATTAAGAAGGCTATGGCAGTGCGCGGTATCCAGATGGAATCGGTGTGTGCCCAGCCTCTTTTGCCGGCTGCACAAGAAGAGACCGGAAAAATCCAGGAAATTTTAAAACATGCAGGATTGAAGGAATAGAAAAACTCCCCGCAGGGCGGTAAAGCTGTCTTTGCGGGGAGCTTTTCTTAGGAATTTTCTTTTTCCGGGTGTTCCAGCTCATCAATGGCCAGGCGGAAACCGTTCTGTGCAGCTTTCATACGCCAGAAATCAGCTTTCTCGATATCCTTTTCCACTCCTTCTCCGTAGCGGTAGAGGACAGAAAGGTTATACTGAGCTGACGGAATATTGCCGTTTGCCGCTTTTTCAAAAAGCTGGAAGGCTTTCTCCGGTTCATAGGGAATGGTTTCTCCTGAGAGAAACTGTGCGCCCATGCAGCACATAGCCCGAAAATCTCCCTGGGCGGCAGCCTTTTTATACCAGTCGAAGGCTCTGGAAATATCGGGTTTTGTGCCAATCCCTTCTTCGTAACAGCGCCCCATGTTATACTGGGCATTCATGTTTCCGCTTTTTGCAGCCTGATTCATGTAGAAAAAGGCTTTTTTCTCATCTTTTTCCACACCCTTGCCCTGGGCATAGAGAAGCGCCAGGTGCATAGCTGCCTCTACATGGTCTTTTTTTGCTGCTTTTTCATACCATAGCGCAGCCTGTCCGTAGTCCACAGAGGTGCGAATCCCGTTTTCATAGTAAT
Source organism: Candidatus Blautia stercoravium (assembly GCA_019114495.1). Classification (GTDB taxonomy): domain Bacteria; phylum Bacillota; class Clostridia; order Lachnospirales; family Lachnospiraceae; genus Blautia; species Blautia stercoravium. The sequence goes on from DXFK01000136.1 coordinate 15,470, forward strand.
AGCCCACCCCATAGATGAAATCCCGCTGTCCATTTTCCGCAAGGATTTTCAGCTCGTCTACGGTTAAATTCAAATTTTTCATATCCATAAGTGTATTCTCCATTTGGCTGTATTTTGTAAAATAATACTTATTATATCACAAACGAATAGTCAAGGGAACCTGTTACATTACTGTGAACGGAAACGCAAAGTACAGCGGACATATTGCAGGAGAACAGATTATCAGCGGATGATTGAAATAAAAACTGGAAATAATAGACGCTTTCTTGTCTGATTTGTGGTAAAATAGAAATAACTATTAATTGGGAATGGAATGAGGGTATTTCTATGATTTATAACAATGTAAGACATGAATGTAACCTTTATAATTTCTTTTTTGCGCCGAGGGGAAACCGCAGGGTTATGGAGTTGGGCATGAAGATTACCCAGATGTATTTGAATCCATTTGACCGGATTATCGGAATTATCGGCGCAAAGGATTCGGGAAAGAGCATGCTCATTAAAGGCATGTTTCCCGGGATTCAGACGGTAGAATCAGACGATGAATACGATATTCTGGATATGCCGCTTCTGAATTCAGATGATGTGGGTTTTTACACTCCCAGAACCTTTCATGTGGATGTGCGTGCAGCTATGAAATATGTGTCTCTGGAGAGGATTGCCGAGGCTGTCCATCATGTGACCAGCCAGCAGAAACGGGTGATTGTAGAGCATTTTGAAATCCTGTATCCGGTGTTAAAGAGAAATGCGGATTTACTCATTGGAATCGGGGAAGAAGTAATTGTTACAAGACCGTCTCTTTTTGGACCTTTGCCGGGAAACATTGCGGATATAGTTTTTAAGTCTCTGGTTTACCGGAAAATGGCCCACAGCGCGGAGGATTTGTTTGGGTACTGCGTCCGGGATATTGAGCGTCCCCGCTCGACCCGCTCCGGTATTAAGCATGGATTTATGATTAATTATGCAGACAAGCCTGCTTTTGATTTGGAAGAAATTGAGAAAAATATTTTGGATTTGATTCGTCAGGATTTGCCTATTGTACCTTATGATGAGGAGCATATTAAAATCGGAGACGAAATTATCCCCTGTACCGGGCCGCTGATGCATGTGGAAAGCACTGGGAAGATTGTAAATTTCTCTCTGGTGAAAGAGTTTTACTATGAGCCTAAGTTCCACGAATATGTGGTGGCGGGAACCGTGGGGTATAAGCATGAAGTGACAGAGAATGATGAAGAACTGAATAATATTGAAATCTAGTGAATTTTTAGGCGAAGAGAAGCTATGACAGCAGCGGGGGTGTATGGTTTGTCTTTTTTGCTTGTAATTGAGCCTGGAATTAGTCAATCTATATAAAAAAATAGGTAGAAAATGGAACAAAACATAAAAAATGAAAAAAATTAATGATTTTGTGAAAAACAGATGAAAAATACGCAGAAATGTTGTATCATATAAAAAGATTATAAAGAAATTAAAACAAGGAGCCCTCCTCGAAATTTTTCGGGGGGGGTAAAATTTGTTTTATGGGGAAAAATATATTAATTTTGGCAACAACTGGTGGTTTTTTAGACAAGTTTGAGATGGAAAATGTAAGAATTTTACAATCTATGGGATATAAAGTTCATTATGCCTCCAACACCTATGATATGCACTACCTCTTTGATGAGAAAGAGGTGACAGAAAAAGGAGTTCAACTTCATCATGTTGATATTGCCAGGTCACCTTATATGCTGAAGAACAATTGGAAAGCATTTCAACAGTTAATTGAAATTGTAGATACATACCATATTCAGGCAATACATTGCCATAC